>DASRCF010000060.1:0-5558 GCA_035653255.1 Chloroflexota bacterium
CCGCCCTGTTCGTCCCGCCGGTGGCGCCAACTGATGATCGGCGTACCTTCGCTGGGCTCATGAATGTGACTCGAATACTGCGCGCGCCCGGCGGATGCCCTTGGGACCGTGAACAGACCCATGCCTCGCTCAAGATTCACCTCATCGAAGAGGTGTACGAGGTGGTCGAGGCTCTCGACGAGGCCGACGACGTCAAGCTCAGAGAGGAGCTGGGCGATCTGCTGTTCCAGATCGCCATCCATGCTCAGATAGCGGCCGAGATGGACGAATTCGACATAGGCGACATTCTGGGCGGCATCTGCGGGAAGCTGATTCGCCGCCACCCTCACGTGTTCGGTGACCTGGATCTCCCCACGGCCCAGTCAGTCCTGCGTCGATGGGAGTCGTTCAAACAGTCGGAGAAACCCGACCGAGACTCCATACTGTCGGGCATTCCCACTTCGATGCCCGCCCTGCCCTACAGTTACGCCATCCAACGGCGGGCCGCCAACCAGGGATTCGAGTGGCATGATGTCCTCGGCGTGCTGCGCAAGGTGCGTGAGGAGCTGGACGAGCTGGAGTCAGAGATCACCCACGAAGGTGGCCAGGCTCGGATACTGGATGAGCTGGGAGATGTCTTCTTTGCCCTTGTCAGCTTGGGGAGGTGGCTCAAGTCCGACCCCGAGGAGGCGTTACGGTTTGCCAACCGAAAGTTCGTGGGCCGCTTTCGGCAGGTGGAGGCGCTGTGCCGTGAGGAAGGGAAAAGTCTTTCCCAACTATCGGACGAAGAGGTGGACAGACTTTGGCAACGGGCGAAAGAGGAGCCGGCAGCATGAAAGGGCTCGCCTGTGCCTCTCCGTGGGGAGATAGTCAAGGCCCCTGAATAGGCGGAAGCCTAGTGATTTCGCCACAAACAGTGCTCCGAGGGTTTGACAAACTATCGTAGGTTGACTATAGTAGAGAGGCGTTTTCACGTCATTTTCATTAGTGTGAAAGGTCATCATAATGACTGTCGTTGCCATTGTCCTAGCCATCATTTTGGCGGCGTGCGTGCTCGCGGCAGTCCTGCTCTGGTTTCGCCTTCAGGAGGCGCAGCGTGCCACGGTGGCCGCAAAGATCTCCACCGATGGGGACCTCGCGGAGGCGCGCGCCAAAGCAAAGGAAATCCTTCTCGAGGCCAAAGACGAGGCACTTCGCATCAAGACCTCGGCCGAGAACGATATTCGCGAGCGCCGCTCCGACCTACAGCGCATGGAACGTCGTGTTCAACAGAAGGAAGAAAACATCGATCGCAAGCTGGACGGGCTCGAGCGACGTGAGCAATCCATCTCCGTCCGCGAAGAGGAGGTGGAGCAGCTTCGATCCAACGCCGAGCTTCTAGTTACGGAGCGCCGGCGAGAGTTGGAGCAGGTCTCGGGAATGACCCGAGCAGAGGCACGGGATGTCCTGCTGGCGGCTGTCGAGGCCGAGGTCAGGGAGGATGCCAACCAACTGGTACGGCGAGTTGAAGCGGAGGCTAAGGAAACCGCCGACGAACGAGCCCAAAAAATCATCACCACCGCCATCCAGCGGTGGGCCTCTGACCAGGTCTCGGAGTCTTCGGTATCGGTCGTTCCGCTTCCCAGCGAGGAGATGAAGGGGCGCATCATCGGCCGTGAGGGCCGGAACATCCGAGCCCTGGAGATGGCCACGGGTGTCGATCTCATCATCGACGACACCCCGGAGGCCGTTCTGCTGTCTGGATTCGATCCCGTCAGGCGAGAGGTTGCCCGATTGGCGCTGGGCAAGCTGGTGGTCGACGGGCGAATTCATCCCGCCCGCATCGAGGAGATGGTCGAAAAGGCACGAAACGAGGTTGACACCATCATTCGCGAGGAGGGTGAGCGGGCCGCCTTCGAGGCCAACGTAACCGGCTTGAACCCGGATCTGATCAAGTCCCTCGGACGGCTGCACTTCCGCTACAGCATGGGGCAAAACGTGCTCAAGCACTCGGTGGAAGTGGCGCATCTGTGTGGGATGATGGCGTCCGAGCTGAACGCCGACGTCAACGTCGCCCGGCGAGCCGGGCTCCTGCATGACATCGGCAAGGGTGTCTCGCACGAGGTAGAGGGCCCGCACGCCCTCATTGGCGCGGACATCGCCAAGCGGCTCGGACAGTCGAGCAAGGTGGTTCACGCCATCGCGGCACACCACTTCGACGAGGAACCACAAACCGTGGAGGCGGTACTGGTGCAGGCGGGAGACGCCATATCGGCGACTCGTAGCGGTGCCCGCCGAGACACGCTGGAAATGTATGTCAAGCGCCTGGAAGCCCTGGAGAACATTGCCAACTCCTTCGACGGCGTGGAGAAGAGCTACGCCATTCAGGCGGGGAGAGAGGTGCGTATCGTCGTGCGGCCGGACTCGGTCGACGACGTCGCCGCCCATCGGATGGCCCGCGACATTGTGCAGAAGATCGAGGAGATGCTGGAGTATCCCGGCCAGATCAAGGTCATGATCATTCGAGAGACCCGCGTCGTCGACTACGCCAAGTAGTGCCTCATTTTCGAAGGGGTGGCCCACATGCCGGGAACGCACATAGTCGGCTACCGCTCCGCTGTCGTCGAACTCCGACACCGGGATTGGGGGCTGTTGGGCTTGTGGCTGGCCTTCATGCTCTTCGTCGCCGCCATGTTGGAGATTGCCGGTGGCCTGTGAGCGATCGGCTTCATTGACTGGCAGACAGGTCTGAGCGACTTTTTTGCGTTGGTCACGTCACTAACGCCGGTGGGGCTAACGATGGGCGTAGGGCGGGTCCGCTCCAAACACCGCGAGCGGGCAGACAATCTCCTGCGGCTGGCAGTTCTCACCAGCGCGGCCACGATCGTCGTGGTAACCCTTCCCCTGCTGAATGGCGGCACTGGCTGGTCACCGGGACACAATCAGGAGACCATAGGCTCGGCCTTTGCGTTAATCTCGCTCAAGCAGCAGCTTGTCGGCACTTCCGTCCCTTTTGAGCTGGGGGCCATGGCCTTGCTCTACTTCATATGCGGAAGCCGGAAAGAGAGGTGGTCGGGTTTTAGCGGCAGCGGGTTTTAGAGGCAGCGGGCTCTAGGGCTTGCAAGCTCAGCCAGCGGGAGCATCGCCTCCCCGCCAGGCACCCATATGCGTTCCTCCTTGTTGGAGACGGGTCCGTCACACTCGAGACCGCCAGAGAGACTGTGGGCTGAGTGGGATGCGATTGCGGCCTACAGGGGACCTTGAAACTCTAAACTCGACACCCCGAACTCCAAACCCGAAACTCGAAACTCCTCTCCCCGGTACCATCTGGCACTGGTCTCACCGCCGTCGGTCGGCTACGGATAGACGTGCTTCCAAGTGCTCCTCAAGGATCGGAAGCGGGCGCGAGCGGGGACACGCCGCGTGCGGCCGCCCGCTCGCGACTGGGATTCCTAACCGCCTACTCTCTGCTTGGACTCATGGCCGCCGGCGCGATTCTGCTCGGCGCTGCATGGGCCAGGCGACTGGCCTCGGCGGGGCACAGCGATTTCGTCGTCTTCTACGCCGCCGGAAAGCTGGCGTCGGCGGGAAAGCTGGCCTCGGCTTATAGCCTCGCCGCGATCCATCCAGTCGAGCTGAGCATATCGCGTCGAGTCGGGCTGTCACACCTGCCGTTCCTCAATCCTCCGCACTTCGGCCTGCTCCTGGAGCCTTTTGGGCGGCTGCCGCTTCAATCTGCCGTTCTCCTCTGGACAGCCCTGAATCTGGTCGCCTTTGCCGTCGCGGCGGCTATAGCTCTACGTCACGCCGGTGCGAGGAACAGGCTACTCTGCCTCCTCGTGCTGCTCGGCTGCCTGCCTCTCGTCGTGGCCACCGTCCAGGGAGAGGATTCCGGGCTCATGACCCTCGGGTTGACGCTCCTACTGGCCGGCTGGCGGAGCAGTGATGCAAAGCCCTCGAGGATCTTTTCGTGGCTTCTCCTGGGGTCAGCAGTCCTGCTTTTGGCCGCTAAGCCTCAGTTCCTGATCGCGCCACTTGCCCTGCTTCTCTGGCGGCGGCACGCGCACGAGCTTCTCGGCGCATGCGCCGGACTGGCTGTGGCCGGGTTGCTGGGGCTTGTCGGCGGCGGCCTGTCCGTCTACCGCGCCTTCGGCCGCATGATTCTCCAGGCCAACAGCTGGACCACCCAGCATGATTGGGGCCCGCGCTTCAATGTCTCAATAGCGTCACAGGTACACGCGCTCCTAGGCTACGGGGCAGCTGTCACGGCTCTCACACTGCTCCTGACCCTGGCAGTTCTCCTTATCTGGCTCCGTCGCTGTGACCGCGAGACCGTGGACTGGCTCCCGGCTGCCCTGGTGACTGTCCTGGTTGCCAACCACCTGCTGTTCCACGATCTGGCGCTCATCTACCCCGCTGCCGCACTCTCTCTGCTCACCAACCGACGTTGGACTGTTGCGGTGCTGGCGACAGTCTGGCTCGATCCCGTTCTCTACCCCGCGACTCACGTGCACGTCTTCGTTCTGGGCGGACTGGCCTATATCGTCGCTTGGACGCTTGACAAAGAGCGACGAACTGCGACTACGGGTACAATGGGCTGGTCCAATTCAGGGAGACTAAGCCGGTTTAGATGGAAATCGTCAAAGCGACGGCAATGGGCTTCTGCTTCGGAGTCCGCGACGCCATCGATGTCGTCAGGGAGCTAGGAGAGAGCGGCCAGACGGTCTACACGCTGGGTGCAATCGTGCACAATCCGCAGGTGGCGGCGGAGCTGGAGCACATCAACGTCCACGTCATCGACGATCTGTGCGATGCGCCTCCGGGGGCGATGGTAGCGATCACGGCCCATGGCGCGCCACCTGACTTCGAGCGGCAGGCGGAGGAGCGAGGCTTCAAAGTCATTGACACCACCTGCCCGCTCGTCACGCGAATCCAGAAGACGGCTCTGGATCTCATCAACCAGCGCTACTCGGTACTGGTTTATGGCGACGCGTCTCATAAGGAAGTGAAGGGGATCGTCGGCTGGACCGACGGAAAGGCCAAGGTTGTCAAGACCATGGCAGATCTGGAGGGTTGGCAGCCCACCCGCCGCGTCGCCTTGATCTCGCAGAGCACCTCGAACGTGGAGCTGTTCATTGCTCTGGCTCAGAAGCTGGTGGCGGAAATGGTGTCCAGAGGCGTCGAGATCCGCGTGATCAACACCATCTGCAAGCCCACCAAGGAGCGTCAGCGAGCCGTGCGTGAGTTGGCGCGCGATGTCGACGTGGTCATCGCCGTCGGAGGTCTGCAGAGCGCCAATACGCGAAAGCTGGTGCAGGCGGCTGAGGAGGAGGGCGTGCGCGCCTTCCAGGTGCAGGGCGTGGATGATGTGCAACCGGATTGGTTCACGGGAGCGGGCCGCGTTGGCATCACGGCCGGCGCCTCCACGCCGGATTGGGTAGTCGATGAGGTCGTCGCGAGAGTGCGCACCTTGCAGGAGCCGCCTGTTTCCGTCGCAGCGTGCTGAACGGGCGCCGGACTGCCTGGACCTGGGTGCCGGCGCCATATTCCAGGGGTTGAAGGGGTTTCGGGTTGAGTAGGCGCCGTGTCGTCGTGACGGG
>DASRCF010000061.1:0-5759 GCA_035653255.1 Chloroflexota bacterium
GATGCCGGCTCCCAGCTTCGAGAGAAATACAGTTGCGAACGAGACGGGTTTGGGGACGATCGACCGAGCTGGAAGATTCTGGAGGGTGACACGCCGACCGTCGAACGGTTTGAGGATCTCCAGGTTTGGCAGAGGGCTCGCGGCTTGGCGAGCATGGTGTACAAGATCACTAGAGCGGCCCCGCTCTCTAGTGACCAGTCTCTATCCAACCAAATGCGTCGTGCTGCTGTTTCGGTAGCCTCAAACATCGCTGAGGGTTTCGAGCGAGACGGTAGCAGGGAGTTCCAGCAGTTCTTATCGCTGGCGAAGGGATCGCTGGGGGAGCTGCGCAGCCAGACCTACATCGGCCGTGATGCGGGGCTAATCGCTGCTCAGCAATGCGATGATCTGTTGAGGCTGACTGACGAGATTGCTCGCATGACCGCCTCCTTGATGCACTACCTGCGAGGCTCAGAAGTAGCCGGCAGAAAGCGTCGGCGCCTCAGCGAGCACCTCTCGGAATACCTCTTTGAGACACCAGTTCAAGACACCTGAACCGGGAACCTGAAACCAATAATGAGAAGTGAACGACCAAAGTAACCGGTGGTGGAAACTGAAACTCGAAACTCGAAAGCTGAAACTCCGACTCGAAACTCGAAACTCGAAACCCGAAACTCTCTCGCCCTATGTTTGATACCCTCACCGACCGCCTAACCTCCGTCTTTTCCGGCCTTCGATCCAAGGGGGCCCTGACCGAACGCGACGTCGACGAGGCCATGCGCGAGGTGCGCATGTCGCTGCTGGAGGCGGACGTCAACTTCCGGGTGGTCAAGGACTTCGTGGCACGGGTCAAGGAGCGGTGCGTCGGCGCGGAGGTGCTGCAGAGCCTGACGCCGGCCCAGCAGGTGGTGAAGATCGTGCATGAGGAGCTGGCCGCTCTGTTGGGATCGCCTTCCCCTCTGAACCTGGGCGGACAGCCACCGTTCGTCATCATGCTGGCGGGGCTTCAGGGCTCCGGTAAGACGACCACTGCTGCCAAGCTGGGATTGCTGTTGCGGAAGCAGAAGCATGTGCCGCTATTGGTGGCTGCCGATACCTACAGGCCGGCTGCCGTCGATCAGCTCATTGCCCTCGGAAAGCAGCTCGACATCGCCACCTACAACGAGGGCACGAAGGCCAAGCCTCAGCAGATCGCCGCCAACGGCCTGCGTCAGGCCCGCGAAACGGGAAAGACGGTGGTGATCCTCGACACCGCGGGCCGTCTGCATATCGACCAACCTCTGATGGAAGAGCTGCGCGATATCGAGCGCCTCACAAAGCCCGATGAGGTGCTTCTGGTTGCCGACGCCATGACCGGGCAGGATGCAGTCCGGGCGGCGGAGGAGTTCCACCGCAACGTGGATATCACGGGCCTTGTGCTCACCAAGATTGACGGCGACGCCCGCGGGGGTGCGGCCCTCTCGATTCGAGCGGTAACCGGCGTGCCCATCAAGTTTCTGGGGACGAGCGAGAAGCCCGACGGCCTGGAGGCTTTTCATCCCGACCGTCTCGTCGACCGGATCCTCGGCATGGGCGACGTCATGTCTCTCATCGAGAAGGCTCAGGAGTCGTTCGACGAGGAGCAGGCCAAGAGCCTCCAGAAGAAGATGCGAACGGCTACCTTCGACCTGGAGGACTTCCTCAACCAGGTACAAAGCCTGAAGAAGATGGGGTCGCTGACCGGCATCCTGGAGATGATTCCCGGCATGCGGGGAACGCTGAAGGGCGCGGGCGGCATTCCGGATCTCGACGGCAAGGAGTTCAAGCGGATCGAGGCTATGATCACCTCCATGACCAAAGAGGAGCGCCACAACCCTCAGATGATCAACGGCAGCCGCCGGCGCCGCATAGCCCGGGGAAGCGGCACCTCAATCCAGGACGTCAACCAGCTGCTCAATCAGTTCAAGGACATGCAGAAGATGATGAAGTCCATGATGACTGGCAAGAAGCGGATACCCAAGGCGATGCGGGGGTTGATGGGCTAGAGCCCTGCCGCGCGGACTCTGCGGCCAGGTATTGGATTACACGTTTCTCGTTTTCGATGGCGGCCGGCTCAGCCGCCGGTCGCTTACGGGTTGGTTGGATGGGCAGGGCGGACTGCATGCGCCGGCAAAAGGCGCGAACAGGGAGGTGAAGGCATTCCTGCACCTAGCTCAGACGGAACTCTACGTCTTCAACGTTCGCTCCTCGGGCCGATCGAAGACGTATGGAGCGCGTGGACGAAGCCGGAGCGGCTGGCCCAATGGTGGTGGCCGGCCAGGTTCGGGACGCGCTATGAGGCGAACGTTCGGCCGGGAGGCTGCTACCACTTTCGAACTATGGAGCTTCCGAACATCGGAGTGCTCGACCTTCATGGGAGATATCTCGAAGTAGAACAACCCTGCAGGCTCGCGTACACGTGGAGGTGGGGAAGTGATCCGGATCTCGAGACAACCGTCGTAGTGCAATTTGTTGGTGGCGACGATAGGACGGAGGCGCAGCTCACGCACGAAGGATTCCCGAGCGCGGTAGAGCGAGACAATCACATCGTGGGCTGGAACGACTGCCTTGATCGCCTCGAGGTCCTGCTTAGTGGCCCTCATGGACCCTAATAGAAATGGTTGCGGAACCGCTTGCGGCCTCAGGGCCGCCACGATCGAGGCACGTTCGACGCTTGACGTTCGGGGTGTGACGGAAAAATGTAGGCCGGCCCGTCGCACCGTCGGCAGTGGTCGACGTGCGTCAGGATCAGCGGGTCGTTGGGCAAGGGCAGTGGGTGTTGCCGGTGGCCGGGATCGCGGGCGGATGTCGCCGGTTGGCGCAATCTGCGAACGATCGACTGCGGTGCACGTCCGAGCCACGCACGGACATCGCGGTACATCCTGCCTCGTCCGGCTGATCCAACAATCGCACCCATCGATCGCCATGCGGCAGGGGCCCGGCTACATTTGGCTTCGGGCGCAATGCAATCCCGGCCCGGCCACCTCCGGGGGATGCGTTCGACGCTTGACGTTTGGCGTGTGACGGAAAAATAGCCCGGCTCCTGCGCACCGTCGGTTGTGGTCGACGTGCGTGGCGATCAGTGGGTCGTTGGGCGAGGGCAGCGGGTGTTGCCGGTGGCGGGGTCGCGGGCGGATGTCGCTGGTGGCGCAATCTGCGAACGATCGACTGCGGCGCACGTCCGGGCCACGCACGGACATCGCGGTACATCCTGCCTCGTCCGGCTGATCCAACAATCGCACACATCGACCGCCATGCGGCAGGGGCCCGGCTACATTTGGCTTCGGGCGGAATGCAATCCCGGCGCCACCTGCAAACTGTCGAATTGGGGCAGCTTACGGCCCCCGGAAATCGCGTGGCTCACGGAAACAAACGCCGGGCAAGCCATTCCCGCGACCCGGGGAGACGGCTTCTAGTCCGCCTCGACCAGCGGGACGGCGGTTAGCCGCAGCCGGTTCTGGGTGAGAAGAGCGCCGATTACGACCAGCCCCGCACCGACCATGGCCAGTATCCAGCCATATTGGACATTGAGCCGGATCCCGGCTATGGTCGAGCCCAGGTTGGCTCCAAAGTAGTAGAAGAGAAGCGCGGCCACCATCAGGAGCCCGGCGATCAGGTACAGCACCCAGTCGTCGAGCACCAGACCTCGAAAGACGCGGTTGCCGGTGAGCATCTCACCCGTCAGGGCGAGTGCGGCGACCAGCCAGGCAAAGAAGTAGAGTGCGCCCCAATTGTGGAAGCCGTTTTGGGATGGACCGAGAATGTGGCCCGGGCACCCTGCCGGGCAGGCGGCCGATGACCAGGGTAGAAACATGGCAACGATGGCCAGGATCAGTCCGCACGCAACGACGATCAGGCCCAAGCTGGGCCCTGTCCCATTCCCGCCCCTAGGGGTGCGGATCGTCCTGGTATCATCGCTTCTCCTGCCCATGCGCTGGCCTCCTCACTCTCAACCGAGTTGTGTCATCTCCGGCTGTCCACTCTGACTTGCACGTCGAAAGCATAGAGGCACCTTTCGTGCCAGTCCGGTAGCGTTGTCGGCCACTTCTTCTAGTCAACGCGGCTGGTAGAAGGGTCGAACTAAACTCGAGTCGCGATCCCCAATGTCAAACCCGAAACCCGAAACCCGAAACCCGAAATCGGAGCATCGATGGAAGACCGGCGGCCACAAGACATAGCAGCCGAGAGATTTGAGCGCAGCGCAGAAGAGCTTGAGATGGCGGCCCGCCATTTGCGCGTCGCCGGGAAGCACATGCGTGACCGAGAGGTCCCGCGGGCATGTGCACACGCCTTTGCGGCTCGTGGCCATATGATCACCGCGAGTCGGCTCATGGATGAGAACGCCGTGCTTCACGCCTCCAAGTCCGTCGCGGCCGGAGACTGAACCTAGACCGGCACCGATAGTTTGACCTGATCGATACCGCACAGCAACGGTCGGGCAGGTCGAGGACCCGCGATTACGCCTTCGTGAGTGTCAGACCCCATATCCGTCGCACTATCGTGTGTGGTCGCTAGCCGTCGCGATCGTCCGCTGGTTTGTGTGGTTTCCATCCGGACGCAGCTCCGACTCCCGTCGCGAGGCGCACATCGTGTAAGCATTGAGCATGGCGGGGCGGGAGCCGGAATTCGAGACGCTGGCGGTGCGGACGGGTCTTCGCGCCGGGCTGGAGGCGCGACCCACCACTCCCTCCATCCATACGTCCACGACCTTCGTATACGACGACGTCCGCCAGGTCCACGACGCCCTGCGCCCGATGGGCCAAGGCTACGCTTACTCACGCAACGCCAACCCGACGGTTCGAGCTTTGGAGGAGACCGTGGCCGCCCTCGAAGAGACGGAGGACGGGGTTGCCTTCGCGTCGGGCATGGCCGCACTGCACGCGGCATTCATTGCGCTCGGAGCTAGGCCGGGAGCGACCATACTGGCGGCTGCCGATCTCTATGGAGTAACGCGGAGCCTGCTGTCCGGATTCTTTGGGCGGCTGCAAGTAAGGTGCGCGTTTGTCGACGCCGTGAACCTGGAGGCGGTGGAGGCCGCGCTGGAAGAGCAGGCGCCCTGCATGCTGGTCTTCGAGCCGATCTCGAATCCCCTGCTGCGGGTTCCGGATGTGGCGGCACTGATCGAGATGGCTCACGACCACAGAGCTCTGGTCGTCGTCGACAACACCTTTCCATCGCCGTTTCTGCTTCAACCGGCCATCCTCGGAGCCGATGTCGTCGTCCACAGCGCCACCAAATACATCTCCGGACACGGCGATGTGACAGCCGGGATCATCCTCTGTGACGGCGACTTCGCGCGCGAGATTCGAGACCTGCGCACAGCCACCGGCGGGATCCTTGGTCCGTTCGAGGCCTGGCTGGTGCTGAGAGGGGTGCGAACCCTGGCCCTGCGCGTCCGGAAACACTGCGACAACGCTTTGGCCCTCGCCGCCTGGCTCGAACAACGTCCGGAGGTGAGCAGGGTCTACTACCCGGGACTGGAGTCCGACCCGGCTCATGACCGAGCCGCCACGCAGTTTCGCGACGGCCTCGGAGGAGGTCTGGTCTCGTTTGAGCTGCCGCTGGGATTGGAAGAGGTCGAGGGCTTTATGAATCACCTGCGGCTGGCCGTGCCGGGCACCAGCCTCGGCGATGTGGAGACGCTCGTCCTCTGCCCCGCACTCTCATCTCACCGGACGTTGACGGCGGAGGAGAGGCGCGACGCGGGCATCGCCGATGGTTTGGTGCGGGTGTCGGTCGGCCTGGAGTCGATTTCCGACATC
>DASRCF010000062.1:0-3695 GCA_035653255.1 Chloroflexota bacterium
CGCAGTCCGCCCTCGGCCACGACGTCATTCTTGTTGGCGCCGGAGGCAGCGATGTCGCCGTGCCGCTGATCGAGGCTGTTCCCGAGCCGGTTGGCCCGCTAATGGAACGCGGGGAGGCAAGCGAATACGAATACTACGAGCAGGAGCTCGTAAAGTCGGCTCTGAGCACCGCCCAGAATGCCGACGTCGTGCATAGCCACGTGGTGCCGGGCACTTTCGTCCTCCAGGATGCCTTCGCAGGGACCCCACCAGTCCTATACACGTTGCACGGCCAGGTCACAGAAGACCTGTGCTGGTCGTTGCGGCGTTCCCCGCGGGCGGTCGTCGGCGTCAGCTACTCGCAATACGAGCAGGCTGCCGCCCGCGGAGCCTCGCTCCTCGGTGTCACTCACAATGGAATCGATGTAAGCGCCGTGCCCTTCTCGGCCAGCGGCGGTGAGGAGCTTCTTTTCCTGGGGCGTATGGAATGGCGTAAGGGACCCGATATGGCCATCCGGGCTGCATGTGAGGTCGGGCGCCCGCTCACCCTGGCGGGCCCGATCACGGACAGGCAATTCTTTGAAGCTGAGGTGGAGCCGCTGCTGGGGCCGCAAATTCGCTATGTGGGCGTCCTCGACCGTGAGGGGAAGCGAAGGGCTTTGGCCCGAAGTTGCTGCCTCCTTGTGCCCTCGCGCTGGTCGGAGCCATTCGGGATGGTGTGCGTCGAGGCGATGGCAGCCGGGACACCGATCGCGGCCATGCGGAGCGGCGCTCTCCCCGAAGTGGTTGATGACGGCGTTACTGGCCGGGTTGTTGCGACCGAGGGTGAACTGCCAGCGGCGGTTATAGAAGCGTCCGCCCTCGACCGGACGACTGTGCGGCGAGCGGCGCGCGAGAGGTTCGATGTCGGAGTCGTTGCCCGAGCCTATCTTGCCCACTACCAGCGCCTCGCAAAGGACCGGATCGCTCGGTGAGAATCCTCACTGTGACCGCCGAAGTACCGTGGCCACCGATGGGCGGTGCGCAGACCCGGAACGCTTATCTGGCCCAGGCCCTCGCCGAGAAGCATGAAGTCGTCGTTGCTGCATTCGATTGGGGTGACCGTCTAGAGGATCCCCCGTCGGGAGTGGAGCTTCACCGGGTCCCATGGGAGCTTCCCGAGGCGCTGGGAGGTTCGGGCTCCGCACAGCAGGCCAGCGCGGGAGGAGGCGGCTCGACGAACCCGGAACCCTACAGCGTAGCTATGTATGAGTCCCCGGCGATGGCTCGGCTGGTCGGAAACCTCTGCACGATGTGGGATCCAGACGTGGCCGTCCTCACGGAGACAGCCATGGCTCGCTTTCGGACCAACCTACCGGCAGGACTGCCCTTCGTTCTCGATCTCCACGACGTCCACGCCGTCAAACAAGCTCGCAACGGTGACCATCGCGAGGCCTCTCTGCTCCGCTCGTTCGAGTCAGCAGCGGTCCGCTCGGCGGCACGGACGGTCTGTGTCTCCGATTTGGAGGCCCGGCATGCCCAGGATGTCCTCGGCGCAAGGCAGGTTACCGTTGTCCCGAACGGAGTAGATGTCCATCGCTTCGCACCGGCGGAGCAGGACGGCGATGCCCGGCGATTGGTGTTTACGGGTTCACTTCATACGCAGGAGAATATCGAGGCAGTGATCTGGCTGGTCAGATGCGTGCTCCCGCTGGTCTGGCGGCAGGAGCCGACGGTGACGCTAGACGTGGTCGGAGCGGGGCCGGATGACCGTGTTCGCGCCTTAGCTACCGACCGGGTGCAAGTATTCGCTGACGTCCCCGACACCCGCCCATTTCTGTATGCCGCTGGCGTGGCTGTCGCGCCCCTGCGAAATGGCGGCGGGACTCGGCTAAAGGTGCTCGAGGCCGCCGCCGCCGGACGCAGTGTTGTCAGCACGTCGCTAGGTATTGAGGGTCTGTCCTTCCGCCCAGGCCATGAAGTTGAAGTCGCCGACGACGAGAGCGGGTTCGCGGAAGCGATTGTCAGGCTATGCCGTAGCCCGATCCTACGTGGGGCGCGGGCGGCCGCCGGCAGGCGTGCAGCCCTCGCCTACGACTGGACCCTTATCGGTGCTCGATGGCGATGGGTCGTGGAGACAGCGGCGGGAGTCTCCGCTTGACAAACGCGGGTGGGAAATATCGGAGCCCGAACCTGGTTCCCGATGGGGGGTACCCTCCGGCCTCCCGTGGCCTCATAGTCATCTGGGGGCTCTTGGCTTCGAACCCTTTCGGAGGGATGGCCTGGCAAGTCCTGCACTATCTAGGCGGGTTCCGCCGCCTAGGGTTCGATGTCTGGTACGTGGAAGACGCCGATGTCCTATATCGGCCAGGTACGCTCGAGTATGCGCCAGCCGTGGACGAGAACGTCAGGTTTTTGGCCGCTCAGATGTCGCGCCTCGGGCTGTCAGACAGATGGCTTTTCCGGACCAAGCACCTGGCTCCGGAGTGGTATGGCAATGGGGGCGCCGTCAAAGTAGCTCGGTTGCAAAGAGAAGCCGATGCGGTCATTAACCTCTGTGGTAACAAGTGGGTGTCCGACGCGCGGCCGAACCTTCTCTACCTGGAGACTGACCCCGGCGAGATTCAGATTCATGTGGCCAATGGTAACCAGGATTACCTCCGTCTCCTCGAACGCCACCGCTGGCTCTATACCTACGGCGTGAACATCGGTACCCCACGCTCTCCCATACCGGTGGGTCCGCTCGACTGGCACCCGACGCGTCCTCCCGTAATACTGGACTGGTGGCGTACCGATAGTCCTCCGGCGTCAGGCCGCTTCACGACGGTCGCACAGTGGCACCGGCCGGTCAAGCCGCCTCTGCAGTGGCACGAGCACCGCTTTGAGTGGCGCAAGGACCACCTGTTCGAACGGGTCATCGATCTACCAACCCGCACGTCGATGCCTCTCGAACTGGCGCTTCGGAGCGCCACTGATCGGGACAGGGATCGGCTGCGCAAACAGGGTTGGATCGTCTCCGACGCCCGGCGGCTGGACCCGCCGGTGGAGTATCGGGGCTTCGTCCAGGGCTCGGCTGGCGAATTCACAATCGCCAAGGACCAGTACACCCGTCTGCGCACGGGATGGTTCAGCGATCGCAGCGTTTGTTACCTCGCCGCCGGTCGTCCTGTAGTGACCCAGGCCACCGGGTTCGAGTACCACATACCGACCGGAGAAGGCCTGTTCGCCTTCGACGACACCGAGGCTGCCGCCAACGCTCTCGAGGCCATCGCCGATCATTATCAGCGCCATGCCCAGGCTGCGCTGGAGTTAGCCCGGGAGTACTTCGCTGTCGATCGCGTACTGCCGGGGCTGATCGAGGACAGAAGCACATCGTGCCCGACCTGAGGATTCCGGCTGCCTTCGGCCTGTCGTCGCGCACCCGATGGCTACAGGGTCTCACGGTTCGAGAGGCTGTTCGGAGTGCGGTGCTGTCCGCCCGGCACCATGCATGGCACGAAGGACGCCCGCTGATAGTCGCCTCACCCGGCTCGGCAATCGAGTGCCACCCAACCGCCAAGCTGGACTCAGGCGGCCCCCTCTCGCTCGGTCACTGGCCGACGGGGCCCCCCAGTGCGCTCCCCGCCCTTGTTCAGCTCGGCGCCGACAGCGTCCTAAAGGTTCGTGGCTGGGCGGTGTTCGCCGGTGGCTCCGTGGTGGTGGTCGGCCCCGGCGCGGTGCTGGATCTCGCCGGGTGT
>DASRCF010000063.1:0-23866 GCA_035653255.1 Chloroflexota bacterium
GTAAAAGAGCTGCGAATAGGGAAAGATGATGGTGGCCAGCCCGAATCCCAGCGTGAGGATGATGCGGTTGAGCTGGGAGTCGGAGAAATACCCCAGAAACCAGTAGAACAGCAGCAGAAAGAGGACGCTGGGGACGGCCACCGTCAGCACCGACTCCAGGTACTGAAGCAGGGCGAAATCGAGCTTCGGAGGGACGAACCTGCCGGCCGCTTCCTGCAACGCCATGTTCCACGCCGTGTTCCCCTCCACCGCATCGACAAGTCCTCTGCCGGGAGGAAGCGCCGTCAGTGCCTTGAAGGCCACGTACACCGGCACCCCGCTCAGACTCTGCCCTGGGGCTTTGTTGCTGTAGTAGTGCCCCTGAAAGCGCGAGTCGTCCTTGGTGTTGTACTGGTAGGCGTTGATGGCGATGGTGTCGTGATTGACGATGGCCATCGTCATGTCCATCCGGGCGTCCTGATTCCAGTCGTGCCATCGGGGGAGGAAGTACACGAAGCAGAGGAACAGGACCCCTCCGATCCAGAGACCGGCCCGGAGGTCGGTGAGCCGCCTGGGTACCAGCACTAGGTGAGGAGACCTCACGGCCGGGCCATTCTCATAACCCCAGATTTTACCAACGCACCCGTCCGTCAAAGGAGTTTGGAGTTTGGAGTTGTGGGGTCGCGTTTCGGATCGCGGGGTTGCGACGTCCGAGGGACGATGCGGCGACAGGCGGACGAGGAATCAAAGGGAGGTTGCCGGGTGGCCGCGTCGCGATCCGGGTAGTACAGGCCTTCAGGCCGTCGATGTCCCGCTTACTACGATGCTCGTACAAGCCGCGGGCGGGGCGGAACACCGGCGAGTTCCGCTTACTACGATGGTCGTTCGGGCGGCGGAGGTGGGTGGAACGCCGGCGAGAGAGGATTCCGGCCGCGGTCGCTGTGGATACGGGGCACGGTGCACAATCGGTACATTGACGGGCTGAAGCCCTGTCTCGAAAATGGATCGATGGATCGGTCCTCCATTTTCATTGCTCGTTGTGCCCCTAGAGGGGACATGAGTATCTGTACTACGGGGGCATGTAGCGGCGTCGGTCTGGGTAGTACAGGCCTTCAGGCCGTTGATGTTCCGCTTACCACGATGCTCGTTCGGGCGGCGGAGGTGGGTGGAACGCCGGCGAGGGAAGATTCCGGCCACCGTCGCTGCGGATACGGGGCACTGTGCACATCGGTACAGCGCCAGGCTGAAGCCCTGTACGACGCAGGCATGTAGGTCGGTCTGGGTAGTACAGGCCTTCAGGCCGTTGATGTTTCCGCTTACTACGATGCTCGTATGCGGGTGGAACACGTGCGAGGGGAAGATTCCGGCCACCGTCGCTGTGGATACGGGGCACTGTGCACAATCGGTACATTGACGGGCTGAAGCCCTGTACTACGGAGGCATGTAGGTCGGTGGTCTGGGTAGTACAGGCCTTCAGGCCGTTGGTGTGCCGCTTGCCACGATGCTCGTATCTGCGGGGTTGCCACAAGCACCCGTGGTACCGGCTCGCAGACGAGCCAACTCCCGATCCAAACCTCACCGCCCGGCCATTCGTAAAATGGGGAGATTTCGGGAATGGCAGCCGTTCGGCTCCGGTGCTGCGCGCTCGCGTGCTGATCCCGCCTAGGTAGGTGAGCATCCAGCAGTTCGAAAACCCGTACCAGCCGGTCATCGCCGCCAAACTCTACGACCGGCTGGCAGAGCCACGGCGTGACGTGGAGCTGTATGTCATGCTGGCGCAGGAGGCCGGCGGGCCGATTCTGGAGCTGGGCTGCGGCACCGGCCGGTGCCTCATCCCATTGATTCGCGCCGGCTTTGACGTCGTCGGCGTCGATTCCTCGGAGGCGATGCTCGACCGACTTCGCGCCCGCCTACAGATGGAGCCTGAAGAGGTACGACGCCGGGCGTCCGAGCTTCATGGAGACGGCCGCTCGATCTCATTGCCACTGACCTTCGGTATGGCATTCATGGCCCTCAACTCCTTCTGTCTCGTGACCACCAAGGAGGACCAGCTCGATCTCTTGGAGAACATGTACCACCATATCCGGCCCGGAGGCTTCCTGGTTATCGACGTCTTCAATCCCGATCCCGAGCGGATCGCTCGCGAGGACGAGGTGGTCAAACGAACGGGCGACTACGAGGTGGTCGAGCGTGCCGAGCGCTCTGACCTGGCGATGCAGACCCGTCCAGTGGTTACTACCTACAAACAAGGCGGCACGACTCTGGCGACGCTGAGCTGGACGATGCGATACACCTACCGCTTCGAGCTGGAGCATCTGGTAGAACGAGCAGGCTTTCGCATCATGCACCTGTGGGGTGACTACGAGCGTCGCGCTTTTGGAGACGCCACGGATAGGCTCTTCCTCGTGGCGCGGAAGCCTGACGACGAGCCGGACGCGGTGATCGAGCAGGCGGTCACGGTAGCAGTTGATGCCGTTGGAGGCCTTACGGATGGCTAGTGAGGTATCTGAGCCGGAGGTCAAGGCGCCGGCTGAGTCCGAGGACACTCCATCCAGCTCGTCGGGCCCCAAACATCCCGACTCTCGCCTGGTTCTGATTCCGTCGGCGGTGCCGGTTGCCCTGATGGCGGTCGCCCTGTTTCTGCCATGGATCTCCGGCGGCCCGGGTGGCCAGTCACTCTCCAGCTACGGAGCGCCTCAACCCACGGTGGTGGCATGGGTGCTTCTGGCGGTCGGCTTGGCCACCGCCATAGTCTCGATCATGGTGATGGTGCTCGGAGCGGGCAGTCCCTGGTACGCGCTAACAGCGGGCGGCCTGCTTTACTTTACCGGCGCCGTCATCTGGTATGGCGCATCCATTTTGCCCGCCCTGGTCGCCAGCGGCTGCAACTCGGACGGCGGTCCCCTGTGCAACACGCCCGCCGGCAGCCCGGTCCTTCACAGCTCGCCCGCGTCGGGTTTCATTCTGGCAGTGATTGCCTCGGTCGCCACGGTGACCGTATCGGCCCTTACGGCCCGCATCGTCGTCAGCCGGGACGTCCCCCGAAGCCCGTAACCGCCTCGGCGGCCGCCTCCGAAGCGGTGGCGCTGGCCGAGACGGGGTCACGCGCGCCTAGGTAGGCCGCGAGCCAGGCGCCGGCGAAGGCATCACCGGCGCCCGTGGTGTCGCTCGCCGTTACCCGTCTGGCCGGTGTGAAGGCAACGCCTTCGCGAGTACCCGTGTAGGCACCACGAGCGCCATCCTTGAGCACCACCAGCGGAAACAGGCCGTTCAACACGGTGACGGCGTCTCTCGGCTTGGAGATTCCGGTCAGGGCCCGCGCTTCTTGCCTATTGGCGAAGAGGATATCGACGCTGCAGTCCCGCAGCATCTCCTCCAGGCGGCCGGCCTCGATCGCCCGTATGACGTCCGTTGAGGAGGGATCGAACGAGATCAGGGCGCCCGCCCGGTGTGCCTCTCGCATGGCGATTGCCGCCGCTTCCCATCCGGCCGGCAAGGCGAGAGGATAGCCCGTGAGGTGGAGGCAGGACGCCCGGCGGACGAGCTGCAGGTCGATGTGCTCGGGGGCCAGGCGGCTTCCGGCCCAGCGTGCGCTGTGCATGACGCGGTGCCCCGATCTTCCGATCCAGGAGATGACGACGCCGGATTCGAGGTCGGGAATCCGAGTCGCCGATACCTCCACATCCTGATCCCTGAGACTCTGCTCCAGCATCCGGCCCGCCGGGTCATCGCCGACGATGCCCATCCAAGCAGATCTGGCTCCGCAACGTCTCGCCCAGGCGGCGACGTTGGCGGCCGAGCCTCCAGGGCGGAGCAGGATTCCTTCCGCCATGCCGTCCCTGGCCGATCTCGTGGCTACCAGGATGTCGAGCATGAGATCGCCGATGCAGACGATCACGCGGACGTCAGTGCAAGTGCGATTCGGGCTGCCAGGCGGGCATTCGACAGCAGAAGCTCCACGTTGAGGTCCACCGTCCGCCCTTCGCTGGCTCTTGCCATGTGCGCCAGCAAGAACGGCGTAACCGCCTTGCCCCTGATGTTCTCCCCGTGGGCGCTTGAAAGCGCTTCTTCCACCAGACCGTCCAGCTCGTCGCGCTCCAGGGCGTGTTCGGGAGGCGGAGGATTGGCCACGACGATGCCGGCACTGATTCCCAGACTCCTCTGGGCGAGCAGCATTCGCGCGGCGGCGGCTTCGTCGTCGAGCGCGGGGATGGTAATGCCCGAGTCCGAGCCATAGAAGTCAGGCAGAGTATTTGTCCGGAACCCAACCAAGGCGACACCCAGCGTCTCGAGCATCTCGACGGTTCGGGGTAGATCGAGCACCGACTTGATACCGGCGCAGACCGTGAGCACGGGTGTGTTCGCCAGCACAAAGAGATCGTTGGAAATGTCTCCGGTCTCGGCGCTCTCGCGATGGACACCGCCGATGCCTCCCGTGGCCATGACCGAGATGCCGGCCCGGTGGGCAATCATTAACGACGAGCCGACGGTGGTGGCTATCGTGGAGCCGGTCGCGATGGCGCGGCCGAGGTCCCGTACACCGGCCTTGTCGATGCCGTCCTGGCAGGCCATCATCTCCAGCTCTCGAGTCTCGAGTCCGACGTGGACTCTACCGCCGATTACCGCCAACGTCGCCGGCGTTGCCCCGCACTCGCGGATTGCCTCTTCGGCCGCAATTGCCGCTTCGAGGTTGCGGGGCCTCGGAAGGCCCTGTGAGATGACCGATGTCTCGAGAGCTACGAGCGGTCGGTGCGATTCCCGCGCGGCTTCGACTTCCGTCGAGTAGGTCAGGGCCGCTGAGCTTGTCACCGCCCATTCAAACACTCAGGCGCGTCGAAGGTCGAACGTCGAAAGAAACCCATCGTAGCCCGGCCCTTCTGGTGGCCGGGCGTCGTTGGGAGTTGGAAGACGAGGGAGCGAGGTGTGAGCTGTCTACGTTCGGAAGACGCCGGCGCCGCGCCCGGCCACAGGAGCCGGGCTACGTTCGGAAGACGCCGGCGGCGCGCCCGGCCACAGAAGGGCCGGGCTACGGAGGGCGCCGCGGCCGCTGGTGAGGTTTCACGTTGGAATCCTAGCTCAGGGGATGCGGACGTTCGACGCTTGACGTTTGACTTTCGACCCCTTCGCCGCCCCTTACGCCGTGCTAGACTTCGTCGCATCTGACATTGGCGGTCGGGATGGACGAGGACGGGATCGGCTTTGAGCTGGTGGCGGCATCGCTGCGGTCTGGGACGCAGGACGTTAAGACCTTCATGCCGGTCCTCGCGGAAAAGCTGTCAGGCGCGCTGCCTCAACAGACCCAGGTCCGGTACCGGGGCGGCCTGATGGGAAAGAAGACGGTTCAGGCCATCGAGGTGGACCTGGGCGAGGCGCGCTACCGAATCGAAGAGAACCATGGCCGGCTCTCTCCGAGCAGGCAGAAGGTCGTACGTTCGATTGTGCTGAAGAACGAGCCGCTGCCACTCGACGTGTGGATCGAAGATCTCAGCCGGACCATGGCGGAGGCCGCCGACGCATCCGAGACGGGCCGAGCAGCCTTACAGCAGATGCTTGAGGGAAGCTGATCTCAGATGCCCTTATTTCGCCGTCAGCCTTCCGTTGATCAGGAGCAGCAACGGCAGCGCCAGGCCGACGCGGAGGCGAGCCTCGAGTCTCTGACGCGCGGTGGTCTGCCCCTCCAGGCACAGCGGCGGCTCGATGCGCTCAAGCAGGATCCCCGTCACCTGTTCAGCAGCGATCTCAGCGTGTCGGAGTTTGCGCTGGTCGACAATGTCGGCGTCGATCCCATCACTCAGGTGATGGGCAGCGCCTTCTACCACGTCGGCTGGAGCGGGCTGTTCACAAATATGATGGCCTCGCAGGAGCTGGCTACGATCAGCCAGGCACATCGCAACGCCCGTGGACTGGCTCTAGGGCGCCTGCGCGAAGAGGCTGAACGGGTCGGAGCAGATGCCGTCGTGGGTGTTCGGTTGAAGCGGGCCGCCTTCGAATGGGCTTCGAACATGATCGAATACACGGCGATCGGAACGGCGGTCAAGGTCAGAGGGCACCGCGGAGCCGAGGTGCCGGCCCTGACCGATCTCTCCGGTCAGGAGTTTTGGAAGCTCCTCCAGGCCGGGTACTGGCCCGTCGGCATTGCCGGAGGAGATTGCGTCTTCTACCAGATCGCCTCCTGGGCAACCAGGTCGCTCAACTGGTTCACCGGCGGATTCGCCAACCAGGAGCTTCAGGACTACACTGCCGGATTGATAACCGCTCGGCAGCTCGCCGCCGGCGACATGGCCGACGAGGGCAAGCGGATGCATGCCTCGGGAATCGTCGGCGTAACGATTCAGCAGCACCAGTCGGAGTACGAGGTCGAGGCCTACGGAGGCAGGCGGACGGATATGATCTTCACGTTTCACCTGCTCGGCACCGCCATCGTGCGCTTTGCGGGCGAGGAGCAGCACGGACGACCCGTTACCATGGCCGCCGATCTGAACAGCAAGCCGAAGACAGTGGACAGAACTCCCTAGGAGGAGATATGACAACGTATACACGCGGCCAGAGCGAGGGACTGCCGAGCCATGCCCTCGAGCGCCTGGAAACCATGGCCGGGAAACGAGGAGAGAAGCCGCTCTTCACCAGCGACCTCAGTGTCAACGAGTTCCTGCTGGTCAAGCACGCCGGCTTTGATCCCGTCGGCCTGGTCGTCGGCAGCTCGATTTATCACATCGGCTATCAACAGTCGAACTGGAGTCAGAACCAGGAGATGGAAGTGCTGACTCAGGCCATGTACCATGCCCGTGAGCTGGCGATGACGCGCATGGAGGAGGAAGCCGATGCGCTGGGCGCCGACGGCATCGTGGGCGTGCGGCTCGACGTTGGCCGTTATGAGTGGGGCGAAAACCTGGCAGAGTTCATCGCCATCGGCACGGCTGTGAAGTCGCGTGGAGAATCCCACCGCGCTCCGAACGGCCGGCCGTTCCAGAGCGACCTGTCTGGACAGGACTTCTGGACCCTGATTCAATCGGGCTACCGCCCGGTCGGGATGGCCATGGGCAATTGCGTTTATCACGTCGCGCACCAGGGCCTGCGTGGAATGTTCCGGCAGATGGGGCAGAACGTGGAGATGACGAACTACACTCAGGCGCTCTACGACGCTCGTGAGCTGGCTATGGAGCGCATGCAGGCCGAGGCGGAGGAAGCGCAGGCCGAGGGAATCGTGGGCGTGCAGATCAAAGAGCGCAGCCATGGCTGGGGCTCGCACGTCATCGAGTTCTTCGCCGTCGGAACGGCGGTGGTGGCGTCGCGCTCCGACCACGAAATTGCCGATCCGTCGTTGGTGCTGACGCTCAATGATTAGGTGCCACACTGACTGATGTATTGAAGGTCATCGGCGCCGGCTTCGGGCGCACCGGAACCCTTTCGCTGAAAGGGGCGCTCGAGGAGTTGGGCTTCGGGCCCTGCTACCACATGATCGAAACCTTCGACCGGGAAGACGACAAGGAGGCCTGGCTCGATGCGGCCAAAGGTCAGCCCGTGAACTGGAAAACGTTGCTTTCAGGCTACCGCTCCACGGTTGACTGGCCCGGTTGCGCCTTCTACCGGCAGCTCATGGGCGTGTTCCCGGAGGCCAAGGTGATCCTAACGGTTCGCGACCCTGAGGCGTGGTACGAGAGTGTTGCCCAGACCATCAACACGCGTCCGGGCGCGCAGCCGCCGGCTCCTGACGACAGCCTGGGAGTGCGGATGATCCGAGCCGTGGTTTGGGAGGGGAGCCTGCAGGGCAGCTTCCGTGACAAGGCCAGGACCATCGAGATATTCGAGGACCACAACCAAGAGGTCCGGGAGAGCGTCCCGAAGGACCGTCTTCTGGAGTTCGAGGTCAAGCAGGGATGGGAGCCGCTGTGCGACTTCCTGGAGGTTCCCGTGCCGCGGCAGCCCTTCCCGCGCCTCAACGAGCGAGCGGTCTTCAACGACCCTGACGCGTTCGCCGAGCTGGTAAAGGAGCGAGTCAGCCGGCCGGCTTAGAAGTTTGGGCGCTCGGTGCCGCTTCCAATCCGCCGATCTGGCGAAGCGCGCGCTCTACAAAGACCCGGGCCATGCGCTTCCGATGCGGGATAGCGCCCTCGGTGTTATCCATCGGGTGGGTCGCGCGGAAGACCTTTTCGCCGGCACTTCGGATGACATCCGGCGTCAGGCGATTCCCGACCAGCTCCTGCTCAGCCTCGACGACCTCCAACGGGTGAGAGGCCACGGCTGTGAGAACGATGCGGGCTCGTCCGACGGTTCCGTCTTCTGCCAGAACGATACTGGTGGCCGCTCCGACCAAGGGGAAGTCGAACGACATTCGTATCCGCAGCTTCGAGTAGACCGTCTGCGTCCGCTCCTGGGGTGGGATCCTGACGTGGGCGATGATCGAACCGGGAGCCAGCGTCAACGGTCTCAACCCGTCATCCCGGTAGCCCGAGGCTACCTTCCGCCAGCGTGCCCCAGTCCGGTGGACAACGAGCATCTCGGCATCGAGGGCGATGAGAACCGGCACGGTGTCGGCCGAGGAGACCGCCCAGCAACGGTCGCTTCCTGGGGCGACGCGGCAGATCTCGCTGTCCTTCTTCATGCAGTAGCCGATCGCCCGACGCCAGTGCTCGGACTGGTTGTAGTAGTTGCAGCGGACGTCGAGGGCAATGTTCCCGGCAAGCGTTCCCATGCGCCTGATCTGAGGGCTCGATATCAGGGACGCCGCCTCAGCCAGTGCCGGGTATCGTTCTCGAACCACGCTCGAGTGCTCCAGCTCCGAGAGGCTAACTCCGCCGCCGATGCGAAGCTCGCCCGACGGCAGCAGCTCGATGCCCTTGATGTCCTCGATCGACCGCGTGCCCACAACGTATCGGGGCTCGGTCAGACGGTGTTTGATGTTGGGCAACAGGTCAGTGCCGCCGCCCATCAACTGCGCCTCGTCTCCGTGCTTCGCCAGGAGCGTCAATGCGGCGTCGATGGAGGTGGGGGAGAGATAGGTGAACGGCGTGAGCCTCAGCATGCCTACTCTCCGGCGGCCGTCGCGGTACTCGCAACGGGTGCCGGCCGGCTGGCCTTGTCGAGCGCCTTCATGATGCGTTCCGAGGTGATGGGAGTGGAGTCGAACCGAACGCCGATGGCAGCGTAGACGGCATTGGCGATGGCCGGAATCACCGGGCTGAGGGGACCCTCGCCCGCCTCCTTGGCTCCAAACGGTCCCTCACCGTCCGGGTTCTCGACAATGATCGACTCGACCTGCGGAGTCTCCAGGATTGTCGGAATCTTGTACTCAAGCAGCGAGGGCTTCTTGTGCAGGCCCTTGCGGAAGACCTGCTCCTCCATCACCGCCTCGCCGTAGCCCATGTAGGCGCTGCCCTCGATCTGCCCCTCCACGATCATGGGGTTGATGGCTCGCCCGCAATCATGGGCGACGGTCAGTTTCTCGACCTTCAGCTCGGCGGTCTCGACGTCGATCGATACTTCCGCTACACAGGTGGTGAAGCTGTAGGCAGGCGAGGGACCCACGCCCGCACCCTTGTAGTCTCCACCCAGCTTGGGCGGGGCATAGGAGCCGGCGGCGGCGAGAGTTCCGAAGCGAGCCTCGGCCGCCTGGACGACGTCCACAAACGGCAACGAGCGGTCGGTGTCGTCGCGGTCATAGATGGCACGACCGCCGAAGGCCAGCCGCTCCGCCGGCACACCCAGCTTCTCCGCCGCCACCAGCGTGAGGGTCTCGCGCAGCTTCTCGGACGCGCCCCGGGCGGCGTTCCCGGCCATGAAGGTGACACGGCTGGAGTAGCTACCGAGATCGACGGGCGTGAGATCGGTGTCGCCGGACAAGACACGTACGTCCAGCGGATCGACTCCCAACACTTCCGACACGATGTAGGCCAGCATCGAATCCGAATCCTGCCCGATGTCGGTGGTGCCGCAGTAGACGGCGACGCCACCGCCGCGATCCAGCTTGACCATGGCGCCCGAGTGGGGCATGGGATTCCAGTAGATCGGCAGCCCTGCGCCCGACATATAGACCGACGAGGCGATGCCGATGCCGCGACCGTATGGAAGGCGCTGGCGTTTCTCTCGCAAGCCGGTCCGCTCGGCCGCCGCGCGCAAGGTTTCCCTGACGGCGCAGGAGGTGATCCGAAGTCCATTGACCGTTCCCGACATGGGGTCGACGGCGTTGTGGATACGCATGTCCACCGGGTCGAGCTGCAGAGCCTCGGCGATCTTGTCCATCTGACACTCAATGGCGAAGCGCGGCTGGACGGTACCGTGGCCGCGCTTGGGGCCGCAGGGAGGCTTGTTGGTGAAGACTCGTACGCCGTCAAAGCGGTAGCGCGGGATCTTGTAGGGCATGGTGTTCAGGGCGCCGGTGTAGTACGTGGTGGCGATGCCGTACGACCCGTATGCTCCACCGTCCAGCCAGGACTGGAAGTGCATGCCGGTGATGGTTCCGTCTGCCTTGACCCCCGTCCTGACCTTCATCCGGACCGGATGACGCCCACGGTGACAGTAGAACACCTCCTCGCGGGTCAACTCGATCATGACCGGGCGGCCGCACTTTCGGGAGAGCGCCGCGGCCGCCACCTCGTGCGAGAACATCTCACTCTTGCCGCCGAAGGCGCCTCCAGACGGAGGAGCGATGATCCTGATCTGCGGAGTGCGAATCGAGAGCGCTTTCGACAGCTCGCGATGGAGGTAGTGAGGGGTCTGGGTCGAAGACCAGACCGTCAGCTTGCCGTGAGGCTCGAAGTGACCGATAACGGCGTGGTTCTCCATGGGCGCATGGGTGTTGCCCTCAAAGAAGAACTCGTCCTCACGCACGTAGTCGGCTTCGGCAAAGCCCTCTTCGACATCTCCGAACTCGAGATGCACTTCCTTGTGGATGTTGGGAGCGGAGCCCTCATCCTCGTGTATACGGGGTTTCGCCGGATCGAGCGCTTCTCGAATTGACATAACTGACGGCAGCGGCTCGTAGAGCACCTCTATGAGATCGCAGGCGCGTTCCGCCGTTAGCTCGTCGACCGCGGCCACCGCGGCCACTGCCTCACCTACGTACCGCACTCGATCGATCGCGAACGCCGTCTCGTCCTGGGTTGAGGGCATGATCCCAAATTTCTGCGGCAGCTCCGCGCCGGTAACGACCGCGTACACGCCCTCCAGTGCCTCAGCCCGAGACGCATCGACCCGCAGAAGACGGGCGTGGGGGTAGGAGCTGCGCAACAACTTACCGAACGCCATCCGTGGGAGCTTGATATCGGCCGTGTACTTGGTTGCTCCCGTGGCCTTGGCGAGATAGTCGTACTTTCGCCGGCGCTTGCCGATTACGTTGAACTCGCCCGACACAGCCGGCGGTCGGTCGGCTTCAGGCAACGTTGCGGGTGGCTCGGCCTCGACCTCTACCTCAGATGTCATGCGCCTCTCGACCCGAAGGTCCTAGCCCACCTTCTCGGCGATGACAGCCTCACGCTCCGAGCCGGCCTGCACGACTGATTCGACGGCGTCGATGATCTTGGTGTATCCCGTACACCGGCATAGATTGCCTGAGAGCGCTTCCTTGATCTCCTGACGGGTGGGGGCTGGATTGTGAGCCAGAAGGGCGACGCCGCTGAGAATCATGCCCGGGCTGCAGTAGCCGCACTGAGACCCGCCCCGGTCGGCGAAGGCCAGCTGTAGCGGGTGAGGCTCGTTGTTGTGCATGAGGCCCTCGATGGTTGTGACCTCGCGTCCAACCACCTCCGCACCCAGCACCAGGCAGGAGACCAAAGGCTCGCCGTCGACGAGAACGGTACAGGCGCCGCACTCGCCCATCTCGCAGCCATGCTTGGTGCCGGTCAGGTCAAGATCCTCGCGCAGGATCTCCAGCAGCGTCTTGCTGTCGTCGCAGACCACATCACGGCGTTCGCCGTTAACCACCAGGTTGAGGACGTGCTTCATGGCTCCCTCAAACCGTCGTAGCCCTCACCGCTCGTGGCAACTTCGGCAGCCGCCGTGAATCCAAGAGTTCGTGCGTAAATCTGGCCCATTCTAAACCCGAACTTGGCTCCCAGCCGTCTCCAACGGCGCCTGTTCCTCGATCGGAAGCACTGTTTGGGCTGAGTCGTCACGACTCGCCGCGCCAAAGAGCCGCCGGTAGACCGTATCCAGGTCGGGCGCCGACCACCCGGGTGGTTTGAGCTGCTTGCCGTCGGCACGCACCGGGCCGCCAACCTTGTTCATGTTGGCTCGGTGCACCTCTCGAAAGAATGGGTCCAGATCCACGCCCATCTCCACTCCCGCCCCGAGAGTCACATACAGGAGGTCGCACAGCGCGTCGACCATGGCGAGGCGGTCTCGCGCCTCCCAGGCGGAGCGAAACTCTTGCGCCTCCTCTTCGATCAGCGAGCACCTCAGCTCGCCGTTGTAGGCGGCCGGGGCGACGGGCTCATCCGGCGCCACCTCCGGCCCGATCATCCTTCGATGAAACTCAGCCACGCATGACTGCGCTCGACCCAGTGCCACGTCCGTTAACTCCTCTCCCCCAAGATTCGTCTGCCCGATCGTGCTACCGAAGAGACCGGCGCCGGCCCGAAACGGCGATTAAGCGCTCACCCATCGCCTACCATCACGTAAAGCCTACGACGTGACGGAAACGGCAAATGTTGACTCCAACTCCGGCCGAGGTGGTTCTCTGGCTGCACATTCTGGCCGCGACCATCTGGATCGGTGGGCAGGCGACGCTGGCGGCGCTCATTCCGCTTGTCCGTGGCGACCGGTTGTTGCTCCAGCGTCTCGCCCGTCGATTTGCCGGCCTCGCATGGGTGGCGTTCGCCGCCCTCATTGTCACCGGGGTGTTGAATATGCACTTCGCCGGGATCGGCCTGGATATGACGGCTACGGCGAGAGGGAGAACACTGGCGATCAAGCTGGTGTTGGTCCTCGCCTCGGGTCTCGCAGCAGCCTTCCATCAGAGCCTTTCGGCAAGGAACCGGGAGTCGGCGGTCCTCGCTGCCGTAGGCGGTGGGTTGAGCCTGGCTGCCGCTATGGCGGCGGCACTATTCGGGGTGATCATCGCCCAGACGTAGGCTCTGTCTTCGGGTCCAATATAGTTGCCGAGTTGTAACCGACGCAACGGGCTCGCAACCGCTTCGCCGGGCCTGCGGCGTTACTGTACTTTCGAGCCGAGCGCATAGCAGTGCTCGGCGAAGACGTCAAATTCGTCTCCCACTCGCCATTCGAACGGCCGCCACTCGGCGGCCGTTCGTGCCTTGTTTGGGCGAATCCCCGCGCCGGAAGCCTGGCGAACCGATCGGTCGCGAGCCGTTGTTCCTTCAGTTCCAGGTAGACTACAAGGTACATTCGTTCGGGCGATGGGGCTCGCCCAATTTGCCTTTTGAGGCTGATGGCTCCTGTCGAAAGGAGTTGTCATGCGGACGGTGTTGGGCATTCTGGTGGCGGGTGCCGTGGGGGCAGTCCTCCGCTATGAAGTGGACGGGCTCATCACCAGCCAAACCGCCGGCGGCTTTCCGTGGGGCACCTTTGCGGTCAACGTCTCGGGCTCCTTCGTCCTGGCATTGCTGTATACGGTCTTAGTCGAACGGTTCAGCGTGGACCCCACGGTCCGTTTCTCGCTCACCGTGGGACTCCTGGGCTCGTACACGACCTTCTCGACGCTGACGTTCGACTCGGTCAGGCTCTTTCAGGAAGGGTATTATCTTCAGGCGGCTGCGAATTCGATCGGGACAGTGCTGATAGGAATGATTGCAGCCGCGCTCGGCATCGTAGTCGGCAGGACGGTGTGATGCGACTCGAGGGCGAGGGAGTTCTCCTCCGGATTTTTATCGGTGAGTCAGATCGCTGGCACGGCAAGCCACTGTACGAGGCGATAGTGCGCGTTTTGCGGGAACAGGGCCTGGCGGGCGCCACCGTGCTGCGGGGCATCGAGGGCTTCGGCGCCGACTCCCACCTCCATACCTCAAGAATCCTGCGTCTGAGCGAAGATCTGCCTATCGTGATCGAGACTGTCGATACGGCTGAAAACATCGAGCGAATTCTTCCCTGGCTGAACGGCATGATCGAAGAGGGCTTGGTCACGACGGAGAGAGTTCATGTCGTCGCCTATCGAGGCGGACCGAGTGCTCACAATCCGGTCGGAGCGCCGCCGGAAAGCAGCCGGGAGTAGTGCGGGATCGTGGACGGGTACGAGCTCCACTCAGCCTCCAAGCTGTAGCATGGAAGGATTTTGAGGTGCGAGGTTGAATGACGACGTAAATCTTCAGCGTGTGGGGCCTCTGCCCCCACCGCGCTACAGCCGCTGGGAGCGGACCAGACGCTACCGCACCATGCGCTGGTTGAGACGGGCTGTCCCCATTGGACTGTTGCTGATCGTTGTTTTGGCGGTGTCGCACGCGACGGTAGGAGGCGCGCCCAAGCCCAGTGCGGCGCCGGTGCGGCTTCTGTTGGGCGGGGTCACCGACGTCGTCCCTCCGAGCAAGACGGGCTCGTTCCGCAGAGTGTCGGCGGCTATCACTCAGGGTCACCGAGCAGTCTTCGTGTACATCGGCGCGCAGTACTCACCCTACTCGGCGGCCGAGCAGTGGGCTGTGGTCAAGGCACTTTCGTACTTTGGGCGATTCGTCAACCTGGCGATCACGAGCAGCCCTGCCGGTTCGGCCGGCTTCGGCGAGATCCCCACATTCGACCTGTATCGTGTGCGCTACCTCAGTGGTTTCGTCGATTTGGAGAACCGCCAGGTGGCCAACCGGCTTGCCGCGCCTCTGCAACACCTCAACCGTGTCCAGCTGGCCTGGTTCAATAGCTTCGATCCGACCGCCTCGGTCCCGATGGTGTATGTCGACGGCTACGTTATGACCGGAGCCGGATACTCTCCCGGCCTGCTGCAGAATCGTCGTTTCGACGTCGTACAGCAGGCCCTCCTCGATTCCGGACGCGTGAGCTATGCCCGCGCCGTCGAGGGCGAGTCCAATCTACTCGCGGCGCTGGTCTGCGCCGGAGACGGCGGGCGGCCTTCCAGAGTCTGCCGCAGCCCGGTCATTCATCGGATCCGGTTGGGCCTCTAAAAGAGCAATCCACCGGAACTCCCGACACTTTGGTGGAATGAATGCCCCTAGTGGGGGATGCTTACTCGGAGTGCGGAACGTCACGATGAGGTGAATGCCAACGGGAGATTGCCGTGCTCGCGAATATCGAGCTGCTTGCTGAGGAGCAGACGGGGTGCTGCCCCGTAGAACCGGTGACGCCGGAAGCCACCGGCCTCAATCAGGGCATGCTGGTAGACCTCATCCTGAAAACCCTCTATCAACGCGGACCGCAGACCGGAGCAGCTCTTGCCGCCTCCATGCACCTCCCGCTGTCTACGCTACAAGCCGTTCTCAGCGACCAACGCCGGCTGCATGCCCTTGAGGTGACCGGCTCGGATCGGTCTGTATTTGGGGACGGCGGGTACGTTTACGCATTGACCGGTGATGGCGACGCGCAGGCACAACGGGCTCTCATGCGAAGTGCCTACATTGGGCCGGCGCCTGTACCCTTCGAGGATTACGTCGCGTCGGTGCAGGCGCAATCGATCAGCTCCGTGAGGGTGTCCGAAGACCAGCTGGAAGCGGCGCTCGAGGACCTGGTGATCAGCCCGGAGCTGGCCGACGAGGTTGGGCCGGCGGTCAACGCCAGAAGCTCGATCTTCTTCTTCGGGCCTCCAGGCAACGGAAAGACATCCATCGCCACCAGGATTACACGCCTGCTCGGGGACGCTATATACGTGCCTTATGCGATTGAGGCTCAGGGCTCGATCGTCGAATTCTTCGATCCGGTCGTTCACGAGCCGGTGAGCAACGGAGACGAGCGCTATGACCGGCGGTGGGTCAAGGTGGACCGGCCCACGGTTGTGGTCGGCGGCGAGCTGACCATGGAGGATCTGGACCTCGTCTACAGTCCCATTCGACGGACGTATGAGGCACCGTACCAGATGAAGGCCAACGGCGGCATGTTCCTCATCGACGACTTCGGCCGGCAACACGTGAGCCCCCATCAGCTGCTCAATCGCTGGATCGTCCCCCTCGAGAACCGGGTCGACTTTCTCACGCTCCAGACTGGGACGAAGCTCGAAGTCCCCTTCGACGAGCTGATCGTGTTCTCGACCAACCTGGACCCCCAGGATCTGGCGGACGAGGCGTTTCTCCGTCGAATCAAGTACAAGATCCACGTCGAGGATCCGACATTGGAAGAGTTCCATGAGATCTTCGAGCGTGCGGCGTCCTCCTTTTCCATTGACTTTGATGAGGACTCGTTCACCTACCTGGTCAACCACCACTACCGCGCCGTGAGCCGGCCGCTCCGATCGGTACACCCGCGCGACCTCCTGGATCAGCTCGTCGCCCTGGCCCAATACAAGGGTGAACGCCCGGCCATGACACCCGAAATGCTGGACAAGGTGGTGCGCACCTACTTTGCTCAGCCGGGAGATACGAGTGGAGACCGGCAGCCACTCGACCGACGACGATCACGCTGACGCGTGATCTGCTGATCGGGTACCGGTTGTAGCAGAGGAGCGTGTGGGGGCCCGGGCTACGTCTGGGCGCTGGAATGGGACGCCGGTTCCGGAGCCTTATCCTCCTCAGCTTTCTCGAGCGCATTATCCGACGTCATTCCATCCGTCCGGTCGATGAGCGGGATCTTGATGGTGGCCACCGTACCCACCCCCACCTGACTCTCGAGCTTGAAGCTGCCATGATGCCGTCGTACGATGGAGTTCACGATGGAGAGCCCCAGTCCCGCCCCTCCCGATTCCCGCGAGCGGGCCTTGTCCACCCGGTAAAAGCGCTCTCCGAGGTGGCTGAGGTGCTCCTCCGAGATACCCATACCGCCGTCTCTGACCTCCACCTCGGCCAGGTTCTGCTGCTGCCGAGTACGTAACAGCACGAACCCCTCGGGAACGTTGTACTTGATGGCATTGTCGACCAGAATCAAGATCGCCTGCTGCAGCAGCGCGTTGTCGCCGATGACAAGCAATGGCGACGAAGCTTCGACCCGGAGCAATAAGCCTCGCTCCGTCGCCAAGGGTTGTGCCCAGCGCGTGACCTCGTCTGACAGCATCGCCAGATCAATGACGTCTTGCTCGAGATGGGCTCCCTCGGTATCGAGCCGCGCCAACGTCAACAGGCTATTGGCGAGGGCTGTCAGATGAGTAACCTCCTGCACGGTGTCCTGCAGAAGCTCAGCGTCCTGAGGTGGAAGATGTCTGCCTCGCAGCACCAGCTCTATCGAGGATCGAAGCATGGTCAGGGGTGTCCGCAGCTCATGCGAGGCATCGGCGATGAAGTCGCGCTGCCGCTGGTACGCGAGCCTAGCCGGCAACAGTGCCCTGTTTGCCAGAAATAGTCCGGTACCCAACGAAAGCAAGATGGTGAGCCCTCCAAGCAGGAGCAGAAGGTGCAAGAGGGTTGTCAGCGTCGATACCTGCGTGCCAACGGGAGAACCGACCAGCACGACACCCTTCCCTTGTCCGGGGAACACCACTCTCGCGGCATATCGCTCGATCACGTCGTAGTCTCCGCGAGCCGGAGTACGGATCGTGCCCTCGGATCGACCGTTGCCGATGGCTGAGGCCGGCAAGCTGCTTTCGGTGAACGACTCCAGCTCTGTGGCCCTGGCGATGGCGTTCTGACCCAGCAGGTGACCGTGGGCGTCATAGCAGTCGACGAGCAGGCCGGGAACCGAATCCTGAGGACCGACGGGGCACGTGGCCTGGATGTTGAGGAACTGCTGCGCATCCTGCTGCCAGGCTGCGCCAAGTATCTGGGCCTCCGTTCGCAGACCCTGCTGAACGGGCCCCAAGAGGCTCCGCTGAACCTCCACGTACAGGACGATGCCCGAGAGAAGCAAGGCCCCGGACAGGGCCAGTGTGTAGATGATAGTGAGGCGCCACTGAATCCGTCCGAAGAGCCTGCCCAGCTCGCCCTCGTCGCGGGTCCACCGGATCGTCTCCAGCCGCCGGATCAGCTCGATGTCTCCTAGCCTCCGACGCGGTATCCCACGCCGCGCACCGTCTTGATCAGGGGCTTGGCGAAGCCTCGATCGATCTTGTCGCGAAGATAGTGGATGTAGGTGTCGACGACGTTGGAAAGAGCATCCAGGTCGTAGCTCCACACGTGATCGGTGATCTGAGTGCGCGTGAGTACCTGACCCGGGTTGCGCATCAGGTATTCGAGGAGCGAAAACTCTTTGGCGGTAAGGTCGATGATGCGGTCTCCTCGACGTACCTCGTGACGGACGAGATCCAGCGTCAGGTCCTCGACGCTCAGCTCGGTGGAGTTCTCGAGCCCGTGGCTCCTTCTGCGCAAGAGTGCCTCCACTCGAGCCAACAGCTCGGCCATGGCAAACGGTTTAACCAGGTAATCGTCGGCGCCGGCCTTGAGCCCCTTGACACGGTCTTCGACCGCGCCTCGTGCGGTGAGAATCAGCACTGGAGTATGGACGTCGAGAGAGCGCATCTCCATGCACACTTCCACGCCGTCCTTGTTCGGCAGCATGACGTCGAGGATGACCAGATCGTAGGTACCGCTGGCAGCAAGGTCAAGGCCGCGGATCCCCTCATGGGCGACATCTACCGAGTGCCGCTCCTCCATCAGGACCCGGCGCAACAGGCTCGCCAGCCGGTGCTCGTCCTCGACCACAAGTATGTGCATCCAATGCTCCCCTGATCCCCCTCTTGTACTGTATGGGACTGAGATGAGAATCGGCTGCGACTCTCCTGAGAGATTCCTCATATAGGTCCCAATGGAGTCTCATGTCGGCTCTTCATGCTGAAGATGTGAGCAACGAATCAGGACCAGTCAGGAGCCTACAGATCATGAGACGCCGAATAGTCATTATCCTTGCGACCAGCTTCCTCGTCATCGCGTTTGGGGCCGGATATCTCACCAATCTTGCCCTCACTCAGCCGCGGGCCGATGCGGCCCCGGCCAGGTCGGCGACGGCCCCGCAGGTGGCGAGCGCCGCCACCTCCACCTCTGTGGACTCCGTCTTTGAGCGCGCTTACGCACAAGCCTCGAGATCGGTGGTGTTCGTCAATAACGTCGGCGTCGGCTCAGGATCCGGCATCGTCTTCGACACCAATGGAGATATCGTCACCAACGATCACGTGGTCGCCGGCTCCAAGAAGTTCCAAGTGACGCTCAACAATGGCAAGGTGTACCCGGCCACGCTGGTGGGTACCGACATTGCGGATGACCTCGCTGTCATCCATGTGAACGCTTCGGGACTCGTACCGGCGCATTTCGCCAAGGCCGGCAGCTACCAGGTTGCCCAGACCGTGCTGGCGATCGGAAGCCCTCTGGGCCTCAAGCAGACCGTCACCTCCGGGCTGATCAGCGGCCTTGACCGCACCCAGCAGGAGCCCAACGGCTCCTACATCCCGAACGCAATCCAGACTTCGGCTCCGATCAATCCCGGCAACTCTGGGGGAGCCCTGGTGACGTTGAACGGTGTGGTCGTGGGCATCCCGACGACGGTGCAGACGTCGACGACGAATAACCAGTCGGTCCAGGACGTCGGGTTCGCCATACCGGCAAGCCGGGTGACCTTTGTAGCCGGTCAGATCATCAACACCGGCCGTGTTGCCCACACCGGGCGGCCATACCTGGGCGTGTCCGTGGGTGACTCGTCGAATCAGCAATCCTTCCCCTTCTTCGGCCAGGGAAGTGGGTCGACGGTCGCCGGCGCGGTGGTCAACCAGGTCGGAGCGTCCAGCCCGGCGGGTCGGGCCGGAATCCAGCAGGGCGATGTCATCGTCAAATTCAACGGCCTGCAGGTAACCAGCGCCGACGACCTTCTCACCGATCTGTCGACAACCAAACCCGGCCAGGCCGTGAGTGTTGAGCTCAACCGCAACGGAGCGACAAAAACCATTAGGCTCACTCTTGGAGAGCTACCCGCGAACTGACATCTCGTTTCTCCTCCGTCCCCCCGGCAAGCCGGAGCTCTGCTCCGGCTTGCCACATTTTGTTCGGCTCAAGACGATGACCACCATTCCTACTCGACTAGAAGGTCAACCGGCCCGGCCTCGTCGATGGCACGCTGTATGCATTCTCCGTACGGCCGAAGGAGGACGGAGTGATGCGATTCGCGGGTCTCACACTTGTTGTGTTGGTTTTGGCGGGATGCGGCTCGGCCGCGACGGTCAAGTCCCACAAGGGAAGCTCCACCACCACTCGGGTGCCGGCCGGCGTGATCCAGTTTGGGGCGGGCGCCTCGAAGTTCAACGTTCAGCGTCCCACCAGCTCGTTCAAGCTGGGCAAACGAATTGCCTGGGTCGCTCACCTGTCGCGCAAATCACCTTCCCTCACCCTGACCTGGCAGATCCTTCGAGAGCGGGGTCCTGGGCCTTCCGCCGTCGTATCCAGCTCATACCCGCTTGCCAGCAAGAAGGACACGCTCATCAGTGGTTCGATGTCGGGCTCGCAGCTCGTCAACGATCACCTGAACAAGCCGGGATCCTACGCCATGCGGTTCCTCGTGGGCACGCGCATCCTTGCGCACGGCTCTTTCAAGACGGTGCGCTAAATCCTCCGCCCCAAAAACGTTCGTGCCGGAAGCGATTAGGTAGCGGCAGCGGGCTGAGCGAGGGCTCGTAGGTCGGTGTTCGGATCGGACAGCACGTCCGTTGCCACACTCCGACGGTCACGAATGAGAGGCCGGCTCAGACGCCCGGTTCTGCCGTCATTCACGCTCAGAACCGCCTGGACAACTCCTCGCTGCAGATAGAACACGGAGAATCCGCCGCCATCAGGCTGGTCGCGCCGAGCCGTGTCGTCGAAGGCCCCGGCGTGGCCGACGTATTGGAGGTTGAGATCGTACTGGTCGGACCAAAACCAGGGCAGCTCGTCGTAGTCGGCGTCGCCCTCGACAATTGACTTCGCGATTGCCGTCCCATGCTTCTGTGCCACCTGCCAGTGCTCGACTCGGATCTGCCTGCCGAAGACCGGATGAGCATGCAACGCGATGTCACCACCGGCGTGTACGCCGTCCATGACCCTCAGTGACTCGTCCACGGAGACTCCGGCCGGTCGAGCCTCGATTCCCAGGCGTATTGCCGGTTCCACGTTCGGAGCAACGCCCACCGCGATCAAAGCAAGGTCCACATCCTCCACGGTGCCGTCGTCGAGCTCTACGGCACGCAACCGGCCTGACTCCACGGTCCAGCCCCGGACCTGGACCCCGAGACGCAGGTCGACGCCATGGTCCCGATGTATTTGAGCGTAGAACGTACCCATTTCCTCTCCAAGTGCCCGCTCCAGCGGTACTCGGGCCGCTTCGATAGCCAGCACCTCTTTGCCGAGCTCGCGAGCGGAAGCCGCTACCTCGGCCCCGATGAACCCCATTCCGACGAGTAGAAGCCGGTTCGATTGAGATAGGGCCTCGCGCAGGCCAATGCCATCCGCCATTGACCGGAGGGTACGGATATTCTCCGCTTGCGGGATGCCTGGCAACAGACGAGGAGAGGCTCCGGTACCGAGAACGAGGTTTCGATATCGAATGGTTGTTCCATCGTCCAACTCGAGCTCGCGCCTGGTTTGAGCCCCGCCGGTGACCCCGGCGCCCAAACGCAGCTCGATCCGTTGCCGTTCATACTCGCCGGGCGGCCTGAGCATCAGCTTCTCTTGCGAGGCGTCGCCTCTGAGAAACTGCTTGGATAGGTAGGTCCGATCGTATGGCGGCTCCGCTTCCGCCCCCAGAAGAACAATAGAACCATCGAAGCCGAAACGTCGTAGTCCCATCGCCGTCGCATCCCCGACTGCCCCTGTTCCTACGATGGCAACGTCAACATTGAGTGGGCTCATTCAGGCCTGCCGGCGGCAATCCACCTCCGCAGCAGTTGTATTTGCTCCTCCGACCACCGGGTGTCGCACGGCATGGTGCCATCCTCAACGCGTTCCAAGATGGAGTCGGCGTTGTCGGAAACGTCCTGATGGTCCCACAGGTCAAAGATGAACTCCATGGCTTCGCGATCCTCCGGCCGAAAGAGGGGCTTGATGTCTCGTTCGAATCCAAGTGCTGTCGAGTCTGCCATGTTCCTCTCCTCCTAGTCGCTGCAGAGTTCTGTTGTCTTCAAGTGAGCTTCGGCGGCGACTCTATAATAAGCATATATTAGCTTAAGAAGCTGGGCCGCATGACCGAACCCGAGCGAAGGAACTCCTCGAACGAGGGCGGCCGCGATCTCGATCTGCGTCTCAGGCGGCTGGCGGTCCTGGCCGAGCCGGTGAGGCGCCGGCTCTACCTCTACGTTTGCGACCAAGCGCGCGAGGTCACGCGGGACGAAGCCGCGGCGGCACTCAAGCTGTCGCGACCGCTGGTTGCATTCCACCTTGACAAGCTGGTAAGTCACGGACTCCTTGACGTCAACTTCAGGCGCCTAACCGACCGTCAGGGGCCTGGTGCCGGGCGGCCGTCGAAGCTCTACCGTCCATCCACGCAAGACGTGGAGCTGAGCCTCCCGCCGCGCCGCTACGGTCTCCTTGGAGTGCTGTTGGTTCGCGCGCTTCGACGGTCCGGGGAAGACGTGGCCGCCGAGCTGCGAGCTGAATCTGAACAGGCCGGCCTGGAGTTGGGGAGAAGGGCGCGGAGGCAAGGGCACCGCGAGAGCACCATCGACGAGTCGATTAGCCTCGTGCTGGACTCACAGGGCTACGAGCCAGTGATCGACGCGGACGGTCTCATTCGATGCCGAAATTGTCCGTTTCGAGCCGTGATGACGGAGGATAGGGATCTCATCTGTGGCATGAATCTCGCGCTGATGCGTGGAGTGCTGACGGGACTGAAGACATCCCCGGAGAGAGCACAGCTCGATCCGAGCTGTGGAGGGTGCTGTGTGGTCTTTCATCCCGATCCGCTCGAGATGGGCGCTTGTGCCTAAGTCCGCCCGCCGACTCTCAACCACCTGCCGACACCCTTTCTGGAGTCGATGGCCGGCCGTTCGCATCCAACCATGCCCAGGGCACAGAATAGGCAGAGTGGTGGTTGTGGGCGATTGAAATGTCCGGGGGAATGAGATCGTGGGTGTAGCGTCACGAGTTGAGGCCGAGAAGCTCGACCACGAGGTAATGATGCGGGCTCCGGAGCGGAATCGGGAGGAAGTCCTGGATCCGCCTGATGAGGCGCCGCTGAACCCCGAAGATGCGCCGGTCTCACTGGTTGCCGCTCAGTCTGCCGACCAGGACACGAAGGCGGATCAAGGGTACATGGCCCGCTTCGGGCGCATCACCTTTGTCCTGGGCATCCTCTGCCTCGTGGCGGGTCTCGCCGTGTGGATGTTCAGATCGGGAGAGCACCGCAGTGCTCTGTTGTTGCTGGTGGTAGCGATGTTCCTTGCCATCCTCCATAACTATTCGCTCGAGGACGGCAACGGGAAGTCGAAGGCGTAGCGAGGCGCCGGGGCGAACCCTATTCGAGGTTGAGGACGGCCATGAAGGCCTCCTGTGGAATCTCCACACTCCCGATGCGCTTCATCCGCTGTTTGCCCTCCTTCTGCTTCTCGAGCAGCTTGCGCTTTCGGGTCACATCGCCTCCGTAACACTTCGCCAGCACATTCTTCCGTAGCGCGCTTATGTTCTGTCGAGCGATGACCTTGTTGCCGATGGCTGCCTGGATGACCACGTCAAAGAGCTGACGGGGGATGACCTCCTTCAGCTTGTCCACCAGGCTCCGACCCAGATACGTGGCCTTTGAACGGTGGGTGATCACGGACAACGCGTCGACCGGCTTCCCGCCCACCAGCAGGTCGACCCGGACAACGTCACCCTCCCGATAGCCGGAGAGGCTGTAATCGAGCGAGCCATAGCCCTGAGTCCGGGACTTCAGCTCGTCGTAGAAGTCGACGATGAGCTCCGAC
>DASRCF010000064.1:0-4252 GCA_035653255.1 Chloroflexota bacterium
CCGAACGTAGCCCGGCTCCTGTGGTCGGGTGCGGTGCGACCCGTGCCTCCGAACGTAGGCTCCCGTGGCCGGGTGCGGTGCGACCGTGCCTCCGAACGTAGCCCGGCACCTGTGGCCGGGTACGGTGCGACCGTGCCACCGAACGTAGCCCGGCTCCTGTGGCCGGGTGCGGTGCGACCCGTGCCTCCGAACGTAGGCTCCTGTGGCCGGGCGAGTAGCCGGTCGGAACCGTGGCGACCTGCCTCAGGCCCCCCATTGGGGGTGCTGACGTAGGAGTCGCCCCGTGCGCCACATCGCCCGAAGTGGAAGGCGGCCGTCCCCCCCAGGCGCACTCGTCGCCTCTAGCAACAGGACATACGACTCCGACCTCGAAACGCGAAGCTGAAACCCGAAACCCGAAACTCGCACTGAACGGCGGCCGTCATCACTTCTCGCTCTAGCTTTTGGGAATCGGCCGCCCGTTCCGCTTGAAGAGTTCGCGCCAGTCGTTCTCCTCGAGGTCGACCCCGAATTTCTTGGCGGCTGCCTGAATTCGTTTCCAGGCTTCGTCACGCTCCTCATTGGTGACGTCCTGCACCTGGTCGAATCGCGCCACCGCCGCCCTCACGTGGTCGGCGTCCTTAATCGGCTCCTTGCGCTGTTTGGGAAATGCGAACTGGCTGCCCTTCAGCTCCTTCCGATCCTCGGCGTCAAGCTCAGCCATATCAAGCCCCTCCGGTCTCAAAATCGTCGATGAAGGCGACGATCCGGCACATGGCCGCCTCGCCGCCCTGGAAACGCCATGGAAACGCACCCACGTGACATCGCCGTCCCAGAAGACGGTCGAGGTCTCCGCCCACATTCTCGCAGTGGACGATGTCATACGGGAAGAGGAAGGTATGCATGATCTGGATGTCCCTCTCCGGAAATATCTCGTCGAGCGGCCGTCCGAGATGGTCCTCGCACTCTCGCGCAAGATCTGGCCGGAGCCGCCGGATCACGGTGTTCATGGGGTGATCCGCGGAGCCGCAGTCGAGCCCCAACCAGCGAAGCTTCATGTCGAGGCACCACTCGGCGAACTCTCGGTTGGGGCCTGGATGCTTGCAGAAGTAGCGCACTTCATCCGCCGTGCTCCCTTGATCGAAAGCGAAGCGGTGGTAGCCGGTGTGGATGATCAAGATGTCGCCCTCTCGCACGTCCGCCCGAGAGGTGATTGTCTCCGGAGTGTAAATATCGTAATCGCCCACGACGTCGCTGATATCCACCACGACCGCCGCCCCGTAGAGCCGTTCCAGCGGTAGGCCGGCGACGTCTTTGCCGCCGCTGACGAAGTGCATGGGCGCGTCGAGGTGCGTGCCTACGTGGAGCATGGTCTCGATACGCTGAGCATTGACCCGTTCGGTGCTGAGCTTCTTGGCCCACTGGACGATTGGGCTCGAGTATGTGGGCCAGCCGGGTGTCAGGACATTCCAGGGCTGGGATAGGTCGATCAATGTGGTTCCCATGCGCTTTCCTCCCTACGGTGTTCGTTCTAGCGTACGCCGGACGTGAGCCTTTGGCCGGCGGCCCTCGTCCAGATTTGGTGGGCGTGCTTCCTTCCCCCTCCGGGGCCTTCGCTCCAGACTTGTGCCCGGGCGCAAGACCCGTGTCCGGCTCTTGCGATGCATGCCTGTCACCACTTCCAATAGGCGTCCTCGCTCTCGTTTTCCCTCCCTTCCGGCAGATCGATCGGTTCCATCTTCTTCACGTACTTCCGTCTCTCTTCGATCGACATGGGATCGCTTGTGGCCATCTGGCCCCCTCAGTAACATTTCCAAATGAGACAATCAGAAAGCCTTCAGCAACTTTTTGATGAGTGAATACGTGGAGTTGCACTTGGCGGGTCACACGGTTTACGATCCCTGGAAATTGCCTGTGTGACGTGGTTTCTCTCTCGGGGACGCGACGAAATGAACAGGTCAAGTATCTCGAAGGGAGGGGTCGGTGACGCGTTCAACGACCAGCCAACGGTGTCGACAGACCCGGATCTGGCCCGCCACGAAGGAGTTGGGCATCGTGATCGTTTCTACACACCGAAGAGTTTGGGCAAGTTCGGTGAGGGTGCCCGTGAGCGGCGTTCCAGGTCGGGCTTACGACGGAACTTTCACTGTTGGATCCGCTTCGCCAACCGAGTTCACCTACACACTGTCGACCGATCCGGGAGGCTCTGGAAGTGGAGGAACGGCGAGCCTACCGCTCCCGCATGCCGTCACCTATACCTATGACGCGGAGAGCAACCGGACGCAGATGGCCGACGGCACCGGCACGACCACCTACACCCTCGACCCCTTCGGCGAGGTGACTTCGGTCAAGAATCCAACCAGGCCGGTTGGTGAATGCAATCGCAATATGGCGTCCGCAGGCGTTCGAGTGGGGCTATCGTGCCGGAGGCCTCAAAAGGTCGCGATCGCAGAGGATACCAGACGGGGGCAGGGGCTCGGGTTGCCGCAGCGTCTTGGCGGTCCCTGCAGGCACGTGCCCGGCGACGCGAGCTAGGCGCGGCCTCGACTTTATCGCGCCAATTCAGACGGGGCACCAAGCGGCCAACACAAGCTAACGCCCACAGTGGCAACCGCAAATCCCGAGGGGCGGGGAGAGGAGCAGGAAGGCAACCTTGGGGTCCGACAACGGCGGAGAGAGCAGCGACCCGGGCAACGCCGTGGACCTAGCCGCGAAGGCAGGCAGCCTAGAAATGTCGGTCAGGGCGGGCGGGCAGCCGTGCAGAGCAGGCCTCGCTCAGGCACCTGGACTGGGACAAGCTGGAGGGAGGGGGATAATGGAGCTCCCTCTGACAGTTGCCGCCGTGGCTGTATGGGCACCCGTTACAACGGTTTGCCATTGACTGGATGCTCCAACAGGGGAACCGGGTCATCTCATGGCACCCTGAACGCTCGAATTTAGCGGTTGTGGGACTGCGACATGGCGGACATTGCGGCCACAAGCATGGCTACGGCAAGGCCGTTGTCATCAAGTATGACAACGGGGTGTGGGACTGGTACGGACGCATGAAGGCGCTTACATTTGAGAAAATGGCGGCGGGCACGCACTTTGGACAGGGTGCACCACTGGGTGCGGGCTCCGGAGGAACGGACTCATCTATTGCCTTGACGGGGGCAACCTTTACCCCGATGCAATACAAGTACAGACGGTTCTCGGGCGGCATCGCGACCATGGTCTGCAGCGTTCTGACCGACGGGATGCTGTACCCCAAGTACTGTCGGGCCAAGCAAGGGCTCCCGGCATCGCCACGATGCTGTGCGCGGCGTCGGGATCCGGATCGGCTGGGTAACGACTTTACATAACGCCGTCATTTCAGCTATACTCAGCCGGAATCATGCGAAAAATGCGAGGCTCCCGGCGCGTGCTGTTGGTGCAGCTTGCGGACCTTGGCGATCTGATGCTGGCCGGTCCGGCGATCACTCATCTCCGACACACCCATCCGGAGGACCGCTTCACGCTCCTTACGAAGCCCTCGAATGAAGCGCTGGCATCCCATCTGGCCGACGACCTGCTTCTGGCCGATAAGAACCTGTTTGACGATCCGTTCTCGATTCTGCGGCCCAGAGCCTTGACGGTCCTCGCTCGCCTCGGCTGGAAGCTTCGGCGCGCCCGGTATGAGGAGGTGATCATCTTTCACCATCTGGTCACACGCTGGGGCCGGCTCAAGTTTGCAGCGCTCGCACTGGCAACGGGCGCTCCCGTTAGACGGGGACTGGACAATGGTCACGGCTGGTTTCTCACCGATGCCGTAACGGATCGAGGCTTTGGGGCCCGGCACGAAGCCGGGTACTTTGGCGCTCTTAGCAAAGGGACGGAGCCTGTTCCACTCCATGTCGACCGAGAGGCGGCGCGCCGATTGCTGCACGATAAGGAGGTTCGAGGCGCCTTCGTCCTCATGCACCCAGGCTCGGGGACGTATAGCACCGCCCGCCGCTGGCCGCTGGAGTTCTTTGGAGAGGTCGCCGATCAGTTGTGGCATGAACGCCGGCTGCGAACCGTCGTGGTTGGAGGGGCGGGTGAAGAAGCTCTGGCGGCCAAACTGGTTGCCGGCCGCGATGGCTGGACGTCGTCGGTCGCGGGCATGACGGAACTGCCGGCGCTCGCCGGCCTGCTGTCGGAGTCGATCCTGTTCGTGGGCAATGACGGCGGCGTGGCACAGCTCGCCTTCCTCCTGTGCCGTCCGAGCGTCGTGATCTATGGGCCGACCAGTCCGGCGACCTGGGGTCCGCAAAGC
>DASRCF010000065.1:0-2693 GCA_035653255.1 Chloroflexota bacterium
CGAACGTCGTAGCCTCGCAAATCGCGCTGCACCGGCGGTTCGGCGGAGTTGTTCCCGAGATCGCCAGCCGCCAACACGTACTTGCCCTTCCCACTGTTACCGCAGCGGCCCTAAGAGAGGCTGCTATGGGTTGGCGGGAGATTGAAGGCATCGCCGTCACGTACGGGCCAGGGCTCGCCGGCCCGCTTCTGGTCGGCATCAACTTTGCAATGGGCCTCTCCCTGGCCCGGCGAATCCCACTATTCGCGGTCAACCACGTCGAGGCACACGTGCTCTCGGTCTGGTTGGAAACTCCGGAGCCGCCGAGGCTACCGATGGTTTCCCTGGTGGTCTCGGGCGGCCACACGGAGCTGATCCTGGTAGAGGGCGTGGGCCGGTATCGCGTTCTGGGAGCCACCGTCGATGACGCGGCGGGCGAGGCGTTCGATAAGGTCGGCAGGCTGTTGGGTCTTCCCTATCCCGGAGGCCCTTCAGTTGAGAAGGCAGCCGGGAAAGCCAACGGGACCGTAACCGAGCTTCCAAGGGCATGGCTGCCGGGGACCTACGACTTCAGTTTCAGTGGACTCAAGACTGCTGTCCTGCGACTGGTGCAGACTCAGGGCAAGGTGGCTTCACCGGAGGGAGCGGAAAGGCTGAGCCTTGCTGAAGAGGACGTGGCCTCAATCGCGGCCGGCTTCCAAGAGAGCGTGGCGGATGTTTTGACGGCGAAGCTGGCCCGAGCCGTGGAGGATCAGGGCGCCGGGTCAGCCGCCATCGTCGGTGGGGTGGCCAACAACAAGTGCTTACTGAATGTGGCACGAAGCCGTCTGGATGTCGAGCTGCGATGGCCGGCTCCCGGCCTCTCGACCGACAATGCCGCCATGATCGCCGGCGCCGCACTGCTCAATCCGCGTCCCGCGGACTACGACCTCGACGCCGTCCCATCGCTCTCGCTCTCTTGAGTATCCTCGTAACGGGCCATGACAAACACCACGTCCGATAGCCGGTTCAGCCACTCGAGGACGTGCCGGTTGGGGATGTCGCCATCGTGTGCCAGCCGCGCCACCAACCGCTCTCCTCGGCGAATTACAGTGCGCGCCAGATCCAGCGCGGCACCTCCTGGGCTCCCCCCCGGCAGAACGAATTCGCGGCCGACTGTCACCTTCTGACGATACTCAGCCAGTAGCTGATCGAGGCGGTTCACGTCCTCCGCCTCGAGTTTGAACGGAATCTTCACGTAGTTGGCTGATGGCGTGGCCAGCTCCGCCATCAGCTTGTACAGACCGCGCTGCAGCTCTACGACCGTCTCCTTGATGTGGGGCTGGATGCTCAGCGCCCGACCAAGGCCAAGAGCCGACGAGGCCTCGTCGAGCGTTCCGAAGGCTGAGGGGCGGGATGAGTATTTCGGGACCCGGTCTGGTCCGAGCAAGCCGGTGAAGCCGTCGTCGCCGGCCCGAGTCGAGACCGCCGCACCAGGTTCCTGGTCGCCCTCGTCGCCCCAGGAGCCATCGCTCATGGACGTCTGACTCCGGGGCAATCTTTCATACGCCGTTCACTCGCCTCACAGCTCAAAAGGACACCGCCTCAGGTGAAATCAGGTTCCGCGCCTCACGAAGATCGTTCGGGTCGTCCACGTCCAGCCCCGAGGCCAACTCACCCATCTCCTCAAACTCGACGGCATGCCGATCCACGACATCTCTACCGCCAACGTCGCCGGTCACCTGCCCCAGCTCATCAAAGAGCCGAGCACAGATCAAGGCCGGCGTCCCTCGCCGCCCGCTGTACGTTGGAACCACACTGTCGGCAGGGGACTCACGCCACCGGCGGATCAAGCGCCGGAGAACCTCCGCCTCCAAGAGCGGCTGGTCGCCCGGTCCTACCAAAACAGCCGCTGTGTCGGGCGGGAGCGCCCTGATGCCGGTCCTGAGTGCCGCGCTCTGTCCCGAGGAAAAGTCAGCGTTCGAGACTATATGGACAGGCTTTCCCTTCAGTGCGCTCACCACCCTCGCAGCGTCGTGACCCACCACAACCCAGCATTCACCCAAGACACTCAGGTACGCCTCGAGGGTGCGTTCGAGCACCGTACGCCCGTCGAGGAACTCCAGTAGCTTGTTGGCCGAGCCGAACCGCTGGGACATCCCGGAGGCCAAAACCAGTCCCCGCACCGGGCCATTGGCACGCTCTCCGGATTCCTCTGAGGCCATGGTTCATTATCGGCCGCCGCGAAATGATCCAGGTCTTATGTCTACGCCAAAGACAAAGCCTTCCACTACCGCTCTTGGTGTAACAAAACTTGACAACGAGTCAAAAATGAGTATCATACACAATGAACGGTCCAGTCGAAGGGAGAAGAAAGATGCCCATGTCACCGGAGGAACGCAAGGCGAAACAGAGGGAGTACAACCGCCAGTACTACCTTGCCCATCGAGAGCGCAAGCTGGAGCAGAACGCCCGCTCGGCTCGGCGATGGCGGGAGAAATACCCTGAGCGGTACCGGCTTTCTCAGGAGCGATGCCGGGCGCGGGCGCGGGAGTTACGCGGAGTCGAGCCGCGCCGCCCACGAATCCGAGAGTGCATCGTGTGTCACGAGGTGAAACCGCACAAGGCCCGCGAGATGTGCGTCGTCTGCTACGGCAAGTGGCGCTGGCAGAACCACAAGCGGATCATGGAGCTGTACCTGGCATCAGGGGCCGAGCTTCCACCGCCGGTTCTCG
>DASRCF010000066.1:0-7424 GCA_035653255.1 Chloroflexota bacterium
GCGCCGGCTCGATCGCTGTCAACTCCCGAAGCGCCTCGTAACGGGATTCGATCTGGGGCAGGATGGCCTCCTGAAGCCCCAGGATGCTAAAGTTCTCCACCGTGAAGCTGGCCATTACGGTGCCAAAGGCCAGGGCACAACGCAGCTCACGGGAATCGATGGTGTCGACGGTATCGAGGTACCCCAGGAAGCCTCCGGCGAAGCTGTCACCCGCGCCCGTCGTGTCGCGGACCTCATCGCTGGGAAAGGCCGGCAGAGCGAAGTAGCAGTCGTCCGTAAACATGACGGCGCCGTACTCACCGCGCTTGATGACCACGGAGTGCGGCCCGTAGGCGCGAATCCGCCTCGCCGCTTCGGCGATATGATAGACGCCGGCAAACTGCCGTGCCTCCTCCTCGTTCACCAAGACCACGTCGACTCTGCGAACCACCTCTTCCAGAGCCTCGCGCTTGCGCTCGATCCAGAAGTTCATGGTGTCCAGGGCAGTAATGGTTGGAGCCGAGGTCTGCTCCAGCACGTCGAGCTGGAGCTCTGGATCGATATTGCCGAGGAAGAGTGTTCGCGAACGACGGTAGGACAGCGGGAGCTCGGGCCGGAAGGACTCGAAGACATTGAGCTGGGTATCGAGCGTGTGGGCCACATTCATGTTCTCGTCGTAGCTTCCCACCCAGCGAAAGGTGCGCCCCTCTTGCCGCTGCAGCCCCTCGAGGTCGCAACCTCTCCGCTCTAAAGCCGTTACGTGACCGTCGGGAAAGTCGTGTCCGACGACGCCGACGATCTTGACGTCCGTGAAGACGGAGGCAGCGATCGAGAAATATACCGCCGTACCTCCGAGTGCTTCCTCAACCCTGCCGTAGGGCGTTTCCACCGTGTCGAGCGCGATGGATCCGACCACCAGGCTACTCATACTGTCCTCTCAATCCAACCAGTTTCGTTGTTTCGTCCAGCTCTTTCGTATCGACCGGCTAGTGTGCGCCATCCGTGTAGCGCCCGATTATCGGCCTCAATCTCTGCAGTGTCGCCTCGGGTGCGACATCGAAACGGGTGAGCAGCGCCGAAGCCAGCGCAGATCCGCACCTACACTCTCCGATCTCGCCCAGTCTGTCCACCAGATCTCCCAGGATCCCATAGGCCACATCGATATTGCGACGGAGGGTCTCCGCCACCATGTCGGAGCTCACAGTCTCATGGGTCTGGTGCCAAACGTCGTAATCGGTCACCATCGACAGTGAAGCGTAACAAAGCTCCGCTTCCCGCGCAAGTTTGGCCTCCGGAAGGGTGGTCATGCCGATCAGGGAGAAGCCCGCCTTCCGATACGTCTCCGACTCGGCGATGGTCGAGAACGCCGGCCCTTCCATGACCACCAGTGTACCGCCCTGGTGTGTCGTCGCCGGCGAGCGGCGCGCCGACTCGAGCAGAGTAGCCGCGAAGGCCGGGCAGAACGGCTGGGCAAACCCAACGTGCGCCACCATGCCTTCACCGAAGAACGTGCCCGCACGCGCCTTCGTGCGGTCGTAGAGCTGATCGGGGATGACCACGTCGAGCGGAGCGTAGTCCTCGCGCAGGCTGCCCACGGCGCTGACACCGAGAACGCGCCTCACGCCGAGCTGCTTCAGGGCACAGATGTTGGCTCGGTAGGGAACCTCCGACGGCAGGAAGGTGTGGTTGCGTCCATGACGGGGAATGAAGGCCACCCCGATGCCTCGCAGACGGCCCGTGACAACCCGGTCGCTCGGCCGCCCAAAGGGTGTCGAGACATCCTGCTCCTCAACATCCTCCAAACCCGGTACGGCGTAGAGACCGCTGCCGCCGATGATTCCCAGCTCCACGTCAACCAACGGCTGCTCGCTCTCTGCCAAGCCGGCGCAATCCTTCGTCATATGGCTCGCGGACGACGCCGGCCTCGGTAATGATGGCCGTGATCAGCGACGACGGCGTGACGTCGAAGGCTGGATGGCGGGCGGGCATGCCTTCAGGCGCCACACGGGCTCCTTGAAACTCCAACACCTCACGTGGATCACGCTCCTCGATTGGAATCTCACTGCCATGCCTGAGGGAGCCGTCGAGGGTGGAAGTCGGGGCGGCAACGTAGAACGGAATCCCGTGTGCACGGGCCAGGACCGCCAGGGAGTAGGTGCCGATCTTGTTGGCGACGTCGCCGTTCGCAACGACGCGGTCGGCGCCGACGACCACGGCGTCGACCTCACCTCGCTGCATCATGAATCCGGCCATGCTGTCGGTGATGAGCGTGGCGGGAATCTGCAGCGTCAATAGCTCCCAGGCCGTCAGCCGGGCACCTTGCAGGAACGGCCTTGTCTCGTCGACCAGGACCGACAGGTTGGGGTTCGCAGAGTATGCCTCGCGGATGACACCAATCGCGGTCCCGTAACCAGCCGTTGCCAGAGGACCTGCGTTGCAATGAGTCAGTATGCGGTCGCGGCCGGCAAGCTCCTCGGCACCCAGTCGCGCGATCTCACGGTCCGCCTGATGGGACTCGGTGTGGATGGCTCGAGCTTCATTCAGCAGCCGGAGGCGAACTGACTCCAAAGGCGCTCCCGCCACCTCAAAGTAGGTTCGCTTCATCCGCTCAAGAGCCCAGGGCAGGTTGACTGCCGTCGGCCGAGTGGCAAGAAGGGTATCGAAGGCAGAGGTCATTTCGGCGTCCAGTGGTTGTTTCGAGGGATGAAAGGCAGGGAGTGCCATGCCGTACGCTGCGCAGACTCCGATGGCGGGCGCGCCGCGGACCTTCATGCGGCGGATGCAATCCGCCACCTCTTCAACGCGAACATACCGGTGGCGTCGATGCTCCTGCGGAAGAAGCCGTTGATCGAGGATCTCGAGCGCGCCGTCGACCCACCGAACCGGCTGCAGTGCCTCTTCCTGCCGCAGCCCCGTTGGAGATTTTCCCAAAAAAAAACTTCTCCTCAGAGAAGTGAAAGTGCGCCCCGCTCAGGCGTCATATGCTACCACGACAACATTGGGCCCAGCCGGCAGCCGCCTGATGGACCTAATAGTGAACGAAGGAGGTGACCTCAATACCATATTCGCCGAGGCGGTCCTGTCCCTTGAGGAAGTCCAGCTCGATCAACACCACGATCCCGATCGGTATGGCGCCGAGCTCACGCACGATCTCCACCGAGGTGGCAATCGTCCCGCCGGTAGCCAGCACGTCGTCAACCAGAAGGACGCGCTGTCCCGGCTCGACGGCGTCGCGATGGATCTCGAGGACATTGGAGCCGTACTCGAGGGAGTACTCGCGGGAAACCGTGGGCGCGGGGAGTTTCCCGAGCTTGCGGATGGGAATGAAGCCCGCGTTGAGAAGGTAGGCCAGCGGGGCACCGAAGATAAAGCCTCGCGACTCCATGGCGGCGATGGCATCGACCTGCACGGAGCGCCAGGGCTCGGCCATGACGTCGATCGAGCGTCTGAAAGCCGCAGCGTCCTTGAGGACGGTGGTGACGTCGTAGAAAAGTACGCCCGGTTGGGGGAAGTCCGGGACTTCCCGGATCAGCCGGCGGATCTCCTCCACAGCGTCGGCCAACCCCACCTCCAGGAACGGAGTATTATACTCCGGCATCGGCGTCCCACCGTCTCCATTGAGGCCACAATGGCCATGGCCATCGCATACCCACCCGCACAGAACGACCCGTACCTGACGGTACGGGAGCGACCAGATCTACGCGTGGATGAGCGGCTGGTGTGGTGGATCTGGCAGACCCGCAGGTTCGATTCGAGCCGGGCTCGGGAGCGGGGTTTCGACGTCGTCTTCCCGGGCTGGCCGAGCACCACCGCGGGACCTGATTTTCGTGATGCGATCATCGCGACTGCCGACGGCGCACTCGGGCATGGTGACGTGGAGATTCATACCCACGCGTCCGATTGGTTCGCTCACCGGCACCACCAGGACGCCGCCTACGACCGTGTCCGCCTTCACGTCGTGCTCGTGGCCGACCAGCTCATTCCCGCCTGCACCTCGAGTGGTCGCGTGTTGGATCAACTGGAGCTGGGATCGATTCTCCTGGCGCCGCTCTCCGACCTGGAGCGTCATTTCACAAACGAGGCGCCCGAGATCGTCCACTGTCCGCAGATAGCCGCGGCCGCGGATACCACTGAGGTCATCGAGGCGGCGGGCATGGCCCGCTTCGAGGACAAGACGCTGCGCCTTCGCAGCGACGTCGAGGCTGTCGGCTCCGACGAAGCGCTCTACCGTTTGCTGGCTGAGTCCATGGGATACAGCGTGAACCGGGCCGCGTTTCGGAAGATCGCCGAGGCAGTGCCCTTCGCACTGCTCTCCTCGCTCTCCTTGTTTGAGGCCGAGCGTCTGCTCCTCAGCGCCGCCGGTCTAGCGTCAGCCGAGCTGCTCTCGCCGTTCATCGACCGGCCGGTCCTCGCTCCGGGTGAGCTGGTCACCTTCCGCGTCAGGCCAGGCAATGCACCTCGCGCCCGCCTTCGAGCCCTGGCACGACTGGTCAACCGGCATCGCGCCGGCATCGGCGATGCGCTCCGCGACGCGGACGCGGGGCGGCTGCACGAACTGTTCTTGGTGGAGGCAGACGACGTGCTGGTCGGCAAAGGTCGCGCCCTCGACATCGTCATCAACATCGCTCTACCCTATCTGTCCGCCTATCATGGGCTCGACGGGGTGCTGGCTCTCAAGACGCTTTCCGCCCCCGCCGACAATCGCTGGGTTTCGTCGCTTCGTGCCAAGCTCTCCGGCGACGGCATCCAGATCCGCCCCTATCGCGCGCTCCACCAGCAGGGCCTGCTCCACCTGGCGCTCCGCTTCTGCCGCTTCGACCATTGCGAAGCCTGCCCGCTCCACCAGTCGGGTGGCACGCCGAAGATCGAAGACGGCGACGAAGTGTCGGAGCAGGCGTAGTGGCGAACCCATATCCGTGCAGTGCGATCCCAGTAGCAGTCCAGCGTCTCCTCGCCGGAAGGGGCTTCCGATGTCCGGTGTGTGCCCTTGGCAGACGTTGAGCTATTCTTCCAGTTCCAGCTGTAGGAGGCGGACCGCCAGCTCCTCCAGCTCTTCCCACTCGGGCGGCTGCTGCTCCGGTGGGCGCCGCAGATGGACTCTTGCAGCCGAGGTGTTCATCTCCTGCTGCCGAGCGACAACCCCGCGCTCGTCGTAGGCAGTCGCCACCACCTGACGCTGGCTGCGCACGATGGCCCGCTCACAGCTGACGGAATAGCGTCTGCCCTGCACCTCGATCGTCTCCGGGACTCTGATATCGCCTCCTTGCGCCTAGGCTCCTGACATCAACACGGCCAACCGTCCGGCCGGTCCAGGGCCGACGACAACGGTCGTGACGCCCAAATCTCTATATGTCTGCAGCCGGTGGGCCGCTTCCTCCGGCGTCCGGACGATCACCGCCAGACGCTCGACGGCTTCCTCAGGTATGATCGGCGCCGCAGCTTCAACATCTCCCTCCGAAGGGTAGGCCTGAAACGTCTGCCGCAGGTGGGGCAGGAAATCCATGCTCAACCCTGCCTGCTGCAGAAGCAGCTCGCCCTGCTCCGGGATGCTGAGCATGCGAGCTGCCCAGCGCCGGGCGCGCAGCACCGCCTGACGCCGGTCGTCATCGATGTAGACAGGCACCCACACTGCGACAGCGATCGAGCTCGGATCACGCCCTGCCCGGTCCGCGCCCTCGAGCACATGCCGGCGAGCCCATCCAACGTAGCGAGGTGTTGTGCCCGTGTTGAGGATAACCTCGTCGGCCAGCTCGCCCGCAAGTCGCAGCATCTGTGGGCCCATGGCGGCGATCGCCAAGCGCGGAGGCCTGTTTGACAGAGAGCAGAAGGTACGGCGTATGCACGCCACCGTCTCGCGCATTATGTGCACTCGCCTGCCGTAGGACTGTCCTAGCTGACCCCAGATCTGACGACGACTGCTCGACCCCAGCCCGAGCGTGATCCTGCCGCCGCTCAGCTCATCCAAGGTCGACAGGGCTTCTAACAGCGCTATCGGGCTGCGTTGATACGGGTTGGCAACGGCAATGGTGAAGTGAACCGATGCCGTCTCCCTGACCGAGACGGCGGCCAGCTGAAAAGCGTCGCGGCAGCCGATGTCCTCCGAGATGAAGACGGTACGAATGCCGGCTTCTTGGGCGTCTCGTGCCCAGCCCCGCACTTTGTCGAAGGACCGGCAGTTAGAGACGCCCATCGCCAGGTTCGCGAGACCGAGAACTCCGGTCGAGCGAGCTTGGGAACCATCGGCAGCTGGGCTCAACCTACCGGCCGGCAATCTGAAAACGGGAGGTATGGCTTCGATAGGCCTCCTCCAGGATGAGCGTCATCTTCTCGACGAAGGTCTGGATATCGAAGCGGGCGGCGTTCGCCCGGCATCGTTCCGGCGAGTAGCGGCGATCGTCGAAGTTCGCGATGACCTGGGTCAGAGCCTCAGCCGTCTGTGGAGTGAAGAAGACGCCGGTTTCGCCGTCGACGACCGTTTCCAGGGCTCCACCGGCACCGAACGCGATCACCGGGCGACCGGCAGCCTGAGTCTCGACCGGCGCCAGGCCAAAATCTTCCTCACCCGGCCAGACCAACGCCCGACACTCGGACAGCAGCCGCTGGGCCTCGGCCTCAGATACGCGTCCCAGAAACTCCACCGTAGGTCCGGCGAGTGATTCAAGCCGGGCACGGTCGGGCCCATCCCCCGCGACCACCAGCCGGGCCTGGAGGGTGGAGCAGGCTTCGACCGCCAGGTCGATGCGCTTGTAGGGCTGCAGCCTCGACAGGACGAGGAAGTAATCTCCCAGCCTTCCGGCAATCGAGTACTCACTCACATCGATGGGCGGCTCGATCACCTGCGCCTCACGTCGGTACCACTTCTCGATCCGGGCCGCAACGGCCTTCGATATGCCGATAAAGTGATCGACCCGTTGGGCCGCTGCGTAGTCCCAAACGCGCAGGGGAGCGACGACCAGTGGAAGCAGCGTTTTCACGGCGGCGGGGAAGGCCTCCCGAGCGACGTACTCCGAGTACATCCAGGCGAATCGGGTCGGCGTGTAGCAGTAGCAGACGTGACAGGTTTCAGGCTTGGTAATCACGCCCTTGGCGAAGGTGCTGGAGCTGCTCAAGACCAGATCGTAGGCCGACAGGTCAAAGCTCTCGAACGCCGACGGATAGAGCGGCAGCATTGCTTTGGCGATCCGCATCCGCGGAGTCAGGTGCTGCATGTAGCTCGTCCGTATGTCGACCGTCCGCCAGAACGGCCCCATGGCCGAGGAATCGTACACGGACGTGTATATGGGAGCACCCGGAAACATGCGGCAGAAGACCTCGGCCACCTTCTCGGCTCCGCCCTGCTGGTTCAGGTAGTCGTGGACCAGGGCGATGCGCAGGGATGACAGCAGCTCGCTGTCAACCGGAAACGGGTTGGTCTGATCTCGGGAGATGCAGCCGCCACACACGGG
>DASRCF010000067.1:0-16096 GCA_035653255.1 Chloroflexota bacterium
GAGAACGACGAATGTCGCCAGCAGGATCACACCGACGGCAAAGGCTGCAATGGTAATCAGATCGGTCCAGCCCGAGGTCGCGGCGCGGACGAAGCCGTACACGAGGGAGGATACGCCGATGGTCGAGGCGGCGGCGCCGGCGACATCAAAATGGCCGTTTCGGCCGGGGGTCTCGTTCAGGAGGCGGCGTGCCAGGAAGACGACCACGACGCCGATGGGGACGTTGACGAAAAGCACCCATCGCCACGAGGCCCATTGTGTCAGCAGACCGCCGAGTATCAGACCTATCGCGCCGCCGCCGATGGATACTGCCGCGTACCAGCCGATCGCTCGGACGCGCTCCTGGCCCTCTCCGTACAGCGTCATCAGGAGGGCCAGAGCGGAGGGGGCTGCCAGTGCTCCGCCAACTCCTTGGAGAGCACGTGCGCCCAGAAGCCAGCCGCTCCATGGCGCGATTCCCCCGAGAAACGAGGCCAGGGTGAAGATGGCGATGCCGGCGATGAAGATCCGGCGGCGGCCAAGCAGGTCGCCTGCGCGCGCACCCAGCAACAGCAATCCTCCGAAAGCGAGGGTGTAGGACGTGATGACCCAGGAGAGGTTGGCGGCCGAGAAGCTCAGGGACACGGCAATCTTGGGAAGGGCGATGTTGACGATGGTGGCATCCAGAACCACCATGAGCTGGACGGCGAGGATGACGCCGAGGGCCAGGCCGCGACTGCTGGGTGCGCGGACCGGGACGTCGGCCGTGGAACGATTGAGAGTTATTGCCAAAGCATGCCTCCAATAGGTACTATGAATTAAGCGGAGCCTACCTCCACATTATACGGAGGGTTCCTCCGCTTTGCAAGTACGACTATCTGGCGATGAATATGGCAACTGACGCGACGCTGACGAGCCCCGAAATATCAGGGGATGCCGGCGATGAGCCACATCCGCGACGCCGTGCCCGGTCGGACGCGCTCAGAAACAGGGAGCGGCTGATCGAGGCTGCGGCGGCTGCCTTCACGGCTAAGGGGGCCGAGGTGCCGCTCGAGGACATCGCTCGCGATGCCGGCGTGGGCATCGGGACGCTGTACCGCCATTTCCCCACGCGAGATTCGCTGGTCGAAGCGGTCTACCGTCACGAGGTGGACGTCCTCTGTGAGAGCGCCGACCAGCTGCTTGATACTCTGCCTCCAGATCAAGCCCTGGCCGAGTGGATGCAGCTCTTCGTGCGTCACGTGGCGACCAAGCGCGGCATGCTGGCGGTACTCAAACCCCTCCTGAGCAACGACGCCACCTTCTTCGAACAAACCAAGGGTCGGGCCAAGGCCGCGGCGACGAAGCTCCTGAACGCCGGAGTAAGGGCCGGCACCATTCGAGCGGATGTCGACGGAGGCGACCTGTTGCGGGCGGTCGGCGGGATCTGCATGTCGACCGATCAGGAGCAGCCGGAAGCCTCAGAGCGTCTGGTTCATCTCCTCTTCGACGGTCTTCGCCACGGCACTCGGGTTACTGACTAGCAGCAGCCGGGTCGGCGCCCTCGAGCAGCCGCAGCGGCCTACGGGTCGTCTCCCGAGCGCAGCGTTGTCCTGACCGCATTCCACTTGCTCACGTCGGCAGCCGCTGGCGCGATGAGGTCGAGCATCATGTTGAAGGCCAGGTAGCCGAAGAACCCGCCAGCCAGGCCGATCGAGTAGCAGGCGAAGAGGTCGGCGTTCTTGAACAGGCCAGTGACAACCGACCCGCCGATCGCTCCGATAACGGCGGCGAGGTCTGACATACTTGCGCTATGGTTTGCCCCGCCGCTTCTGCGCAGGGTCCGGTACGTGATCCAGCCGACCACCACTCCGAATACGATCGCTCCGGTAGCCTGGAGCGGTGAGAGTCCGGCGGCAATGGGGTGCCGGGCCACAACATAGATGGCGAGCAGTTTCGTGTTGCCGCCTCCTGGTCTGTACCGCCCGCCTAGACCGCGGTACGCAACGATAGCATGACCGCTCTGGAAGGGCTGGGTCCACATGCTATCCTTTGCACTCGAAGTTGTGATCCGACAGACACTCGTCGACTAGCTCTGCCCGGCCGCTTCCAACGCCATTCACCTGTGGGATTCAGACCTTTGAACCCGGTGATCAGTCGCTCACATGGCTCGAGAAGGTGGCCCCAGACGCCTTGAACTGCTCCTGCATGGTCGCCGTGGAAAGCGAGCGCAGGTGTGAGACGAGCTGTTCGACTCGGTCGGGGGCCGCATCCGGGATCCCAAGAGACCTCAGGAGCCGGCCCGCCTGCTCAGGTGTGAGCTTCCAGAGCCACTCGTACTCGGACGCCTGGCCACCAAAGAATCCGGCCAAGCCGCCACCCAGGTCCTGGCCCTCGAGGGTGAGAGTACCGTCGCGGGCGACGACGAGTGTTACGAAACGTCGGGTTCCATGGGCGTCCGTCTCACTGACGAGATCGATGCGCCGGTCGTCCAACATCGGCATCACGCATTTGCCTCCGACACGGTACAACGGCGATGGCTCGTACAAGCTGGAGTCCGTCCCCGCCTCCGAACCCTTGTGGCCGGTGCAAACAGTCGAATATGACAGAGTCCGCGGCAAGCAAGGACCCTGCCATGAACCGATTCTCTACTCTGGCAGTTCGGATCACGAGGGCCGCCTGAACTGAGGCAGCGGGAAGCATTCGGAACCCACAAGGATGCGACTGTTCTGTTGCGCAAACAGAGCGGGTCGGACCAAGAGGCCAGACCCGCTGAGAGGCGCGACGTTTCTATTGCTTCACGTGCACCAATGCATGGTGACGCTGTCGGGTGTCTTGCCGTTGGCGCTGGCCGTTGTGCCGTCACGCCGAATCGCTTCGGCCGTGAACCCGGTAGACGGGGAGGCGGCGGAGACGTTCGACGTCTCGTAGTACTGGCCAGGCTTCTGGTCGGCGTAGACCTGGACGTGCTCCAGATAGCCGGTCGAGTCGTACGCGATGTTCTCGACGGTCACGCCCTTGGGGACGTGCAGGGTATAGTAAACGCCTGAGACGTTCGAGATATCCGTTCCGATCTGATCCCACATCTGCACGCTGTAGCCGTTCGAGAGATACACGGTGGGGTCCGAACGGCAGCCGTTGATGGCGAACGCGCTGGTCGTCCAACCCAGCGCGAGGGCCGCGGCTGCCGACAATGCGAGGCCGGCGAGAACGCTCTTTCGTAGTCTGTTCATCTGATTTCTCCATCGAACGATCTAACGTCAACTGACAGGTGGGTTACCCCAGTTGGGCTAGTACCACAATAACGAGCTGTCTAGGCGGCAACGGTTGCGAGATCGTTTCGAGAGTTACAGGTGTGCAACTGACGGTGAGGCGCGAAACAGGGCGTGAACTCGAGACCCATCAACCGGATTCAATCTACGCTGGCGCTCAGCTCACGAGCTCGCGGAGCTTCTCACGCAACCTGGGTGTCTGCTTCAGTGCTTCCCGCAGCCCTTGCAGGGTGTCGTCTCCATCTATCATCATCGGACTGCGCTGGAACCGACCTTCAAGGTTGTAGTAGCAGAAGCGGATGCCGCATTCCCCGCCCCCGCCCTCATACTCGAGGAGCTGAATGGCCGGCTCCGTATACTGCCCGGTATAGGAGGCCTCCTCGACGATCTGGCCGCTTCCCCAGTGGAATGTGAACTCTCGTGGAACCTCGCGACCTCGTTTCGCTCCGGCCTTTGGCATAGCTCGCCTCCTTGGTTTCGTGAATCCTTGTACGTGCCGAGCGGCACAATTGAGTCTGCACCGAGGGCAGAGAGAGGTCGACAGTCGAACGTCGAAGGTCAAACGTCAAACGTTGGACAAATCGACGTACAGGGCGAGCTGGCTTGCTGCGTCACGTCAACCAACGTATGGCGACACCAAGGACTTCTATGGCCGCCCCCGCTCCAACAACCCTCTCACCATCTCGTCAGTCAGTCCGACTTCAGCGGCGCCCGACGGGGCTCGCGCTGCCAAATCTACCGACGCCTATGGTAGCTGAGGAACGGCGAGTAGAGGCTGAACATCCTCATCGAGGCGGAGCCGAAGGCGCCTCGAGGAAGCCCGATTGGTAGGCAATTACGACCGCCTGCACCCGATCTCTGACTGCGAGCTTCGAGAGAATCCGGGCAACATGGGTCTTCGTCGTGGCCTCGCTGACGACGAGCCTTTCGGCGATCTCGCAGTTGCTCATGCCTTCAGCCATGAGGTGCAACACCTCTGCCTCTCGGGGTGTCAATTCGTTCAGCCCAGCACTCGAGTATCGGGGCCGGGTTGAAGGACGCGCAAACCGCTCGACCAGACGCCGGGTGATTGACGGCGCGAGAAGTGCATCGCCGACCGCAATGAGCCGCACGGCGCCGATCAACTGTTCCGGGCTGACGTCCTTGAGCAGAAACCCGCTGGCTCCGAGCTGCAGGGCAGCGTACACGTACTCATCCAAATCGAAGGTGGTGAGCATGATGATTCGGCAGCCGTCTCCGCTATCTGTCCGGGAAAAGATGCGGCGGGCGGCCTCGAGACCATCGGTACCCGGCATCCGAATGTCCATCAAGATCACGTCCGGGCGCAGGCGCTCGTGGCAAGCAATGGCTTCTTCGCCGTCGCGAGCCTCACCCACGACCTCGAGATCGGGCTGAGATTCGAGGATCATCCGGAATCCGGCGCGAACCAGGGCCTGGTCGTCGGCGATCAGGACGCGTACTCTCGGCTCGCTCACGACGCAGCCGTCCCGAGAGGAAGCCAGGCTCGAACGGCGTACCCACGCTCGAGGCAAGGGCCCGCCTCCAGCTTTCCACCATACATGTTGACCCGCTCCTGCATCCCGAGCAGTCCACGACCGAGGGCCGCGGCCGCCCCCGAGGGCACGCTCCGGCCCTCGTCGAGGACCTCGAGCTTCAGCTCCTGGTCGCGGAACTCGAGATTCACCTCGGTCGGCGCCAGGTCCGAATACTTGAGGCAGTTGGTCAGCGCCTCCTGAACGATCCGGTAGGCCGTCAGGTCCAATCCGTGAGGCAGCCGGCGCTGCGTACCCTTGATCCGTAGCTCGACCGGTAGTCCCGCCTCCTCCACCCGCCTAACCAGTGGCTCGAGCTGATCAAGGCCGGGCTGCGGAGTCAGCTCGAGCGGCTGCGTCCCGGCGTCGCTGAGCAGCCCCAGCATCTTGCGCAGCTCACTCATTGCCTCCCGCCCCATCGACTCGACGGCCACCAATGCCTGAGTCGCCTCTCCAGGCGCCGTATCCATGACCTTCCTCGCAGCCCCCGCCTGTATCACCATCACGCTCACGCTGTGAGCGACCACGTCATGCAGCTCACGCGCGATCCGGGCTCGCTCGTCTGCGATCGCGGCTCGCAGTGCCGACTCCCGGTCTCGCTCGAGTCGCGTCGCCCGGTCTTCGAAGGTGTCCGCACGCCGTTGCTTTGCCCGCAGCGCATTGCCGACGAGAAACAGAGGGAACAGGACCACGAGTGGGGCGGCTTCGGGTGGTAGCGGCGGCAGATCTCCATGGATGGCAACCACCACCAGGGCGGCCACCAGAAGCAGTCCCAGTGAGACGAGTCTCCGAGTCGCGTAAGCGCCAACCGAGTAGGCCGCGACCATGATGCAGCCGATGGGGATGTAGCCAGGCCCCGGGCCTCCGACCTGGCTGCCCCCCAAAATCGCGCCTGCCATGACCACGATGAAGACCGGCAGCGGCCATCGGCGCCGGAGTCCCAGAGGCAGCGTGACCAGCAGGGCCACCGGACCTGCCTCCTGCGAGCCGTTTGGAATGTACATGAGCGCCGTCAGCACCACGGCCAGCGTCCAATCGTGCACGGCCGCAGGCAGGGAGGAGAGCCGACGCCAAGCGACGGTCACGGAAGCCATGGCGGATTCTAGTGCCGCGGTATTCTCCTCGACATCATCATCCAGGTGGATTCAGCATACATCCAATGGCTGATCCCACGAAAGATCATCCGTCGGACAGGCCTCAGGTGCCCTGTGGGATGGACGACGGCACCGGCTTTTCGCCTTAGGCTGTAGCCAAGAACTTCACGAAGGGAGCGGAATGCAGATGCTTGTCGCACTTGACCAAGTGACGAAGAGATACGGCTCGGCAACCAGCCAGCCAGCTCTGGACGCGATCTCGCTCGAGATCGCAGCCGGAAAGATCACGGCGATTATGGGGCCGTCCGGCTCCGGAAAGTCGACCCTGCTCAACCTCATTGCCGGCCTCGACCGGCCGACGAGTGGTTCCATAGCGGTCCAGGGCAAGCTGCTCAACGGGCTGGGCGAAGGGGCACTGGCACGCTATCGCAGAACCACCGTAGGTCTCATATTCCAGTTCTTCAATCTGCTCGAAAATCTGACCGTCCTCGACAACGTGCTGGTCCCGGCACAGCTTTCCGGCATGAACCGGAAGGCGGCACGGGCGCGGGCGCGCCTTCTGCTTGACCAGCTGGGCATTGCCGCCCTCGAGCGCAGCTACCCGGCACGACTCAGCGGTGGCCAGCGACAACGGGTGGCCGTGGCCCGGGCACTCATCAACAAACCCGCGCTGCTCATGGGCGACGAGCCCACCGGAGCGCTTGATTCGCATGCCGGAGAGCAGGTGCTGGATCTGTTGCAAGATCTCAACCGGGGAGGACAGACCATCATCCTGGTCACCCACGATACGCGGCTGGCGGAACGCTATGCCGATGACATCGTCACACTGGTCGACGGTGCCATCGCCAATCGTGAATCTACCGCACCCAGGTCGATTGTGAGGGCCTTGTCATGAGGGCGGTAATCTCGAAGCTGTTCGCCGACGTCAGACGCCGCAAGCTTCAGACGGTGGTCATCATGCTGGTGGTCCTGCTCTCGAGTGGTGCCGCCACACTTGCCCTCAGCCTGATCGTAGAGTCCGATGCACCATACGACCGGGCATTTCAGCGAGCGAATGGCCCGCACCTGGTCCTCACCTTCGACGCACATCGGACGTCCAAGAGCCGCCTGCGTCAGACGGCCGTGGCGAGAGTCGTGACGGCAGCCGCGGGTCCCTGGCCCGTGGTCGAAACGGCCATGGTTCCTGTCGTCCGGAATCAGGGCCGCGCGGGCGGACCGGCACCGTTCAGCCCAACCCTCGACGCCGTGGTTGTAGGCAGATCCAATCCCAGACCGGCAGTCGACAGAATTACGATCGAGAGCGGAACCTGGGCCCGGAGCCTCGGCGGCCTGGACGTGAGCCGGTCGGCCGCCGACCAGCTTGGTCTGTCGGTGGGTCAAACCGTAAGGTTTCCCGACGCCCCCGGCCGGCCGACCTTCCGGGTGGTGGGGATCGCGGACTCTATCAGTCCGGTCGCAAGTGTCTGGATGCCGCCGGAATCGGTCCGACGTCTCGCAGGTCCGCACTCACCGCTCGAGTACCAAATGGCGTATCGGGTACGTCAGTTCTCAACCGGGGCGGAGCTCAGGGCCGACACCCAGGCGATTGCATCGCGCCTGGCAGCGGGCACACTTCTCAGTAGTAGCGATTACCTACAGGTCAAGCAGGCTGCGGATATCATCAGCGCCGTGATGATTCCGTTCCTACTCTCCTTCAGCCTCTTCGCACTGGCCGCCGCGACGCTCATTGTCGCCAACGTGGTAAGCGGTGTCGTCGTCGGAAGTTACCGAGAGATCGGCGTGATGAAGTCGGTCGGCTTCACGCCCCGCCAGATCACATGGGAGATCCTCGGCCAGGTACTAGCACCGGCAATCATTGGATCAGTCGTCGGTATCACGGTCGGGACACTGGCCAGCCGGCCCTTCCTGGAAAGCACGGCGCACGCGCTCGGTCTCCCGGCGGCTACCACGGTCGTGGGCCCCGTCGACGGGTTGGTTCTGTCACTGATCATGGGCGTGTGCCTCATGGCTGGTCTGGTCCCCGCGTTGCGGGCAGGACGCCTGACAGCTATGGCCGCTATCACGATGGGCACGGCCCCCGGCGCCCAAGGAGGTTCCACTCTCGGACGCCTGCTTTCTCAGAGCCCCTTGCCGCGTACGGTAAGCCTCGGTCTTGAGCAGGCCATCTCCCGGCCCCTGCGATCGCTGATGACCACGGGCTCCATCGTGGTCGGGGTCGCGACCCTCGTATTTGCGCTCAGTTTGCATCTGTCGCTGGGACAGGTGGCGGCTCACCTCGACCGCAGCTCCTATGCGCAGCTCGAGTTCGGGTTTCCGACGGTTCCCATCGGCGCCAAGCTGAAGAGCGGCTTCGCTCTACCGCCGCAGCCTTCCCGCAGCCGTGTCGCGCACGTCTTCTCGACCAACCCGAGCGTGGCTCGCTTCGTGGACGAGGCCCAGTCGAGCGTTCTGGCGTCAGGAATCGCAGAACCGATCCAGTATTACGCCTACCAGGGCGCATCCAGATGGCTCGGTTACGCGATCATCTCCGGACGCTGGTTCGAGCGACCGGGTGAGGTGGTGGCGCCTACCAGGATGCTCACCCAAGCGCATCTTCATGTTGGAGGTACGGTGTTCGTGCGGATGGGCGCGAGGTCGCGGCGCTTACACATCGTGGGGGAGATTCTCGACCAGACGGGCAATGACCTTCTTCTGAGGGGAAGCTGGACCACGTTGAGAAGCATCGACCCGACCTCGCGGATAAACAGCTACGAGCTTCAGGTTCGCCAAGGATCCGATCCGTCCGCTGTGGCTCAGGCTCTGGCTCAAACGCTGGAGCCAAACGGTCCCAATGCGTTTAACATCGACGTGAGAGGAACGAGTACAGACGGCGCCTTCATACTGTTCAACGGAGTGATCGCAGCCCTTGCTCTCATCCTTATCTCTATCGCTGCCGCCGGGGTCTTCAACACGGTGATACTGGCAACGCGGGAGAAGGCTCGCGACCTGGCGGTACTGAAGGCCGTCGGCATGGCACCGTTTCAGGTGGTGGCCATGGTTCTGTCATCGACGGCGATACTCGGGCTCATCGCCGGGCCATTCGGTATTCCGGCCGGTCAAGAACTGCACCGACAGGTCATACAGCTGATGGGCCGGGCGGCGTCGGGCACACGAATCCCTCCGAGCTTCTTCAATCTGATCGATCGACGCGGTCTTGCGCTGCTCGCGCTGAGCGGGGTTCTCATCGCCGTGCTGGGCGCCTGGCCCCCATCTCAGTGGGCAGCCTCAAAGCGAGCGGGCGAGGTTCTGCAGTCCGAATAACGGCTACCCTTGATGTTGCCGGGAACGGTGCCGCCATGACCTGCACGGTCGGAAGAATATGAGACAGGGATTGCGTAGTCGAGGGAATCCATTTGACCTACGAAGACGAGGCCTCAAATCGCGGCTGTACAGAGGAATGCCTGGCTGAAGATGGTAGCACTGGACTGCTGGGCAGCATGGTCACGACGGCCGCGGGCACACTCTCGCGGGTCACCGGCCAGAGGGTTCGATTGAGCCGGACGGAGGTCTTGCGCGAGCCCGAAGGCAGGTCATGCGTCCTGCGCTGCCGGGTGGAGGAGGGGTCACAGGAGATCGGCGAATCGGTCGTCGTCAAGCGGGCTCTGAGATCGAAGGCCGAGGAGACGGACGGCCGCCGGGCAGCGGAACGGTTCGACAAGGAGGTTGTCGGGCTCACCTTTCTGCACCGTCTGAGCGTGAGTCGTCCGCCGGTTCCGAAGCTCCTGGCGACGGAACCGCAGGAGCTGCTCATTGTCATGGAAGATCTCGGCCGCGGCACATCCCTGGCCGACCTGCTCACGGCCGATGATCCCGGCGCAGCCACGGAAGCCCTGCTGACATACGCCGCATCCCTGGGCCGGCTGCACGCAGCGACAGCCGGCCGGGAGGCAGAGTATGTGGCCGCGGGCGGCAGGGTGGACACCAGGGTGTCGGAGGAGAGTGCCACCGCGTTCGAGGAGCTCGGCTCGCTGCTGGACGAGTTGACCGGCAGCCGGGAGACAGCGTGGAATCGGGAGGCGACGAGAGTAGGCGAGGCGCTCCGAGAGCCAGGGCCCTTTCTTGTCTTCAACATCATGGACGCGTGTCCAGACAATCATCTCCTCGAGGGCGACCATGTCCGATTCTTCGATCTGGAGTTCGCCCGCTTCGGTCACGCGCTCCTGGAAGGCTCCTACTTGAGGCTGCCCTTCCCCACCTGTTGGTGCATGGGCCGGCTGCCGGACCATGTTCAGCGCGCGGCTATCGCCGTCTATCGAAGGGAGCTTATCCAGGGATGCCCTGAGGCGGCCAACGATGGGGCTTTTGAGCTCGGTATGACGATCGCCTGCGCCTTCTGGACCTGCCGCTCGGTTGCGAGCACACTCCGATGGGCTCTGCAGGGCGACGAGGAATGGGGGCTCGTCTCCATCCGCCGTCGCGCCGTCTACCGTCTGGAGGCGCTCGCTACCCAGTCGACCCAAAGCCGGGAGCTGCAGGCCATCGGAGCAGGCTCGGCACGCCTGGCCAGTGAGCTTCGGCGGCGTTGGCAGGACCAGGACCTGACCATGCCGGTCTATCCGGCCTTCGGCGCAGGAGTACCCATAGCCGAGAGCAGGGCACTCGCACCATGACCCATTGCCGTCCCGGATCCGCTCCCCGAACGTCTCTCCGGAACTAGAGGCTCAGCGCATTTCGGTAGGTTCTAGACTCAGGCGATCAAGACCGAACGAGGAGATATGGGATATGGCTGAGGTATTACTGTTCCATCATGCTCAGGGGCTCACGGATGGCATCGTGGCGTTTGCGGATGAGCTCCGCGGCGCAGGCCACACCGTCGATACGCCCGACCTGTTTGAGGGCCGAAGGTTCAACAGCATCCCTGACGGCATGGCGTATATCCAGGGGGTTGGGTTTCCTCAGATGATCGAACGGGGTGTTCGCGTGGCTGAATCGAAGCCCGCAGGCTTGGTTTACGGCGGCTTCTCGTTCGGAGAGGTTCCGGCGCAGATGCTGGCGCAAACGCGGCCGGGAGCGCGAGGCGCCCTGCTCTTCTACAGCTGCGTCCCGGTCTCGGAGTTTGGCCCTGCCTGGCCCGAGGGAGTGCCGGTGCAGATCCACGGCATGGATGCCGATCCGTACTTCGTCGACGAGGGGGATATCGACGCCGCTCGGGCGCTGGTCGAGCAGGCGGACGACGCCGAGCTCTTCCTCTATCCCGGCGACCAGCACTACTTCGCCGACAGCTCGCTGCCTTCCTACGACGAACAGGCAACCCGGCTGCTACTGGGGCGGGTGATTGAGTTCCTGGGAAGAGTCTGAGTCATGTTCAATGTTCAATGTTCAATGGGTTGAGTGGTCATCAAGCCGAACTCCAAACTGTTAACTCCAAACTCTAAACTCCAAACTCCAAACTCTAAACTTCCTTATGACCGCTACCGCCTCCCCGAATCAGGCCGTGTTCTCGCCATGGGATCCGGCATTTATCGCCGACCCGTATCCGGCGTATGTCCGCCTGCGCGAACGGAGCCGGGTGGAATGGTACGAGCCCAGCCGGCAGTGGCTGGTGCCGCGCTATGACGACGTCAATGCGCTATTGCGAGATAGGAGGCTGGGCCGGACATACCTCCATCGGTTCACCCACGAGGAGTTCGGGCGCGAGCCGCCGCCCGCCGAGCATGAGCCCTTCCATGTCCTCAACGGCAACGGCATGCTGGATCTCGAGATGCCCGATCACGGCCGTATCCGGCGTTTGGTCACCAAGGCCTTCACGCCGCGCACGGTAGAACAGCTCGCTCCGATCGTTCAGAGGCTGGCCGACGAGCTGGTCGAGCGCTTCGTCAAGGACGGCGGAGGCGACCTGCTGACGATGGTTGCGGAGCCCCTCCCGGTAGCGGTCATCGCCGAGATGCTGGGCATTCCCGAGGCCGACCGTCATTTGCTGCGGCCCTGGTCGGCTGCGATCTGTGGAATGTTCGAGCTGAACCCGGATGAACAGACGGCCATGCGGGCGGTGCAGGCAAGCGTCGAATTCTCAGACTACCTGCGCGACCTGATCGACCAGCGGCGTCAGAATCCGGACAAGGATCTGGTCAGCGCCCTGATTGCAGCCCACGACCGGGAGGACCGGCTCAGCGAGCAGGAGATGATCTCCACCTGCGTGCTGCTCCTCAACGCCGGACACGAGGCCACCGTCAATGCGACGACAACCGGATGGTGGAACCTCTTGCGCCATCCCGAGCAGCTCGACCGCCTGCGCCGCCGGCCTGAGATTCTCGAGACGGCCATCGAGGAGCTGTTGCGGTTCGACACGCCGCTGCAGATGTTCGAACGGTGGGTGCTCGACGATGTCGAGATCGACGGCACGACGATCCCGCGCGGCAGCGAAATGGCTCTCCTTTTCGGTTCCGCCAACCGCGACCCGCAGCGCTTCCGCGACCCCGACCGCCTGGATCTCACCCGTCAGGGCAACAAGCACATGACGTTCGGGGCCGGCATCCATTTCTGTCTGGGAGCGCCTCTGGCCCGCGTGGAACTGGCGGCTTCGTTCGGCGCCCTGCTCCGTCGGGCCCCAGAGCTCAGGCTCGTCCGAGAGCCGGCGTGGCGACCCGGCTACATCATCCGCGGCCTGAGAGAGCTGATCGTCGAGGTGTAGAGCCGAGGATCGAAGTCTCGGGTGCCATCGAGCCAGGAGTGGACAGTCGAGAGTCGATCCTCAAGATGCCGGCATTCTTGGCTCTCTTCAGTGCTTCAGCTTGAAACCGTGAACGCTAAATATCTGGTCCGCCCTCGGCCATGCGCACGATGCGCGGGGTGAATTGTGCCCGCACGACCACCAGGTCTCGCTGGGCGGCCATGACCAGATCGATGGGCTTGTACGCCTGTGGCGACTCGTCGATGCCGCCACCGATCAGAGTGATGTGCCGGTCGGCCAGGATGCGGTTCCGTTCCGTCTTCGTGATCGTCCGCTCGGCCTCACGGCGTCCCATCGCCCGACCGGCGCCGTGGGAGGCTGACTCGAGCGACTCCTTGTTACCCAGGCCTTCCACGACGTATCCGGGTGCGGCCATCGATCCCGGGATGACGCCCATGACGCCCCGACCGGCGGGGGTGGCGCCCTTGCGGTGTGTGACCCGAGCGCTGCCGTCGGGTCCCTCAGCCCGCCAGGCCCAGTTATGGTGATTCTCGGTCACCTGTCGAACAAGCTTGGGCTTCAGGGTCGCCAAACCGGCGACGGTCTGGTGAATCACCTCGTGGTTGGCACTGGCGAAGGCGCCGGCCATCTCCATCGAGACCCAGTACTCCTGCCCGTCGGCCGAGTCGAGATCGAGCCAGGCCAGCTTGATGGCCTCGGGCGGCAGGTCGCATTTGCGCCGCTTCTCCGCCAGCTTGGAGAACCGATCCGCGATCTGGAAGCCGACGCCGCGGGAGCCGCTGTGCGACAGGAGCGCCAGCAACGGATGACTCGGATCGTCGACGTAGGCCAGCTCACCCCACTCGACGAAATGATTTCCCGAGCCGGACGTGCCCAGCTGCCGCCGGGCCTTGTCCTTGAGCTGCCGGAGCTGCGGAGTGGCGTTCCAGTCCCGGTCCAGAACGTCGTGATCGAGCTTGCGGTTGTTCTCACGACCGGCGCCGAACGTGGTGCCGTCGCGGAGAGCGTGCTGATACCGATCCGGCATCCGGTCGAGATCGGAAGCCGGCACGTCGAACACGGTCAGCCGCATGCGGCAGGCGATGTCGCTGCCGACGGCATAGGGGATGACGGCGTCGCGCGTCTCGAGTACACCGCCGATGGGAATACCGTAGCCGATGTGGGCGTCCGGCATCAGGGCGCCGGCGACGGCGATGGGCAGCCGCATGGCCACGTCCATCTGTTCGATTGCTCCGGGGTCGATGAGCTCAGGTCCCCAGATGGGATACGGCTTCGCCGGTCCCAGCTCGGCAGCGACCGACTCCGCGGCATCCTCCTGCTCCTCGACGAGGGCACAGGCGAGCGCCTCGAGGCGTGGGTCTTTGAGGTGGGCCTCGGGATTGTCGCGACAGGCATTGAGCAGCGTCATGATGGCGTCGGCGGGCTCAAGCGTCTCTTCGGACAGCACCTTGGCTGCCTGCTTGGCCAAACCAAACGAACGAGCCGGCTTCCAGCCCGCCCGCTTCAGGTCATTTCCGCTAATGGGGGTCATGCTTCTAGGGTATCGTGCGCCAGTCGCTCGAGAACGTTAGTTCCAATCGTCCCACAACGTAAGGGTCTCGAACCACCACTCCCAGCTCTCGGTTGTCGTTCAGGGACGTGGTCGAGATGTTCTCGGATCCGAGAAAGGCCAGGCGGTTGTCCACGACGATGGCCTTGGCATGCACGTAGAGTGACCGGGCCGACGCGGTTCCGGACTTCACTCGGGCGTGGGCGGCAGCGAGGATGCGCGTGGCGGCGGCCGAAACGGTGGTGGCGATAATCCGAACCCGCACTCCATGCCGAGCGTCACGAGCCAGTCTGGCCACGATCCCCGCGTCGAGCACTTCCTCCGAATACAGGTCGAGGGAGTGTTTGGCTCGGGCGATAAGCTGGTCGAGCTTCGAGCGAGCGTTAGAGGGGCTGACGAGCAGGTTGGAGTCCGTCAGCTGCGGCGCGATTCGGTCCCAGTCCGCCCGAAAAATGTTGTCGGCCTCGCGGACGTCAGCCGGCGAATGGTCGAAGAGGACGAAGTCGCGGTCGTGGGCGAATCCCGCCAGGGTGAAATTGGCCGAGGAGAGCACGAGGGTGTGGTCATCGAGCACCATGAACTTGGCGTGCGCAAACTGGAACCAGGCCGGCGACCACTGGACGCCGATACCCGCGGCGTGCAGCTGCGAGTACATCTGCTCGGGCTGCCCGGTGATACCAAAGGGCGTCTTGTCAAGCAAGACCAAGACGTCGACTCCCTGAGCCTCGGCCCGGTCGAGGGCCCGGACGATGCGCTTCTGACTCAGGATGTAGGCGGACACGAAGATCCTGTTCTGGGCGTGATCGATGAGCTTGATCAACGGCGTGACGCCGTCGTTGGGTTCGACCAGCAAGGAGCCTGACGACAGTCCGGCTCCAAGACCCATGTCGACCGCATGGCTCATGGGGTGACTGCGATGAAGAGTGGTCGCCGGTGACGCACGTGTCCCACAGCCATTCAGGACCAGGATGAGCAAGCATCCGATCCCGAAGCCGCGCACTCTAGTCGAGCGCGGGCTCGATTAACCCATAGTCACCGTCGAGACGCCGGTACAGCACATTGATCTGCTCCGTCTCGGCGTTCAGGAAGACAAAGAAGTTATGGCCCGAGTCTTCGAGGTCGTCGATCGCCTCATCGGGGAACGACGGTTTGAGCACGAACTGTTTGAAGCGAACGATGCGAGGACCTTCGCCCTGGTCCTCGCCGGCCTGCTCGTCTGCGTCAGCTGCCGCGTCCGTCGAGGCCGGCGTCAGAGCCCCGACTCCAGTCCGCTTGTGGTCTCGGCTCCGTTCCTTTAACCGCACCAGCTGTTGCTGCATCTTGTCGGCGACGTCGTCGATGGCCGCGTTCAGGGTCGCGTCAGAGGAGTCGGCGCGGAGGGGCTTGCCTCTGATCATCGTGGAGCACTCGACCGAGTAGCGCTCAGTCGCCCGCTTGGCCTCCTCGTGGGAGAGCACCACATTAACCTCGGAGAGCCGGTCGAGGTAGCGTTCGAGGTGCCCGAACTTGGACTCGACCAGGCGCCGCAGAGCATCGGTGACCACCACGTTGCGGGCGGTGATTTGAATGTGCGCCGGCTGCTTGGCCCCTCTAGGCATCAGCCCTCATTCCAGGCCCATGACCGGCGGCCGCGGTTCCTCCTCCAGCGTCTGGATCACCGTTCTCGACTTCCCGCCGTCCGTAGAGCCGACGACACCCTGTTCCTCCAGCATATCCATGAGGCGCGCGGCCCGCTGGTAGCCGATGCTGAGCCTTCGTTGGAGCAACGACACGGACGCGCGCTTGTACTCGTGAACGACCGCCTTCGCCTGCTCGAGCAGGGGATCGTTGGAGGCCGCATCGTCCATGTCGGCCTTTTCAAACTCGGCCGCCGGCACCTGCTGCGTCTGAATGGGAAGATGTCGCCAGAAGTCGACGAGGCGCTCGATCTCACGGTCAGAGAGGAAGGCGCCCTGGAGGCGCCTCGGCTTGGGCTCGGCGGGATCTTGGTAGAGCATGTCGCCGCGGCCCAGCAGCTTCTC
>DASRCF010000068.1:0-6129 GCA_035653255.1 Chloroflexota bacterium
TTCTTGGAATCGTAGGCTTCGTCTGTCAGGGGACGTCGTGGATGGTATTCCATGAGGCTCGGCGCCGGTGGCCGGACGCGGCGGTGATGCTGACCGATGGCTTCGGCAGGCGGTTTGGTCAGGAGCCGGCGTCAACCATTGGGGATAGGATCGAAGCTTTGGGCGGGTCCCCCGCGGTGCTGATCCCACAGGGAGTCGGAGAATTTCGCAGCAGCCCGCTTCTCCTGATCGCCGCCGGCGATCACAGCCCTCCAGTCGGGGCAGGTGGGTCCGAGGTCGACAGTCTCATCCGAACGCTCGTCGGGACAGAGGTGCAAGACGTGACGGTGATGGAGTCGCCGGTTTTGGTGAGGAGGCTGGATTCAGGTATCGACGTCGAGAGCGTCGAGATCAGGCGCGAGAACGGGGAGGTAAGGGTGGCCGCAGTTGTAAACGTGAAGAAGCCGCCTAAGCTTTAAGCTTGAGGGGAATGCATTCCCGGTCGCCCAGCCCATGTCTGTAACGCAGAGCGCCCGTCCCGCCAGTTCATACCATGTCTTCAGCAATGACGGCGGGCCGACGGCCATCACCGTACGTGGGGCCATTGTTCGAGCCTTTGCTCTGGTGGCTGCCTTCTTCGCGCTGCTGATCGTCTCCACACTGCTCATCGCGCTCTCACCGACGCTGTCGCGCAGCGTCACGGCGTTTTTTATCCACACCCAGACCGGCGCGACGCCCTGGAACGGCAGTGACCCTGTCAATATGGTTCTGGTTGGACTGGACGAGGATGCCGCCCGGGCCCAGACCTTCCCGCATACCGACACCATGCTCGTCCTATCGGTCAACCCCGCTTCCGACTCCGTCAAGATGCTGTCGATTCCCCGTGATACGTGGGTCAACATCCCGGGCTACGGGCCAGATCGCATCAACGATGCCTATGGTGACGGCGGTCCGAAGCTCTTGATCAAGACGGCAGAGGCAGTCACCCAGATGCCCATCCGGTATTACGCCATCATCAGCTTCACCGGCTTTCAGAAGGTGATTGACGCCGCCGGCGGTGTGACCATCGACGTCCAACATGCCATCAACGACCCGACGTACCCAGCGCCCACGGGCTTCGGTTACGCTCCGCTTCACATCCGTGCCGGTGTGCAGCATATGAATGGCAAGCTGGCGCTCGAGTACGTGCGCACCAGACACAACGACCCGTTGGGCGACCTGGGCAGGAACCAGCGACAGCAGCAGGTGTTGGAGGCGCTGAAGTCCCAGATGCTCAGCCCGCTCATGGTTGTCCGACTCCCGGGTTTCCTCCAAGCACTCGGGCAGGCGGTCAAGACGAACTTCCCCTACTCGGATCTCACCTATCTGGCCCGCGTGATCGTTACCGCCCCCAAGTCTCACCAACAGCGGTCGGCGCTGAATTACGCGGACAACGCCGTCTCCAACTACACCACCCCGGGAGGGGCGGAGGTGTTGCTTCCCAACTGGCCCCGGATCCACGCCCTGACGCGCGCAATGTTCCGCGACCCGCGTCTGGCGACCTCGTCTATCGAGGTATTAAACGGCACCGGAACCTCCGGTCAGGCGGCGGCGATGAGCACGTGGCTCCAAGCATGCGGATTCCGGGTGGGAAGCATCGGAAATGCGGCCAGCATCAACTTCGGCCACACCGAGGTCATCCGCAACACCGCGGCCTCCGGCAACAATTACGTCGCTCGCATGGCGAGCGACCTCCTGCAAACTCCCCTGCTCTCCAGGTCCATGCCCGGCACCTCGGCACCGGTGGTCGTCATCGTGGGCGCCGACTGGAACAATCCGTTGCAGAGTTGAGAGTGAACGTGCGTTCAGATGGTCTCAAGCCGTCAGCATCGGCCTCCCACCGGCGGCTGCGCTCCCAATTGCTCGGCTTGACAGGTCGCAGCAGGGGCGGATGACCGAGCGCCAGGAAGGAAAATTGTGGAAGTCCACGAGAACATCCTCGAGCTGATCGGCAACACGCCGCTTCTTCGGCTCAGCCGGCTGAGCCGGGGGCTGCGACCGCAAATTTTTGCCAAGGTCGAGAGTCTGAACCCGGGCGGCAGCGTGAAGGACCGCATAGGCATCCGCATGATTGAGGACGCCGAGCAAAGCGGACTGCTTCGCCCCGGGGGCACGATCGTCGAGCCGACCTCCGGGAATACCGGGGTTGGACTGGCGATGGCGGCCGCCATCAAGGGCTACCGCACCATCTTCGTAATGCCCGATAAGATGAGCGCCGAGAAGATCGCTCTTCTCAAGGCCTACGGCGCAGAGGTCGTCATCACGCCCACGGCGGTGCCGCCGGAGTCGCCGGACAGCTACTACCGCGTGGCCGACCGCCTGGCCAAGGAGACGCCGGGAGGCTTCCAGCCCAACCAGTACTACAACGAGGCCAATCCTCGCACCCACTACCTGTCGACCGGCCCGGAGATTTGGCGCCAGACCGATGGCAGGATCACTCACTTCGTCGCCTCGGTCGGCACCGGTGGCACCATATCGGGTACCGGGCGCTACCTCAAGGACCAGAATCCCGAGATCCTGGTCGTGGGAGCAGATCCCGAGGGCTCGATTCTCTCGGGGGGTGAGCTTCGGCCATACAAGGTCGAGGGAATCGGGGAGGACTTTTTCCCCGGGACCTTCGACCCCGGAGTCATCGACCGTTGGGTTCGAGTCGGCGATCGAGACTCATTTCGCACCGCTCGACGGATGACCCGTGAGGAGGGAGTGCTGGTCGGAGGCTCTACGGGAACGGCTCTGTGGGCGGCTCTTGAGGTTGCCCAAGAGCTGGATGAGGATGCCGTGATGGTGGTCATCCTGCCGGATACCGGCCGGAACTACCTGTCCAAGGTGTACTCCGACCAATGGATGCAGGACAACGGCTATCTGGAACGGATGCCGCAGGCCAGAGTCGGCGACCTTCTCCGTGTACGGCATGGAGACATTCCGGAGATGGTCGCGGTGGACCCGGCCTTCCCCGTCGGACGGGCCATCGACATGCTGCAGGAGTACGGGATCTCACAGATGCCCGTGGCGCGTTTGAGCGACGGTCATCAGCAGGCTTCAACGGGCAAGCGCTCGGCACGGTCGGTCTCCGACATCGTGGGCAGCATCCAGGAGAAGTCGCTGCTGGCAAAGGTGTTCCGCGACCCGGCCATGGTCGAGAACGCCGTGGGTGAGGTCATGGATGCGCCGCTGGACCTGGTCGATCTCAACGACAGCGTGGAAGCAGTGGTCGAGCCACTGTTGGGTGCGGACTCGGCGCTGGTAGCGGTGCAGGGTGACCGTCCAGTGGGCGTCATCACCCGCTCCGACCTGCTGGAGTTCATCGCCCACAACCGCACCGCGGCCGGCGCCCGATAGACGGCCTCACTCGCCTGCCAGACTCCCCACTGAGGTACGGCCCCAGCTAATGGCGCATCAAGAGCCCGGCTGGGATGGAGCCGGTTTCACCACCCGCGCCATTCACGCCGGTCAGGACCCGGAGGCGACGACCGGCTCCGTAATCGTGCCCATCTACCAGACCTCCACCTATGCCCAGGAGGACATCGGCGCTCACAGAGGCTTCGAATACTCGCGCACGGACAATCCCACGAGGTCCGCGCTGCAAACGGCAATGGCCGCGCTCGACGGCGCCCATGGCTCACTGGCCTTCGGCTCAGGTATGGCGGCCGAGGCCACCATCATGGCGCTGCTGCAGCCCGGAGACCACGTGATCGCGTCGGATGATCTGTACGGCGGAAGCTACCGACTGTTCGACAAGGTGTTTGGCAGGTACGGCATCGTCTTCGACTTTGTCGATGCCTCCCGTCCCCCAGAGGTCGAGCGGGCCTTTACCGCCGAAACCAGGATGGTCTGGATCGAGTCGCCGACGAACCCACTGCTGAAGATTGTCGACCTGTCGGCCATGGCCCGGCTCGCCCAGGGCGCCGGCGCGCTGCTGGTGGTCGACAACACATTCGCCACGCCCTACCTTCAGCGGCCGGTCGAGCTTGGCGCCGATATCGCGGTCTACAGCGCCACCAAGTACCTGGGAGGCCACAGTGACCTGGTGATGGGAATCGCCAGCGTTGCCTCGGAGGAGCTGTACCACCGGCTGAAGTTCCATCAGAACGCCATCGGAGCCGTGCCGGGTCCCATGGACAGCTGGCTGCTGCTTCGAGGCCTGAAGACGCTGGCGCTGCGGATGGAGCGGCACGAGCGCAACGCGCTGGGCGTGGCCCGGTATCTCGAGGGGCAGAAGGGCATTGAACGGGTCATCTATCCAGGCCTCGCCGCCCATCCACAGCGCGAGTTGGCCGCCCGCCAGATGGCCGGGTACGGCGGCATCGTCACCATCGAGGTGGCCGGAGGAATAGACGGCGCCCGAGCCTTTATGGGCGCGCTACGCCTCTTTGTCACGGCGGAGAGCCTGGGCGGTGTCGAGTCGCTGGCCGACCACCCCGCGATCATGACGCACGCCTCGGTGCCTCCTGAGCTGCGCGAAGCCGCGGGCATAAGCGACGGTCTCATCCGGCTCTCGGTAGGCATCGAGGACGAGCCGGACCTTCTGCAGGACCTCGACCGTGGATTACAAGCTCTGCTTTCTACGCAGTAGACCGGGACGTGCCTGTCCTCGCTCCGACGTGACGAGCGTCTTTACCACGAAGCCGTCACCGCCCTTCTCACGCCGCGCTGTGAGGACGGGCTCCCCAGTCCCCCGGGTGCAACTCAATCAAGGGACCGCGAAGGGGTCGTCAGGGGTGGTGATGGTTCAGCGGCCTGGCTCGTGGCTCATTTCTAAGACACGCGGGGGGCTGGCTGAACATCAGTGATCATTGTCGGGCCGGGCGACGGTCGCGAGCGCTGCCGGTGTCTGTCTGCACGATCTGGTGAACCCGCTGGTGGGAGATCTTCAAAATTCTGCCTGCGTCTCTGATGCTGAGCCCTAACGTGCCCACCAGCGTCTCTGCCGCGTGTGCCGTAAGCTCCTGGGCACGCGCTGAGAGCTCGGCCGCGCGTTTCCGAGACCTGTCGGCCTCGACGATTGCCTGGCTCACATCGGGCGGCAGCCCGGTTATCTCATCGTGAATTTGGATGGAGCCGGGATCGGGCGCATGGAGCCAGAGTCCCAGCGCATCCCGGATGTTGGACTGGGCGCTCTCCAGGGTTCGGGCGAAACTGTGAACTTGTGGGATCTCATCGATCTCCACGAGCCAGTACCCGTCCTCCAGTGTGTACCTCGCGGTGTACCACTTTCTTGCCGTCATCCCTTCAGCCATCCCGTCCCCAGGCATCCTTCCAGGTCGCGTTCAATGGCTCGTACGGTGCGAGCCGGGATATCGCGCGAATGAATCGGAATCACCGTTAGGCAGCCATCGCATCGAATGATGAGGTGTGAGCCGCTTTGGCGAACTTCGACGCAGCCGAGCCGTCGGAGAACACGCCGCAGCTCGGTGGCTCTCACAGCTCAGTCTAGTCTATAGACAGTCATTTGTCTAGACCTCCCGATGCCTCGGCTAGGGCATAGCGCCTGACTCTTCTCGCGTTAGTGGCGTCGATCGCGTCTCACCGCAATCGAGATGACCTCCAGGCAAGCACCAGACGTGAAAGTCCTCCCGTTTGGTCAAGAGGACCCTGTCAGCACGAAAGACAGCGACGTTGACTCCGATCGTGCCAACCGGTTCTGCATCTCTCATGACCCTATCCTAGTCGCAGGCCCGAACCCAAACCGTCGTACTTTTTCACCTCTGGCCACAACCGGGTCATGTTTCTGCTCGTGGCTCCCAGAACGTTGCAGTTGGGCGCCACAAAGGGCTAGCCACATAAGCGCATGACCAAAGCTGCTGCTTCCGGTTATCTGGAATGCGAGGACTCGGGCAGCCCTCGTCTGCATCCTAGGTTGGAGAACGCGGTCATGGTACGTACGGGTTTCGGAAGCGGGCGGGTGAAGCTGATGTCGATTGCAGCCTCCGTCGCCTTGCTCGCCTCAGCGACGCTGTCGACGGCGTCGGCAGCTCACCGGCATCCGATTCGGCCCACGGCACTCTGGAAGCCTGACCAATACATCGGGGTATCGTTTCCGGACAAGAACCACGGCTTCGTGGTGGCTGACAAGAAGCAGGTGTCGTACCTGCTCTCGACCTCAGACGGGGG
>DASRCF010000069.1:0-4128 GCA_035653255.1 Chloroflexota bacterium
CCACATTGCCCGATGGAAACGTAATCCCCACGTGACGGACATCAATTACCCCGGAATCCGCGACCCGGTAATCGACCGTGTTTTCCAGCTCGGCGCGCTAACGTACGATCTCAGCAAGCGAGCGGCCATGTACCGGCGCTGGCAGGCAGAGACTGTCCGGCGAGCGGATTGGATCGTCCTATATCTGCGCCCGGAAATCGTCGTCACCCATGGCGCACCCACGCATTTAGCGCTGTCCCCCTTAGGTATCGAGTGGAATCCTTGGCTACTCGGAGCGAGCTAGACAGTCGAATTTGAATCATGGTGCAGTCAGGCAGCGTCATTGGCGTAGCGGAAGAGGCAATTTTCCTCCGTTGCGGAACTTGTAACGCGGACTGGGACCTTCTTCCTACGTCCGCTGAATTCGTGGCCGACGTACCAGTAGACCGTGATGATGATCCACGAACCCTCGTTCAAGCCTTTGACTCGCAGCCGTCGAATCACGATTGAGTCGGCCGTAGCTCTCCTCGCTGTGCTGCTCTCGCTGATTTCAATGACGGTGCTACTGCCGGCCGGGTTCCACCTTCCCTGGTAGGCTCGCTCACCTTCTGACCCCGGGTCTGATTAAGGTCCGAATCTTGCCGAAAAGTTCTGCTTTCGGAGAGATTTTGACTTCTGTGCCCATTCCTTGATATGGTGGGTGAGTCACGAGGTTTCTTCGAGACCACTAGTCAATCTGCCTTTGGAAGGGTTCGTGAAATGTATGAGACCATCCCGGCGCCCGAGCGACGCTCGCTGAACCTGGAGGAGGTTGTCCCCGTCTGCCTCTCCTGCGGGAACCGCAAGCTGTTCCTACGAGAATCGCCAGAGGGCGCCTCGACTATCACTCCCGACGATGTCCTCTCTATGGGCGGTCGAAAGGGTATCAAGTGCGGACGTTGCGGCTGCCGCAACTGTATCGTGCTCGACTACAACGACTGAACGACGGGCACTCCGGGCAGGCGGCGCAAAACGCGCCGCCTTTTTCTTTTCCAAGATTCGGCTCGCTAACCAAACGCCGGTCCGCCCGCTAGCACAACCAAGGGCTAGTCGGGGTGGGGATTGAGGATGCTTCTCTCTGAGCTGATCGCGTCGATAGCTCCCCTTCAGTCCCTCAGCGGAGATGCCGAGATCCTGGACGTCACCGACGACTCCCGGGAAGTGCAGCCGGGGTGGCTATTCGTCGCCCGCCCCGGAACGACTCGAGACGGCTCGCAATACGTCTCGGAAGCCATCGCCAAAGGTGCGGCTGCGGTCGTAAGCCCGCAAGCCGTGGCACTGCCCGTTCCGACAGTGCAGACCGACAGGGTCGCAGAGATACTTCCGCATCTCGCCGCCCGCATTCATGGCTTCCCGGGCAGGCGTCTCAACATTCTGGGCGTTACCGGAACCGACGGCAAGACGACCACCTGTTACATGCTCTCCTCGATCCTCCGAATGAGCGGCTCGAAGACCGGCATGATCACGACGGTGGAGACGTGTATCGGCGGCGTGTGCCAGCGAAGCGCCGGCCGTATGACGACTCCCGGTGCACCCGCCATCCAGCGCCTCCTGCATGGCATGGTCAGCGCGGGAGATACCCACGCCGTCATCGAGTGCTCCAGTCACGCGCTGGCGCAGCACCGCCTGGACGCTGTTGAGCTCTCAGCGGCGGCGATCACGAACATTGGTGCCGACCACCTCGACTATCATGGCTCTCGGGAACGTTACATCGCGGCGAAGGCTCGCATTCTCGACCTATTGAAGCCCTCCCAAGAACCCTCGTTCGTCGTGAAGCTGGAGGACCGCGACTCTCTCGCAATCGCGAAGCGGAGCGGGCGGCCCTTTGTCACATTTGGCCTTGAGCCCGAGGCCGACATTCGAGCGGCTCAAGTATCGCTAGCTCCAGGCGCCAGCCAGTGGTTGCTCGTCGCCAAGGGAGAACAGCTGGCGGTGGAGCTACCCATCGGCGGTCGGTTCAACATCTACAACGCACTGGCGGCCTCAGCGCTGGCGCTCATTGTGAACGTGCCCCTCAGTCAGGTCGTTGAGGGTCTCAGCCTGGCCAGTACGCCTCCCGGCCGCCTCGAACGGATCGACTCACCCGCCGGCTTCACGGTAGTGGTCGACTATGCCCATACCGAGCAGGCGTTTGGCTCGGTTCTCACACAGCTTCGTGAGGAGGCGTCAAGCCGCGGCGGACGGCTGATCGCGGTCTTCGGTGCGGCAGGCGACCGTGACCGCGACAAGCGGCCACGTCTTGCCCATCTGGCTTCGGAGCTGGCCGACTACTTCATCATCACCACAGAGGACCCCTTCGGAGAGGCCGGCTCCGGTATCATCAAGGACGTGGCTGCCGGCGCACCTGCATCTCAGCGCGGAGTGCGCTGGGAGGTGGTTGAAGACCGTGGAGAGGCTATAGGCCGCGCTCTACACGCCGCCCGGTCCGGCGACGTGGTCGCTGTGACCGGCAAGGGCCACGAGCAGTCGATCACCGTTGGGGAACGGCAGATCCCCTGGAGTGACATCGACGTCATCAGGCAGATGTTGAGTGGAGATAGGGGGGGTGATGGTGCCGACGGCGAACCTTCCAAACCCTCCTTCTGCGAGCCTGACGAGCAGCACTAATTCCAGTCTCGGCCGGGGTACTCGTGCCCTGGTCATCCATAACCGAACAGCGGGGCACGCATTTCGCCGAGAGGAGGAGTTCTCTCGGGCTCTAAGGGTTTTCCGCGATGCGGGCTGGGAGATCGACCTGGAGACCACAGAGCACGAGGGTCATGCCACCGACCTGGCGCGAACCGCGGCTCGACAGGGAGTCGACGCCGTCGTCGCAGCCGGCGGGGACGGCACGGTCAATGAGGTCGTGCAGGGACTTGCCCATACTCAAACGGCGCTGGGCTGTCTACCGACGGGCACCGTCAACGTGTGGTCGCGGGAAGCCGGCTTTTCGCCCTACATAGCGCGAGCCGCCGCACAGCTCATCACCGCCGAGCCGCTACGCCTGGACCTGGGCCGTCTGAACGGTCACTTCTTCCTCCTGATGGCCGGAATCGGCCTCGACGGCGAGATCACCGCCGCCGTCGGCAATGAGGCTTCGAAGAAGCGCCGGCTCGGGGTGCTGCCCTATCTCCTCCGGGGCGCCGCCATCCTCCCCAGCTATCGAGGAACAAAGATCGACCTCGAGATCGATGGTGCGCGCACTCGACGCGAAGTGGTGATGGTGCTGATATCCAACACCCGACTCTACGGGGGAGTGGCTCATCCGACCCCGGACGCCGTCGCGAATGACGGCGCCCTCGACGTTCGCGTATTCCCGGGACGCACGGCAATCGATGTGGTGCGGCATATCATGCCCTTCATCCAACCCCGCTGGTTCCCAGGTATCGGCAGCACCCAGCGAGCACATACGGTTACAATACGTGCCGACCTTCCCTTGTCGGTCCAGCTCGACGGGGACCCCTTCGGTTCCACTCCTGTGGACATTGCGGCGGAGCCGGCGGCGATGACGGCGCTCGTTCGCGCGCACCACAATCCTTCACTATTCCCGAGGCCACAGTGACGTCGGATCACTCCGGGCATTTGGTCACCGTGGTCGGACTCGGGCCGGGCGCCTTTGAGCACCTCACGGTTGAGGCGCTGGAAGAGCTGAAGAGGGCCGATCGGATCTATGTCCGTACCGCGAGACATCCGACCGTCGAAGACATCCAGGCTCACCTGCCCCATCTCGAGGTCCATTCCTTCGACGCCGTCTACGAGGTATGCGATTCCTTCGAAGAGGTCTACGCACAGATCGTAAAACAGCTCTTCGAACGCGCTCAGCTCGAGGACATACTCTACGCTGTGCCGGGCAGTCCGTCGGTAGACGAGACAACGGTGGCGTTGCTGGTAGAGCTCTCCAAGCATAATCACTGGCCGGTGAAGATCGTCCAGGGACTCAGCTACGTTGAGCCAGTTCTGGCCGCGGCAAAGCTCTACGACTCCTCATGGACTACGGTGGTCGACGCCTTCGAGATCGACCTCCTGGCCTCGGAGAACGCCGTGGGCGAGGTCCCGGGAAAGCCGGGGCGTTTGCCGTGGAGGGCACCAACACCTGCCGCTCCTCTGTTGGTGAGCCAGATGCATTCCCGT
>DASRCF010000070.1:0-11204 GCA_035653255.1 Chloroflexota bacterium
CCGGATATGTATCCGTGTCGACGATCTCGACCTCGCCGCAGCCCAGCTGCCAGTACCGCTCCGCGACGTGCTCGGCGCACTCTCTCATGCCGGTGCCATCGACGCTGACGCTGGGCAGCCGTACGTAGTCCTGGAGCGCACGCACCCCCTCCGATAAGTGATCGTCGATGTGCCGGTAGATCGATTCGACATCCATTTCAGTTTCCCTCGAGGGAACGACCGGCACGGAACAGCCGGATCGGCGAGTGGCCGGACTTCAGGGTGGGATAGCGGACGGCAGCCCGCATCACCTCCAACAGCGCGGCATTGAAGCCATCATCGACCCCATCAACCCATGGCACTGCGTAGCGCGTCGGCCCGTCGATCGCGCCGGCAGCCACAGTCGCATCCACCATCCGTCGGTAGGCGCCTGCCCCCACTAGCACCGCCGGATCGCGCTTCAGGTGCGACAAGTACGCGGCGATCGCGTAAGCGCCCCAGTCCGAGACGCTTGCGCTCACGGTGATGTCAGCGTGCGTGGGGCAGGCGATGCCACCACCACAGCCGCAGCCACAGTCGGCGCCAGCCGGCGTCTCGGCTCGGATCACGTCGTATAGTGCACCCATACCTAGCTCGTTACCGAAGTCGCCCACCGCGATGGTGAGCACACCGCGGGCCGCGAGGGCCTGGTAGAGAAGATCGATGGGCGCGATGTCGGCCGAAACATTCGCACCCATGGCGAGATGGTACTGTCCCCTGGAGTTCGCGCCCGGCCGCTCGACGGCCACGCACGCGGACGCGTCCACTAAGCGTGCCAGCCTTTCCGCCTCGGCCTCGGCGGCGTCCCTCCCGTTCGGAAATGGGAGCACCACAGCATGGGGGACGTCAGGCCGGTGCGAGGGATCGCCGGTGACGCTCAATCCCGCCCCGCGCAGCCCCGCCGAGAGTGGCGCAATGACCTCCGATTCACACGCGAAAACGGGTCGCGCGCCGCACGCCCTCTGTATGGCATGGGCGAGTACAGCGCTTCCGACCAGTCCATCCGTTTCGGGGTAGGGCTTAGGGCTCAGAAACCCGGTCAGCATGAGCACGTCTGAGCCCGATCGGGCGCGTTTGACCAGCGCGCTGGCAGCAGCCAGCGTGAGCGGGCCGCGCTGGATGTCACGGGCAGCCTGGTACAGCGCCCTGGAAACGCCGTCTCCGCGCAAGTCCAGCGTACAGAGCTGGTCCAGGTTCTCACCCACGCAGGCATCGAGAAGGCGGTCAGCGGCGGCGAGCAGCTCCCCGTTGATGTCGATCATCGGCTAACGATTCCTCCCATCACGGCCACAGCGACTCGGCCAGCTTCTCTGGTCTGCTGTCCAGCAGCTGGCGGGTGTACAAGCTGCGCGGTCGCTGGAACAAGTCATCCACGCTCCCCTCCTCGACGATGCGCCCTTCGTACATGACTATCACCCGATCGCACAGGGCTTGCACCAGGGATAGATCGTGGCTGATGAAGAGTACGCTCGACCCGATCTCGGCCTGGACGTCGCGGAGCAGGTTCAAGATCTGGCCGGCGACGGAGACATCCAGCGACGACACCGGCTCGTCCGCGATGAGCAGCGCCGGGCGCAACGCAATTGCCCGTGCGATCGCCACGCGCTGGCGCTGGCCGCCGGAGAGCTGGTGAGGGAACTTGTCTACGAATCGGCCGGCGGGGCTGAGGCCGACGCGGTCGAGCAGGCGAAGGACCTCCTCTCGCCGCTCCGACCGAGACAGCCGCGAGTGCAGCTGGAACGGCAGGCCCAGCGTTTCCCCCAATCGTCGGCGCGGGTTCAACGATGCGTACGGATCCTGGAAGATGAAGCCGATCCTGGCCCGCATCGGTCGCAGCCGGCGATCGGAGAGGCGGTCCACCCGTTTGCCGAAGGCGACGACCGACCCCGAGTTCGGCCTCAGCAAGCCGCTCGCGATACGGGCCACGGTGCTCTTGCCGGCCCCACTCTCACCTACCAGCCCCACCGTCTCACCCGTGCTCAACTCGAACGACACGCGGTCCAGCGCGAGGATGCGACCACGGTCACGTCCCAAGGGTGAGCCAACCTGGAACTCCTTGCTGACCGACTCGAACGCGAGCACTATCATCCCCGTCCCTCCACCAGCCAGCAGGCTGCGCGCCAGTTGGCTTCGGCTTGGAGCAGCGGGGCCTCACGACCGCAGCGATCGAAGCGCCGCGGGCACCGTGCCGCGAACGGGCAACCAGAGGGTGGGTGGCGCAGGTCAGGCGGCGCACCGGCGATGGTAGGGAACTGACCCCTGGAATCGGGCACGCGCCGGCTGGCATCCACCAGTGCCCGGGTGTACGGATGCCGGGGAGAGCTGAAGACCAGCTCGCAGTCGCCGGACTCGACGATGCGCCCCGCGTACATGACGTAGACCCGCTGGCAGGTAGCGCGCACTATAGCCAGGTCGTGGCTGATCAAGAGGAGCGACGATCCGAGTTCCGCCACCGCCTCAAGCAGCAGCCTCAAGATCTGCATCTGTACAGTGGTGTCGAGGGCGGTGGTGGGCTCATCAGCGATCAGAAGGCGCGGCCCGATAGCCGTCGCCATCGCGATTATGACCCGCTGCCGCTGACCTCCCGAGAGTTGGTGCGGATACTTCCGGGCCATCAAGTGGCCCGGCACCAGACCCATTTGCTCCAAGGTGTGCTCAACCCGAGCTCTGGCCTCGCGCCTTCCCATGCCCCGGTGCGCCATGAGTACCTCGGCGATCTGATCGCCAACTCGCATCACCGGGTTCAGGAACGTGAACGGATCTTGATAGACCATGCCCAGCCGGCTCCCGCGGACCCGGTTGAGGTCATCCTCCTTGAGACGGGCGAGATCAGAGTTCTCGAACTTGATGCTGCCCGCCGTGATCTGCCCCGGCGGGCGCAGCAGCCCGGCGATCGCGAACGCAGCGGTAGATTTGCCGCTGCCCGATTCGCCGACCAGCCCTACCCGCTCTCCCGCCGCCACGTCGAGGTCGATGCCCCGCACCGCTCGCACCGCTCCTCCCTCACCCGGATACTCGACGCGAAGTCCACGCACGGTCAGCAGCTGCGGGGCGGCTATCACCGCCGCAGCCTCGGGTTGAGGACGTCGTTGAGCCCATCCCCAACTAGGTTCATGGACAGGACTAGGAGCGCCACCACCAGTCCCGGAAAGACGCTCATCCACCACGCCGCCTGTAGGAACTGGACCGACTCTTGCAGCATCCGGCCGAGGCTGGGGAGGTTAGGATCGGACAGGCCAAGGAAGGCGAGCCCGGCTTCGAGCAGGATGGCGCCGCCGACGTTCAGCGACGCGGTCACGACCATAGGCGCGATCGCGTTGGGGAGGATCTCGCGCACGATGATGTGGCGCGTCGGGGCCCCGAGTACCTTGGCCGCAAGGACGTACTCCATCTCCCGCCGGGCCAGGAACTCGGCGCGTAGTACACGTGCCGAGGGCGGCCAGCTGAGGATACCGATGGCGGTCGCCGTGACGGCCACGTGCTCCCCGAACAGCGCCACCAGGAGGATGGCAAGGAAGATCCGGGGGATCACCTGGAACAGCTCGGTGACGCGCATCAACAGGTTGTCGATCACGCCGCCGAAGTAGCCAGCAACGGAGCCGATCAGTGCGCCGATCACGAGCGCGATGGCGGAGGCGCTGAAGCCGACCACCAGCGAGGCGCGCTCGCCGTACAGCACCCCGGAGAAAACGTCGCGGCCCAGATCGTCGGTGCCCATCGGGTGCTGGAGGCCGGGAGGGCGCAGCGGGAAGGCTACGCCCCGCAGCGGCGCGTAGGGCGTAAGCACTGGAGCTAGGAGGGTGATGGCAACGAGCAGAGCCAGCAGCGCCAGACCGAGCGTGGCCGCCCGATTCTCAAGGAACACCCGCACTCCGCCCAGTCGGGGGACGCGTGGTTCTTCAAAGGCCGGTGCGACAACCTCAGCCATACCGGATCCTTGGGTCGACGATCATGTAGACGACGTCGCTCAGCAGATTGGCGGCGACGACCGTGAACGTGACCAGGATGAATAGCCCAGTGATGACTGGATAGTCACGGGCCGTGATGGCGTCGAACGTTAGCCGGCCCAGTCCCGGCCAGCTGAAGACCGTCTCCACCACCACGAAGCCCGCCACCAGCCATCCCAGCTCGAGTCCGAAGACGGTCACCACCGGGAGCAGCGCGTTGCGCAGGGCATGTCGGTAGGTCACCCGATGCCAGCTCAGCCCCTTCCCCCGGGCGGTGATGATGTAGTCCTGGTCCAAGACTTCGATCATCGCCGAGCGGGTCAGGCGAGAGATCAGAGCCATCTCGATCAGCCCCAGCGTGACCGCTGGCAGCACCAGATGCCAGGCGATATCGACGACGTGCGTCCAGCCCGTGGCGCTGAGCTGCGAGCTCATCCCTAGGATCGGGAACCAGCCCAAGGTAACGCCGAACACTAGTATCAGGACCTGGCCGAACCAGAAGGGAGGCAGACTGTATCCGATCAGCGACGCCACCGTGGCTGCGTTCCATACCGCGGCGCGGCGCCCCACCGCGGTGCGCACACCGATCCAGATCCCTCCGCCGGTGGCCAGGACCAACGACGTCCCCATCAGCAGCAAGGTCGCCGGCAGCCGGCTCAGGATGACGGTCGAGACCGGTGCCTGGTAGGTGAACGAATAGCCGAGGTCGCCGTGCGCAAGCCGCGTCAAGTACCTATACAACTGCACCGGGAGCGGTTGATCGAGCCCGAGCTGGTGGCGCAGCAGTGCCTGGTACTGTGGCGTCGCTCGGTCGCCGGCTAGGAAGCTGACCGGGCTTCCGGGCGCGAGATGGATGAGAAAGAACGTAATCATGACGGCTATGATCGCGATCACCACTGCCCACACCAGGCGCCTAGCGAAGTACAGGATCAGCGCCACCGTCTCGCTCCCGTTCCGCCGCTAATACACCTTCGGGCAACGACATGGACGGCTACCCGCTCTTCCAGGTTGTCGCCCAGTTGATATATCGGTCGTCAGGTGCCACGAAGGCACTATGGAACTCCGTGCGATAGCCGCTGATGAAAATCGGCTCCCAGAGCGGGATCAATGGCAGGTCCCTCATGATCTGCACCTGAATTCTCTTATAAAGCGCCGTGCGTGCGCTGCGGTCGACGGTGCGTTGCGCCTCCGCAATCAGCTGGTCGACGGTGCTGTTCGAGTAGCCCTCCGCATTCGAGAAGTAGGCATGGTTGATACCCACCGTGCCCAGCCAGGCGGGCAGTTGCAGACTCGGCTCAGGACCTAAGGGGATCGAGTAGACGGCGAGGTCGAAGTCCCAACGCTTGAAGATCGCATCCAGCGTTGTGGTCGTCTCGGCGGCGATGATGTTGACGTCGATGCCGACATCGGCAAGGTTCTCCTTAACGATCTCCGCTGTCTTCACGAACTGATCGAGGCTCGAGACCACACGCAGGTTGAGTGAGAAACGGGAGTTGCCACGGCGGGGGAGGCCGGCTCCATCGAGCATCTGGTTGGCCTTGATGACATCACGCTTCAGCTCTGGCAGCGAGGTGTCGAAATACGGGGACTTGCTGCCAATTGGTCCTCGGGCAGTCGTGGTCTGGTTGAACGCGATGTCGCGCACCATGCGGGGCCGGTCGATGGCCAGGCTTATAGCCTGCCGCACCTTGAGCTGGTTCAGCGGTACCTTCCGCAGGTTCGGCCAGAGGTCGAGGGTTCGCGCCAGGACCGATGGAGAGAGTGTGGCAACCTGGTGATCGCTCTTCAGGCGCTGCGCGTCGACCGGCTGGATCTGCGTCAAAACGAAGTCCACGTCACCTTGCTGAAGAGCACTCGCCGAAGCGGCCGGGTTGGGGATGGGCCGAAACACGACCTGGTCGAGGTAGGGCAGGTTCTTCTGCCAGTAGTCGGGATTGCGGGAAAGCGTCAGGTGATCGCCGCGGACCCACTCCTTGAACATGAACGGACCCGTGCCGACGGGACGGGAATTCGCCGGGTTCGTGCGCGGGTCCGTGCCCGAGTAGATGTGCTTGGGGAGGATGTTGAAGTTGGGGTCGCCGAGGTACGCCAGCAATGCGCCCGCCGGCTCGCTGAACCGGAACACGACCTTGCCCGGGTCCGACACGTCCAGAGACTCCAAATGCCTCATGACCAGGGTGTACGTGTTGGAGTACTTCGGCCCGGCCTCTTGAAATGTGTAGGCGACGTCGGCCGAGGAGAACGGCTGTCCGTCGTGCCACTTGACGCCATTGGCAAGCACGAAGGAGAACGTCTTACCATCGCTGGAGACGCTCCACGAGCGCGCTAGCCACGGGACCAGGTTGAACTTCGCGTCATACTTGACGAGGGTGTCAAAGATCTGGTTGCTGGGATAGAACGTCTCCAGCACCTGGCTGGTCATCGGGTTCAGGTTGGGCGCGTCCGCGTCCATCGCGACCACGAACGTGCCCCCCCTCTTAGGGCTGGTCACAGCCACCGGGTTTCCTAACGTCTGCCCGTTCTCGCAGGCGGCCAGCGATCCAGCCAGCGAGAGCGCCACGCCACCGTATCCGAGCTTGCGCAGGAACTGGCGTCGGGTCAGCCTCCACGACGGTCGGTCGCACTCACCGGGCATTGCATAACTCCCTTGGGGTCATCGGATCCTGAACAGGGTTATAGGTTCTGGATCGTGATGTGTCCAATGTATTATTAAGGGGGAATTAATGCATTTTCCTTATAACCGTGGAACTGCGTGATCTCGAGGTCTTCGTCGCCCTCGGCGAGGAACTGCACTTCACCCGGGCTGCCGAACGCCTCCATATCACCCAGCCTCGGGTCAGCCAATTGCTGGGGCGCCTGGAACGGGAGCTGGATGTCGCCCTCGTGCTGAGGACGCGTCGGAGGGTAGAGTTGACCGAAGCGGGACGGGTCCTCCTGGAACAGGCCCGGCGTACCATCGCCCAGGCGCGGACCGCGGTCGCCTTGGCGCAGTCCGCGCACCGCGGCCACACTGGGCGGTTGCGCATCGGCTTCGTCGAGGCTTCGGTTCATTCCGTGCTCCCGCCCGCGGTCCGCAGCTTCCGTGAGGCGTATCCGGGTGTTGAGATCGTCCTCACCGAACTCGTATCCATGGAGCAGCCGGCCGCGCTCGAACAGGGGGACATCGATGTCGGGATCCTCCGACGGGTACCTATGGGGCCGGAGTTGATCTATGAGGAGTTAAGGAAGGATCGGCTGGTCGTCTACATGGCCCGGGATCATCCCCTTGCTCAGCTGAGACATATCGAGGTCGAACGCCTGCGCGAGGAGCCCCTCGTCTATACGCCGCGGGCGATCTCGCCGGATCTCTTCGACCAGGTGCTTGGGATGTTCTTGAGCAGAGGCTTCTCGCCCCGAATCGTGCAGGAGGCCACCCAGCTCAGGACGGTGCTGGCCCTAGTTGCCGCCGGCATCGGGGTGACAGTTGCGGTGGAATCCCTGAAGCCGGTTGCCGGGCGACATGTGGTCACCAGGGCGCTCGATGACCCCGCGGCTTGGGTCTCGGTCGGCCTCGCCTGGAATCGGGATGACCACAACCCAGCGGTGCCGGCGTTTCTGCAGGCGGTACGGTCACATGGCTGGCGGTAGCCGGATGGCCCGCCACGGCCGGCTGCGCGGTCACGACTGCTCATTCGGGTGAAGCCGGCTGTCGCGTGACGCGCTCCCGCCTGGGCCGGAACGAGCCTTCCTCGCATAGCCGCCATCCATGCGGTCCCTGATCCGCGGTAATGCGCCGCGATCGCGAAGGTCCTGAGCGACCTGAAGGAAGGCAACCAGGGGCGCCGAGGCGTCGTCCTTGCGCCACGCCACGTACATCCCCAGGGATGCCGACGAGCGGGCGAGCGGTCGGAACGCGACCACATCGGTGCCGACGGCGGTCAGCGTCTCGGGGATGATCGAGACACCTGCTCCCGCAGCCACCAGCCCAATGATCGTATGCCCCTCGCTCGCCACTTCGGCGATGCGAGGAACGAAACCGGCCTGCCGGATCAGACCGAGGAGGCGGTCGTGCAGCCCAGGGGCAGCACTCCGATCCGGGAACACGAACGGTTCCATCTTGAGATCGGCGACCGCGACGGCCGGGCGCGAGGCCAACGGATGATCGGCCGGGAGCGCCACCATCAGCCGCTCACGGCCGATCTCCTCGAACTTGAGCAGGGGCCCCGCGGGGGTCCGCCGCACCAGGCCGGCGTGGATCTCTCCGCGCTGGAGTGCTCGGATCTGCTCCTCGGAAGCCATCTCTCGCAGCGACACCTGCACCGTCGGGCAGAGGCGCCGATACTGGCGCAACAGCTGCGGGAGATAAGCGTAGAGGGAGGAGTCCACGAAGCCCAGCACGAAGTTGGCCGAGACCGTCCGAGCGACGGCACGCGCCGTCTGACGGGCGATCTCCGCCTGGGCCACTGTCCTGCGTGCCTCCTCCAGAAACGCTTTGCCCGCCGGCGTCAGCTCGACGCGCCGCGTCGTCCGATGCAGGAGCGGCGTTCCGAGTTCCCTTTCCAGGAGGCGGATCTGCTGGCTGAGTGGAGGCTGCGCGATGTGCAGCCGAGCAGCGGCACGGGTGAACTGCAGCTCTTCCGCCACGGCGATGAAGTAGCGCAGCTGCCGGAGTTCCATTGTGTGAAATCATATCAATTTCGTCTAATTCGTCAACGATTTATATATTTGATGTCTGCCCGGCTGCTCCTATGGTTCGAGCAGGAGCTCGCCAGCCCGATGACCGAGGAGCGGTGCGATGACGGTTTCTGATGAGCGTGTGCGACCCGGTACAGCCGTCGCGCCGGTGCCGGCAATGGCGGAATATGTCGACCGGCTGATCACGGTCGAGATGCGGAACCGGGGGATGCCCGCCGACAAGATCAGGCACTTATACGACGCGGCCCGTGCCGACGCGGGCGCTCCCCTCGCCTTTCGGGCTGCCGACGGTCTCGTACGAGCCATTGCGCGGCACGAGCCGGTGCTGATCGTCACCGGCGCGGGATCCGGCCCGCTCATCCCGAATGGAGAGAACGATGGTCCAGTGGGGGCTGCAACCCTGGCTCGGGCTCTGCAGCTCGGCCTGGGAGCATTGCCAATCCTAGTCTGCGAGCAGCATCACCTGGGTCCCATCGTTGCGTCCTGTCACGCGGCGGGAATAGAGCTGCGCCCCCTCGAGGTCGCGCTCGCGACCAGGATCGGCGGGGCGGCCGCAATCGCGCCCACCGAGCAGGCTGAGGTGTCCTCATGGGCGCACCGCCTCTTCGACGAACTCGACCCGTCGGCCGTCATCGCGATCGAACGACTCGGGCCGAATGAGAAAGGCATCATCCACGGCGCGACTGGCCTGTCCGACTGGGGGCCTCTGGTCGATCTGTCGCCTCTCTTCGAGATTGCGGCCGCACGCGGAGTGCTCACGGTCGGTGTCGGCGACGCCGGGAACGAGATCGGCTTCGGACGCATCGTGGGCGCGGTGCGCAGCATTCAGCCCTACGGCGCGGCCTGCCAGTGTCCATGTGGGGCAGGCATGGCTACCGTCGTTTCCACCGATGTCCTGGTCGTGGCGGCGGTCTCCAACTGGGGAGCGTATGGCATCGAGGCATGCCTCGCCATGTTGCTGGAGCGCGCTGATCTCGTCCACGACCCCAACGATGCACGACGGATCATCCTCCGCTGCCTGGAGAGCGGTGGACTAGAAGCGATGCACTGTACCCGTCGCTTCTACGTGGACGGGATCCGGGGGGAGGTTTCCGTCAACGTGGTTCAGATGCTGCGCGAAATGGTGCGTATATACCTTGAAGAACCTGATCGAGGGGCGATTCACTGAGTTCGGTCCGCGACTCAGGAGAGGAGAAAGAACGAGGAGAAGAGAGGATGAAGGACAACCCCGTCCTTGCCAATGCGCCTCCGGAGGCGCAGATCTCCGGAGCCATGAACAGAATCGGATCGACCAAGGGGTATGCCCTGGCCCTGGTCTGGTTCGGCTGGACGTTCGCCGGCATGGACTATACGATCTATGCCTACGCTCTACCCCTCATCATCAACGAACTCCACATCTCGATCCCGACCGCAGGGATCGTGTTCTTCCTGTCTCTTCAGGGGACGTTCCTTGGCAGCCTTCTGGTCCCGATACTCGCCGACTACTTCGGGCGCCGGCCAGTGATGATGGGCAACATCCTGCTCTACGCACTGTCGACCGGCATCGTCGCGTTGGCGCAGTCAGCGGTATTCCTCACCCTCGTCCGCTTCCTGGTGACCTTCGGCGTGGGCGCCGAACAGCCCGTCGGGGCGACCTACATATCCGAGCAGTGGACGCCTAAGACCCGCGCCAGGGCAATGGGCTTCATGCAGAGCGGCTTCGCGATCGGCGTGCTGGTCGCCACGCTCCTGATCGCGGTCCTTGCCGCGTCGTTCGGATGGCGAATCCTCTTCGTCATCGGAGCCATACCTGCACTGCTAGTCGTGCTCTTCCGGCTGTGGCTGCCCGAATCCACAAGGTGGCAGGCCTCCCGCCGGAAGACCAACGCCGGCGATGTGCCCGAGCAGAGCGCCAGCTCCCGATTCCCGATGCGAGAACTCTTCACCTCCAACGTCTGGAAGCTGACCCTGATCGGCACGATCCTGTTGGTGATGGGCAATACGGCCGGCGGAGGGATCACCGCATGGGCGCCGACATTCCTCAAGTTCGCGCGCCATCTCGACATCAGCTCCGTGGGCTGGCTCGGTGTGGTGAACTCGGTCGGCCTCCTGGTCGGGTACAATGCCGCCGGCTGGGTCGCGGACTGGACGTCGCGGCGGGTGTCGCTGATGGTGTTTTTCGCCCTCGGCGTGGTTTCCATGATCGCGTTCGGTGTGGTCACCAACCTGGTCTGGGTGGGCGTCGCCTACTTCGTCGTCGGAATGGCCCAGGGAGGGCAGTTCGGCAACTTTATCATCTATCTCTCCGAGCTGTTCCCCACTCACGCCCGGGCGACGGGCGTGGGCTGGTGCATGGGCATCGGGCTGTTCTTCTGGGCTCTGGTGCCCTATGTTCTCGGCATTCTGGCCCCGAGCGGCAACTTCGGCAATCTCTTCGCCGTGGTGGGCGGGGCCGCCTGCCTGATCGGCCTCATCACGAGCTACTTCGGGCCCGAGACGAAGAATCTTGATCTGGGCGGTGTCAGTACGACCCCTGTGACGACCACGACGGCAGGGACCGCATGACGGAGGGAACAGAGATGAGCA
>DASRCF010000071.1:0-17256 GCA_035653255.1 Chloroflexota bacterium
CCATCTCTTCTACGGAGACGACGTCGGGAATCCTGGAACCGAGATCACATTCTTCGATTGGCCCAACGTGGGCCGCAACATGCCCGGCGCCGGCGAGGTCTCGGCGGTCGGTTTCGTGGTGCCGGAGAACGGGGCTTTGGAGTGGTGGCGCGGCCGCCTGGAAGCCGAAGGAGTCCACCACACCGGCATCGAGCGACGTGGCAATCGTTCCGTGCTGCCGTTCGAGGATCGGGAGGGTCAGCGGCTGGAGCTGATCGCGGGCTCCGGTCAGGAAGGCGTGGGGGCCTGGCGGGAGAGTCCCGTACCGGCGGACATGGCGATCCGCGGCCTGGCGGCGGTCACACTTGTGGTGGAGTCACTCGAGCCGAGCGCGCAATTTCTGGAGCATGCGCTGGGATTCACTCGCGCCGGTGAGTACCGGTTCCTCGACAACGAGTCTCGCCAGGCCTCGATCTTTCAGGTCGGTCCAGGCGGGCTGGGTACCGAGGTGCATCTCGAGGTGCGGCCTGACCTTCCTGCCGCCCGCCAGGGAATCGGCGGTGTCCATCATGTTGCCTTTCGGGCTGCCGACGACGAGCGGCATCGGGAATGGCATGACCGGCTGCAGCGGTTTGGCGTGGCCGTTACGCCGGTGATCGATCGCTACTACTTCCGCTCTATCTACTTTCGCGAGCCCGGCGGAGTGCTCTACGAGATTGCCACCGATGGTCCCGGTTTTACGGGCGATGAAGACGTGGAGCATTTGGGCGAGCGGCTATCTCTGCCCCCGTTCCTGGAGCCGCGGCGCAACGAGATCGAATCTCAGCTCGAGCCGTTGCCCACGTAACTCGCGGATGTCGGGCTTTAGAGGTGCCGGGAACTCGGCCCCATAGCGCCGTCGCCATGATCTCCGACCACCTCAACTGCCGCTGGGCCCGACCTTCGAGCGCATCAATTGTCGGCGTGGCTACGAGGTGGCTCGCGATCGCTCGAGACGGTCAAGTCCGACTCTGGCCACTGTCGCTTGCTGCTCCAGATGTGCCCGCAGAGCTGCGGCGCCTGGATCAGGCCTTGGCCCTCGAGCCGTAGGAGCGCCTCGTACAGTGTGCCCGGACCCAGCCGCAGGCCGGAGAACTCTTCTATGTCCCGAGTAAGCGTACCCATGCTTTGGGCCATCCGCCAGACTGGCCAGGATCAGCCCGGCCGGACCGGCATACCTGCCGAACCCCCCGAAAGCCGCCCTTTGGCCCGTTGCTTCGCCGTCATCTCGTGCCGTTACGTCAGATGATATAGCGCCCCGCGTAGTAGAGGCGGCGAGAAGCTCGACAGCAGAGGCCGGGCGGCGAAGTGACGGCTGAACTCGCGGTATGACTCTCGTACACCAACGAGAGCCTGAGCAGGCATGCCTGCTGGTCAACACGGCGGCACTCTGTGTAATCCTTGACAATGCGGTGATCCGGCGGATACCTCTTGGCCATCTGGCATGAGATGTGCTTAGAGGTACTGAACCGACGGCTGTCGTAGTGCAGGCGGTCGGTTCGATGCCTTAACAAGCGGCGGAGTCATTACGCGAAGACTTCCTGCCGGCAAAGGCAAATGCCCGGGAGGAGATCGCGTGACGTACGATATTGTCTGTTTCTCCCATCTTCGGTGGGACTTCGTGTACCAGCGGCCACAGCACTTGCTCAGCCGCTTCTCCCGTCACCATCGCGTCTACTTCGTCGAGGAGGCCGAGTACTCGGATGGAACACCCCGTTTGGACGTGAGGAAGCGGGGAAAGGTGAATGTTCTCGTGCCCGTACTGCCCCAGAGCATGAGGGGCACCCAACAGCCCGCGATCGTTTCCTGGCTCCTGCAGGAGCATTTGCTGGCGGAATCGGTCTCGACGTACATTTTGTGGTTCTACACGCCGATGGCTCTTCCCTTCGCCCGAACCCTGCGGCCGCTGGCGACCGTCTACGACTGCATGGATGAGCTCTCCGCGTTCGCCAATGCGCCGGCAGGAATGGTCGAGTGGGAGCGAGAGCTACTGCGCCATGCGAATCTCGTGTTTGCGGGTGGTCCGTCACTTTTCGAGGCCAAGCGACGGCTTCACGAGCACGTCGTCGAGTTTCCCAGCTGTGTCGATCTCGAGCACTTCAGAAAGGCGCGGTCGATTACGACTGAGCCGCCGGATCAGAGCTCCATTCCGCATCCGCGACTCGGCTTCTATGGGGTGATCGACGAGCGGCTGGACATTGATCTCGTAGCGACGGTTGCGCGAGAGCGGTCCGATTGGCACATCATCCTCGTCGGCCCGATCTTCGACTTCAAGATCGATCCGCTGACACTCCCCCGCAGCCGAAACATTCACTACCTGGGACAGAAGTCGTATGGGACGTTACCGGCCTATCTCGCCGGCTGGGACGTGGCGATCTTGCCGTTTGCGCTCGACGAGTCGACCAGGTTCATATCTCCCACCAAGACGCCCGAGTATCTGGCGGCGGGACGACCCGTCGTCAGCACGCCCATTCGCGACGTGGAACACGTATACGGCAGACGGTCCCTGGTGGCGACTGCCGGCACGCCTGAGGAGTTCATCCGAGCGGTCGAAAGGGCACTCGCGGAACCTTCAAGCGCCCGGCTGTCCGAGGTGGACGCATTCCTATCCCACTCCTCGTGGGATCGAACCTCCTCTGCGATGGAGATGCTGATCGGAGAGGCTATCGAGGCCAACAGAGCTGGTCAGTCGGCAGCGGCCGAGACCCCGCCGGCGGTCGAGCTGCCGGAGGAAGCCGCCTAGTGTTCGACTATCTCGTCGTCGGAGCCGGATTCGCCGGCGCCACCCTGGCTGAGCGCCTCGCCAGCCAAGCGAGGAGGAAGGTGCTGATCCTCGATCGCCGTCCCCATGTCGGCGGGAATGCCTTCGACTGCTACGACGACGACGGCATCTTGATTCACCGTTACGGTCCGCACATCTTTCACACCAACTCGCTGGAGGTCTTCGAGTATCTGGGCCAGTTCACGGAGTGGCGACCGTACGAGCACTGGGTGCTGGCGCGGGTGGACGGGCAGCTCGTTCCCATGCCTATCAACCTCGAGACGGTCAATCGCCTCTACGGTCTCAGTCTCGACTGCTTCGGGGTGGAGAAGTTCTTCGAGTCCGTCAGGGAACCGCGAGCCGAGGTCCGAACATCAGAAGATGCGGTCGTGAGCAAGATCGGGCGTGAGCTGTACGAGAAATTCTTCCGCGGCTATACGAGAAAGCAGTGGGGGCTCGACCCCTCTGAGCTGGATGCGGGGGTCGCCGCCCGTGTTCCGGCACGCACGAACCGCGACGGCCGATATTTCACCGACACATATCAGGCCATGCCGCTCCATGGCTACACGAAGATGTTCGAGCGCATGCTCGACCATCCCAACATCAAGATTCTGCTGAACTGTGATTACCGAGAGATCGAGGGCGCCATCCCGTACCGGCACCTGATCTACACCGGACCGATCGACGAGTTCTTCGACTACCGCTACGGCAAGCTGCCCTACCGATCTCTCGAATTCAGGTTCGAGACCCAGAACCGCGAGGTAGCCCAACCGGGGCCCGTCATCAACTACCCCAACCAGCACCAATACACGCGGGTGACCGAGTTCAAGTATCTGACCGGTCAGCAGCACTCGAAGACCAGCCTGGTCTACGAGTATCCACGAGCGGAGGGTGACCCGTACTATCCGATTCCCACGGAAGAGAACGGCGTGCTCTACCGGCGGTACAAGGTGCTCGCCGAATCGACGGAAGGAGTGACGTTTGTAGGCCGGCTAGCCACGTACAAGTACTACAACATGGACCAGGTTGTGGCTCAGGCGCTCAAGACCTTCCGCAACCTCTGCAGAGTGAGGGATGAGGAGCATGACAGCAACGTCCACGCAGCCTCCGGAGATCTGGGCGGGCTTCGAATGTACGGTCAATCGCATCCGCAACCAGTATCTGGATCAAACGGTCATCAGCGGACATGAGAACCGGCCTGAGGACCTAGATCTCCTCACGGCCCTCGGGGTGAGGGCGGTGAGGTACCCGATTCTGTGGGAGCGGACGCTCGATCCCGCAAGCGGCAGGTTCGATTGGCGGTTTGCGGATGAACGTTTGGGCCGTCTACGGGGTCTCGGCATTCGTCCCATCGTGGGGCTCGTTCACCATGGAAGCGGCCCACGTCATACCGGCTTGTTAGACCCTCGTTTCGCCGCTGGTCTGGCTGAGTTCGCGCTCCGCGTCGCTGACCGCTATCCCTGGGTCGATGCGTACACCCCCGTCAACGAGCCGCTGACGACCTCGCGCTTCAGCTGCCTTTACGGCCACTGGTATCCGCACATGAGCGACACGACCTCATGGCTCGCCGCCCTGCTGAACCAGTGTGAGGCTATCGTGCGCTCCATGGCGGCGATTCGAGGGGTCAATCCTGCCGCCCAGCTCATCCAGACCGACGACCTAGGCAAGGTTTCAAGCGCTCCAATTCTCGCCCGTCAGCGTGAGTACGAGAACGAACGGCGGTGGCTTGGGTGGGACCTCGTCTCTGGCAGACTGACCGACACGCACTCGCTATGGGGCCAGATGATCGAGGATGGCGCCGACCGGGACCAGCTCGACTGGCTCGCGGCGCATCCCTGCACTCCGGATGTCATCGGCATCAACTACTACCCCAGCAGCGAGCGGTTTCTCGACCACCGGTTGGAGCTGTACCCTTCGATTCGTCACGGAGGAAACGGGCAAGACCAGTATGTCGATACCCTCACGGCTCGAGTCTGCGCTGACGGCTTGTACGGGGCGGAGGTGCTTCTGGGCGAGGCCTGGGAGCGCTACGGCGTCCCGGTCGCTGTAACGGAGTGCCACAACAGCGGCTTTAGAGAGGAGCAGGTCCGCTGGTTCGCGGAGGTATGGAACGCCGCCGTGGCAGCGAAGTTCCGCGGGGTTCCCGTCAAAGCGGTTACCACCTGGGCGGTGCTGGGGAGCTACGACTGGGATCAGCTGGTGACGGCTCCCAGAGGCTACTACGAACCCGGCGCCTTCGACCTCCGCTCGTCTGCGCCTAGGAAGACAGCCGTCGCGACCACCGTTCGGGCCTTGGCGGACGGTAAGCAGCTCACGGATCCGTGGCTTGACCACCCGGGATGGTGGAGAAGTGACGACCGCTTCGATGTCCCGCCGATCTCCATTGGTAGGGAGAGCCCTGAACCTCCCGCTCTTCGCCTCGGTCGGGTGGGCGTTCAAGCCGCCCCGAAGAGCAAGGGGCTGGGCCACAGACCTCTCGTGATATGGGGTAGCGAGAGCGAGCTGGGGATGGCGGTAGTCGAAGCCTGCCGGCTGCGAGGCCTTCACGGTTGCGGCGTACCCGGTGGTGTCGACCTCGGCGAAGCGTTGCGCACGAATCCCAAACTGGGCCGGGCATGGGGCATTGTGATTGCCCTGGCTCCGTTATCTCTGGCCTGGGGGAGCGGCCCCGCAACCTTCGCCGGGCTTGATGGGATCGCTGATTGGAACCCGGGTCACCAACTGTCCTTGTTGGCCTTCTCCAGCTCGGACGTGTTCAAGGGTTGTAAGGGCAGGTCGTATCTCGAGCACGACCGTACAAACTCAGACTCGGCACCGGGGCGCCGGCTGGTTGATATCGAGCGGCGGCTACGGCATCGGTTCCCGGAGGCACTCGTCGTGCGGCACGGCCGGCTGTTTGGCCCCGGACTTGACCCCGACAACACCCCCTCGCCGTCGAGCGGATCTCAAAGCAGTGCTGGAGGATCGGGATGCTGGACATACCTGCCCGACCTGGTCAATAGCGCTCTCGACCTCCTGATCGATCGTGAACCCGGCATCTGGCACCTCGTCAATCCGGGCAACTCGAGGCCTGCAGATGACCGGTGCGCGATCCTGGACAGTGAGCGGGGCCGTATCATGCCTGATCTCGCCACAGCTCTGGAACGTGCGGCCGCTGTCTCAGGAGGCCAGGCCGATACTTTCCGTCAGGACTGGGTCCCCGTCTTTCTGGACCCCGCCGCTCTCTCACTCCACGATCCGGACGACAAGGAAGCTGCGTAGTCCGGATCGCTGGCGGCCATTGACCTTCGCCGGCGCCTCTCTTTCTGAAGACACTGAGTGACAAAGAAGACACGAAAGTGGGCGGCCGAACTCCTTCCGACGCTCAAGCTCTCCGGCTCCAAGGCCTCAATATTGGGAAGAACAGCTCTGTTGAAGCGGGATGACAATCCCCGGCAAGCTCGAGGTGTCTGAGACGTCCCTGTATACCGCGGTTTCTGGGTCACGCCGCACACTGGAAGAGGTTCCTTTCCTTGACCAGGTTCGGCCCCCATTCAAGCTGCGTGACCTTCCCGAAACGGAGGTAGGCGACGAGCGCCTCGCGCATGGCCTCCACGAACCCCTCCTCGATCGCCGGGTCAAAACCCTGCTCCCAGTTGAGGCCGAGCACCCGAACCCGATCCTTGCGCCGTTCAATCCGTGGCTCAATCCGCCCCACCAATCGATCGCGGAATAGGACCGGAAGCACGTAGTACCCCCAGCGGCGCTTGGCCTCAGGGATGTAGACTTCCCACACGTACTGGAAGTCCCAAAGCTTCTGTAGGAAGTCGGGGTCCCAGCAGAGCGGGTCAAGTGGGGGAAGAAACGAGACCGACGGAGGTGGATCCGGCGGCGCCCTCAGCAGCTCGACCTCATCTCGGAGAACGAAGCGAGTGCCGCGCACGCCTTCGATTTCGACCGGCACGATCTCCCCCCTCGCGATCAGCTCCTCTCGTAGCTCCGTCCTCGATGGCCGGTCCGGACGTTGGGGATCAGGCTTCGCCGGCCCGATCCCGATCATGGCCGGGCTGGACACTCCGAGCAGCCCGTGCGCCCGAAAGCGCGAGAGCAGCTTGTGCCGGAACTGTTCGTGTTTGGGAACCTCGACCGTCAGCAGCCGGCGCGGAAACAACCGCTCTGCCAGGTCGTAGTAGCGACGGTTACCTTCTCTTCGTGCCAGGCCCAAAACTCCCGTGGTGGCGAAAGCATCGAGCACCGCGCTTGCCAGGCTCATCGAGCCCCCGAACCAGTTGACCGTGCGGCCGCTCTCAAAGTCGAGAGCACTCAGTGGCCCCTCGCTCCGGATGCGCTTCAGCACCTGATCCGCCAGCTCGGCATTGTCTGTTAGCACTCCTGCGGCGTGGCGGCTCTGTGTCCACGACACCCGGTACCAGGGCAGCTCGTCGATGGGCAGTAGCGACAGACCCTTGTTCTGCGTCTCGAACAGCGCCCGCCGGCTGTAGAGCAACTCCTCACACCAGGCCGGATCATATCCGGACACCCGAGCGTGAAGGACGAGATCGTGATTCCGCCCGGCGACTGCGAGTGGGTCAAACTGCACCGAACCCAAGCGCCGAAAGACTTCCAACACGCCGTCGATCCCGCCCGTCAACGAACGCGCCGGAGCCAGGAGGTGGCGTGTCACCAGAAACCGCCGGGCAGTCTCTCGGCTGGTCTTCATCGTGTTCGAGCTCATGCGATATCCAGTCATCGGCCGTCAAGCACGTCCGAGTTTATGGCACCCTCTGTAGTCTCGAAGGTATGGACATTCAATTCAACGCCTACTCCGATAACGAGACGCTCGAGGCCCAGCTGCGCTCTCTGGCGGCCGCCTACCCCCAGCTCTGCACGATGTCGGAGCTCGGACGAAGTCACGAGGACCGGCCGATCTGGTTGATGACGCTGACCAATCGGGCCACAGGCGAGGATCGGACCAAGCCGGCCCAGTGGATGGATGGAAACCTTCATGCCACCGAGGTGACGGGCGCCATGGCCTGCCTCTACACCATCAACCATCTGCTGACGTGCTATGGCCATGATGGCCAGATCACTCGCCTGCTCGACACCATGTGCTTCTATGTGGCGCCGCGCCTCAATCCGGATGGGGCGCACCAGGCTTTCCTCCAACCCGCGCATCGGATCCGCAGCGGCACTCGGCCCTATCCGTACGCGGAGAAACGCGACGGGCTTCATGAGGAGGACATTGACGGCGACGGCAGGATTCTTTCGATGCGGCTTTCTGACCCATCAGGCGACTGGAAGATTTCGCCCGACGACGACCGGTTGATGGTGAAACGGGGGCTTGACGAGGAGGGCGGCGAGTACTACCGGCTGCTCCCCGAGGGCTCCATTCACAACTACGAGCCGGGATTGATTCCGATCGCGCCTCCCTTGGAGGGGCTCGACTTCAACCGCAACTTCCCCTTTGAATGGGCGCCTGAGGGCGATCAGCGGGGCGCCGGACCATATCCGCTGTCCGAACCGGAAACGAGACTGGCCACCGCCTTTGTCGCCGACCATCCCAACATCAACGTCGCCGTTACCTGCCACACCTTTGGTGGCGTCTTGCTCCGTCCATACAGCACCAGGCCGGACGACCAAATGCCGCCCGAGGATCTGTGGGTATTCCAACGGCTTGGGCGGAGAGGCACCGAGATCACCGGCTATCCAAACGTTTCCACGTACCACGAGTTCCGCTATCATCCCAAACGCCTCACCTACGGGGCCTTCGACGATTGGTGTTACGACCATCTAGGCGTCTTCGCCTGGACCGTGGAAGTGTGGGACATTCTGGCGCAAGCAGGCATCAAGGACCGGAAGTTCATCGAGTGGTACCGCGACCATCCGGTCGAGGACGATCTCAAGATCCTGAAGTGGGTCGACGACAATGTCGAGGGCGAAGGATTCGTGCCCTGGCACGAGGTTGACCATCCCCAGCTTGGGCGGATTGAGATCGGCGGCTGGGACGATCTGTTCCTGTGGAGCAACCCGCCGGCGAAATTCCTGGAGGCGGAGCTGGCGAAGGTAAACGCCTTTGTCCTGGCCATGGCCTCTGCGGCCGCGCACCTCCGCATCCTCACTCTGGAAGCAACGAGGCTGGACGCCCAGCACAGCAAGATCAGCCTCCTGCTCGAAAACGCCGGTTATCTGCCTACGTACACGTCAAAGAGGGGCCAGGAGAGGAATGCAGTCAAGCCGGTCGTGGTGGAGCTGGGGCCGCCGGATGAGCATGTCGCGCTGGTCCAGGGCAGGCAGCGAACCGAGGTCGGCCAGCTGGAGGGACGGAGCAACAAGTTGGTTGTGGGCGGGTTGGGCGGGTCGCCGACAGATAATCGATGCCGTGTCGAATGGATCGTGCGGGGAGAGTCAGGCCGTCAGCTCCTCGTCACGGCTCAGGGCGACCGGGCGGGATCGGTGTCACAGACAGTCACACTCTAACCGCAGGGCATGCCGCCCGCTCTTTCTGGTGGCTGACCTGAGGTCGAGAGGTCTTTTCGCTCGTGCAAAACGCGACGGGAGGCAGCCTCGTTCGAGTCGATTGCAGCCATCTTGCGATCGTAAGCAGTCTGAGACCTTCCTCATCGGGGGCGGTAGGCAGCGAGAAAGGCCCGTGCGGCCGCATCGGCGTACCGCTGCAGCTCGGCCTTTTTTATGCCGTGGATGCCGGTGAACATGGCGCGGTTTACGGGGATCCACAGCAGCATGCCGACGAAGTGATTCGCGGCCAGCAGTGGGTCGTCGAGCTGAAGGCTTCCCTTCTCCGCCAGGACCCGAAAACTCGTGGCCAGCGTCGCCAGAACCCGCTCGAAGCCCTGCTCATACCAAGCACGACCCAGATCGGGAAACCGAGATGCGTCTGCTATGACCAGCCGGCGGAGCTGAAGGAGCCCGGGCTCCGTCAGGGCGGCGAGAAACGCTCGAGCGAGCTTACGGAGGTCCGCATCCAGGTCAAGGGTGGCATCGAGGGTACCGGCCACCAGCCGAACGACTTCGTCAACCTGCGCCGTTGTGGCCATGATGATCTCGGTGAACAGGCCTTCCTTGTCGGCGAAGTGTTGATACACCGTTCGCTTCGAGACCTCCGCCACGGCGGCGATCTCGTCGACGCTGGTACCGTCATACCCCTTGTCGAGAAACAGCGCCGTGGCGGCTTCCATAATTGCGCGCCGCTTCCGCGCCGATCTGCCATGGTCGACCGAGTCCATAGATCCTCCTTGGCATCGGCTGACGTGCGCTCCTTCAAATGGTACTAAACGGTGCAGTTCTACGTGTGGTACTATACGGTGTAGTACCTAGTTGTAACTACACTATCCCTAGATCAGGAGAATATCGTCGTGATTCAGCAGATTGCCGAGACACGCAGCTCGATCGCCATAGTCCAAGCAGACCGACCGATCACAACGGAGTCAGCAGCGACGGCCAAACGCCTCTTAGCGTGTCTCACCCTTGCGGGGCCGCTCTTCGTCATCGTCGCTCTGGTTCAGGTCTTGACCAGACCGGGCTTCGACATTACTCGCGACGCCGTGAGTCTCTTGACGCTCGGCTCGCTGGGGTGGATTCAGAGCGGCAGCTTCATCCTCACCGGCGCTTTGAGTGTTGCCGGCGCTGTAGGAATGCACCGGGCGCTGCGTGATGGAACCGGAAAGCGCTGGGTCCCCATTCTTCTGACCGTCTACGGAGTCGGGCTCGTCGGCGGCGGGATATTCCATCCCGATCCTTCGAGCGGATTCCCACCTGGCACACCGTCCTCCGCCTCTGCCGTGTCGAGCTGGCATGGGGCTCTGCATATGATCTTCGGCAGCTTGGCATTCCTTTCCCTGATCATCATTTGTTTCGTGCTCGCGAGCCGGTTCTGGCAGGACAGACAGCGACGGCGGGCCCTCTGCTCACTCGCGGCGGGCGGCGCCGGCGCACTTGGAGTCATGTCGGGCGGCGCGCCGCACGGAACCCTGACTCTGTTTGTCGGTGTGGGTCTAGCGATGATCTGGATGGCCGCTGCTGCTGCGCTGCTCCTCATCGATCGGGATGACCGAGCAGCGAGCGCGGCAAGTTAACGCCCCGAGCACTAAAGCAACACCCAGACCCACAGAAGAGCCCCGCCGGTTATCCGGCGGGGCTCCGTCGTGACCCCTGCGGCGACGCCGGCCCTAATCCGGGTCGCTTGTCTGACTATCTACGAGTACGAGTAACGCTCGATATCACCGTTGGCGACGCCGGACATGTTCGGATAGGTGAAGTTTCCACCCACCGCGCTATCGGCGGTCAAAGGTTTCGAACCGTTGCTCCATGAGTAGGTGCCGGTGGTGTAGCGGTAGTGCTGCGTCTTTTTCGCGCTGCCCGCTTTGCACGAGCCAAAGTCGAAGCTGGTCGAGGTCTTGGATGTCATCGTGGCACTGCCCTGGAAGTAGGCATCGCTGCTGGGTGCGATCATCTTCTCAGTCATGGGGTACGGACTCGCGGTGCCTCCAATCCAAGTCTGGTTGGTAAAACTGGGATCTACGTCGGTGTCAAAGCGCATGAGGGTCGCGGTGCCGCCCCCGAACCCGGCGCCAGCCGGAAGGCCCGTGATCGTAACGTCGCGGAAGGCCTCAACGTCGGCGAAGGTGGTCGGAGTGGGTGACTCTGTGGTGAGCGCCTCGCCTAAAAAGCTCTTGTTGGGCATTATGCTGCCGTAGGGATTGGACCAGATGTTGCCCAGCAAACAGTAGTTTGGATAACTGACGGCCGGAACGCAACTATGGTCTACCGTCAGCGTACTGGTGTTGGTCGAGGAATTGTTGGGAAAGGTGACACTCGCCGACACGGTGCCCAGGGTGGAGGCCTCTTTGGTGTTGCTCGTGACGAAGTGTTGCGACGTGAGCTGGAGCACGCCTGAGTACACGGTCCCGCTGCCCGAGCTGCACTTCATAGCGTGGCTAGCACTCGGAGTGAACGTACCGGAGAGGCTTCCAAATGGGCCAATCTGGGCCGCCTTCAGGGTCACGGTCGCATTCCCAGCGCCAGTGACGGTGAAGTCGGAGGTCACGAGCTTGTTGAAATTCCAGTAGTTCTCTGCGAACTGGGAGAACCCGGGGTTGTGTCTGGCGAGAATTACACCAACCGAGGCGGCGGAGGTCGAGGTGTTCTTAGTAGCGTCGATGAGCTCGCTCCAGGGCACGCCGTTCACGGTCTTCACGTTCGTGTATGAGCTTGCCAGTTCGTACAACGGAATCGTGGGAGTCGAGGTGTTGCCGGCTATCACCCGCGGGCGCATCAGGTTCAATGGAGGAACGTGGGCGCCGGGGAGCGCAGGCATCAATCCACGCGACGACGGCACCACTGCGAGCCGGGGCGAGACGGCGGCCGACGCGGGAGCCCACACGGTCAGGGCAATGCAAGTCGCAATGGCGAGTGGAATCACCAGGCGAGAACCGTTGATCTGTCTGCTCATGTTTGTAGCTGTTGCTCCTTTCATGTGTCACAGCGAAGCGACTCGTAGGTCGGCGTACGCCTCCATGCTAGTCAACGTCAGCAGCTTTTGCAAATACGGTGTGACTGGACCACTTCGCTCCAGGCTTCGAGAATAGCGGGGCCCACTGATCCGTCGCCGAACTCAAGCTCACCCAGACTGGACCCGAAGGGGGTTGATGGTTCGGGGCTGGGCGGCAAGCAAGCGCCGAGATCTCATCGGCGCCGAAAGACTCCGACCCCTGAAAGGCCGGCGGTCGATGATCCAACGAATCATGCTGGTGCCGAGGGGGAGAATCGAACTCCCGACACCGCAATTTTCAGTCGCGTGCTCTACCGACTGAGCTACCTCGGCCCGCAGCTACAGTCTACCGTAGTAGGTCGAAGCGCCTGGGGGTGGCCCAGATGTGTTCAGTAGCCGGCCGAGACGTTCAAGCCGGCAGCGTCTACCCGCCGGAATGCCTTCGTATCTGCCGCGAGAGGAGCTCGCGCAGGACGGGAAGCGCGCGCCGGTCTTTGTCTCTCCCTGCTGCCTCCTTGCTACGAATGACATCCGCGAGCGAGGCGAGCCTGACCCTCGAGTCGCCAATGCGCACGGTGATGGCTTCTTGGCTCAGGTCGTCATACCCTCCCGTTCCAGCGGGAGTGCGGGTGATGTCGAGGTCTCCATAGCGCGTCGACAGGTTCCAGGTGTCGGCTGCCGCCAGCGATCGCGCGTTATGAGAGAACGGCAATGGCTCCGTCCCTTCCGATCGGATCTTGGCATCAATTTCTGTCAGGGCTGCCCACAGTCTCTCAAGATTGTCCGGGTCGGGTTTTGGAGTGATGTCGACGTCGAGGGTTGGCAGCGGCGATCCCTGAAGGTATGCAGCCAAAGCGCCGATGACGATGAAATCGACGCCGTGGTCGACAAGCGTCGTTAGGATGGTCTCCGGGTCGAACTTAGGGGGCAATGTGGGTCTTGGCGCGAAGGCGGGTGAGCGCATCGACCGCCGCCACCAAGTCGGCGAGCCGTTCCTGCGGACTGAGCTCCGCCAGCCTCTGAGCTTGGATAAGGTCCGAGTCGTCGTACGGCTGGAGGGAGACATTCAGGGCAAAGCCACACTCGCGGACCAACCGACGCACGAGCTCGAAGGAGGGGTTCACATCGCCCACTTCCAATCGGGCGATGGAGGATTGGGTCGTGCCGGCTCTTCGCGCCAGCTCGGCCTGACTCAGACCCGCCCGCCTGCGGGCCTCCCGCACCAGACTGTTCCCTATCATGACCTAGCATAGCCTTTCCGCTATATACTTCCCGTGTTGCATGAAGGGCTGCTCTACGACTATCTACTGGTGCGGTAGGACTAACGGCGTCCGCCCTGCACCCTCGATCTGTCGACCCTCCAGGGGTCGCGGCGCAAGATGCTTCTTAGAATGGTGGGCACAAAGGGGGTTGGATGGCGGATCTCGACGGCTTTCTCGAGCGCCTGGCTTCGGGAAGCCCGGTGCCGGGCGGTGGCAGCGTCGCCGCCTTGCACGTGGCGATCGGTGACGCGCTCCTCTGTATGGTCTGTGAGCTGACGCTCGGCCGGCCGGCCTATGCCTCTGTAGAGGACGATGTCGAGGTGATCAAGGGAGCCTCGACCGTTGGGATGAGGCGTGCTCGGGAGCTGGTCGACGAAGACGCCGCTGCCTTCGAGCGAGTATCCGGAGCCATGAAGCTGCCGCGGACCTCGGATGAGGAAAAAAGTCAACGGCGACGGGCTATGCAGGAATCGCTGAAGCTGGCGGTACAGCCTCCGCTGGAGACGATGCGACTAGCCGTCGACGGCGTGCGCGAATCTCGAAGGCTGGTGGGGATCGGTAACCCGGCGGCGATCAGTGACGTCGCCTGCGCCGCTCTGGCTTTCGGAGCCGGGTTCTCCTCGGCTCGACTGAACGTCGACATAAACCTGGCTTCCATCAAGGACGAGGCCTTCGTCGAGAGCATTCGCCGCGAGCTGGCCGAATTGCCGCTGGTCGAGGGTGACGTGGCGGCCGTGGTGGAGCGGGCACGAGAGGTGATCGGAGCCGAAGCATGACAGCGAGGCTCCTCGAGGGCCGGCCGCTGGCCTCAGAGATGAAGGCCGCCCTGCTCCCGACCGTCGAAAGGCTGCGGGCGGACCGTGTGATCCCCGCGTTACGCATAGTGCTTGCGGGCGAGGACACCGACTCAGCCATCTACGTCCGGCGGCTGCGGCGCCATGCGGCCGACCTCGGCGTCGAGATCGACCTCCGCTGCTTGCCGGCCACGGTGGACCAGGCGAAGCTGAACCGTGAGGTCGTCGAGGCGGGCGAGGACGACGGGGTCGACGGTATTCTTGTCCCCATGCCGCTCCCGGCCGGCCTGTCTCCGGCTCCCATCATCAACGTTATGGATCCCGACAAGGACGTCGACGGCCTGACCGTTGTCAATGCCGGCCGGCTGTACGTGGGTGAGCCGGGTGGAGTGCCCTCCGTGGCCGCGGCTATCATCGCCCTGATCGAAGCCGCCGGAGCGCCGGTCGAAGGCGCGCGTGCGCTGGTGGTCGGTCGCAGCATCGTGGTGGGGAAGCCGGTCGCGCATCTGCTGTTGGCGCTCAACGCCACCGTGACCATCGCCCATAGCAGGACCCTCGACCTTGCCGGTCTGGGCCGGGAATCGGATATCCTCGTCGCGGCCGCCGGGCGGCCGGGACTGGTGACGGCCGACATGGTGAAGCCTGGAGCCGTGGTGATCGACGCCGGTATCAACCAGGTGGGTGCGGAGATCGCGGGCGATGTCGACTTTGTCGCTGTCAGCCGTGTGGCCGGCGCGATAACGCCGGTCCCCGGTGGTGTGGGACCACTGACCAACGTCGTGCTGTTGCGACGGGTGGTCGAGAACGCGGCTCGTCGCCTGGCCCGAAAGTGACTCAGGCCGACGGTTACCGTCGGAAGGCTGAAGATGGGCTGCCTGCCGCGGAGACACAACCATGGCCCGGACCCTGGGGTGGCAGGACCTATGTCATGGGAATTGTCAACGTGGCTCCCGATAGCTTTTCGGGCGACGGTGTCAGTCCCGCGTCGGTGCTCGAGCGCGTCCAAACTCAGGTGCGCGAGGGGGCCGACATCGTCGACCTGGGCGGCGAATCGACCCGGCCGCAAGCAGCCGGCGTTTCCCAAGAGGAAGAGCTGGCTCGGGTGATTCCGGCGCTAAGTGTGGTCAGACAGTGCATCGAGGTGGCCATCTCCGTCGATACCCAAAAGGCGGAGGTCGCGCGCCAGGCGCTTCAGAGAGGAGCGACCATCGTCAACGACGTCAGCGGTCTGCGTGACCCGGAGATGAAGGAGGTCGTGGCGTCGGCGGGAGCGGGCGTGGTCATCGTGCACAGCCGCCGGGAGCGCAAACATCCCGACGTCCTCGATGATGTCCTCAGCTTTCTGGAAGAGGCCGCCGCTGCGGCGATCCAGGCAGGAGTCCGGGAAGGCGCCATCGCCGTCGACCCCGGCTTCGGCTTCGCCAAGCGACCCGTCGAAAGCCTGCGAATTCTGGGCGAGCTGAGGACGCTTCGACGGCTGGGGTTTCCGGTTGTCATGGGAATGTCCCGCAAGGGAACGATCGGAGCGGTGTTGGATCTCCCGGTCGACCGGCGCTTGGAGGGAAGTCTTGCCGCCGCCGTGCTGGCCGTCGCACACGGGGTCGACATGGTTCGCGTGCACGACGTCGAAGCCACCCTACGCGCCGTCCGCTTTGCCGATGCCGTGATCCGTGGTTGATCGAGGGATGTCGATGCACAGAGTATGCTGTGACCATGTGGCCCGCCAGCCGGGTGTCGGGGTAATGGTCGGAAGCCTCCCGACAGCCATCCTCGATCGTTACGGCGCCGCCGTCGAGGCCGAGCTGCACCGCTGGCTCGACCGGCGGGAGCCGGTGGGCCATCATTACGACCTGATGGCCTATCACATGGGCTGGGTCGACCAGAACTTCGAGCTCTCGGACGAAGTGGGAGGAAAGCGGTTCCGGCCTCTGCTCTGTCTCCTCAGCTGTGAGGCGGTCGGTGGAGATCGAGACAAAGCCCTACCCATAGCAGCGGCGATCGAGCTGCTGCACAACTTCTCGCTCATCCACGACGACATCGAGGATCGGGACGAGTCTCGGCGACACCGTCCCGCCCTGTGGGCCCGGTTCGGAGAGCCGCTGGCGATCAATGCCGGTGACGCGATGCTGGCGCTCGCCGGGCTGGCCGCGCTTTCGGCCGGCGACGTGCCTGAGATCTGTCGCGGGTTCCAGGAGACGGCGCTGGCGCTCACTGAAGGCCAGTATCTGGACATGTGCTTCGAGCGGGAGGTCACCGTCTCACTGGAGGAGTACCGACGGATGATCGGCCTGAAGACCAGCGCGCTGATCACCTTCAGCTGCCGGTCGGGGGCCCTCATCGGCGGCGGGGATCAGGAGCAGGTTGACGCCTTGGAAACCTTCGGCCGCCACTTCGGGCTGGCGTTTCAGATTTACGACGATATCCTCGGCATCTGGGCCGCATCGGGTGAAACCGGAAAGATCCAGGCCAAAGACATCGTCAACCGCAAGAAGTCGCTGCCGGTCGTGCTGGGACTGGAGCGCTCGCGTGGCGCCGAACGAGATCTCCTGATCAGCTTCTACTCGAGGCACTCCGAGACCGAGCCGGAGGAGATCGTCCGGATTCTCGACGGCCTGAACATCCGCGCCGACATCGATGCCCGCCTCGAGTCTCACCTCAGACAGGCGCTGCGGGCCCTCCAGCAGACCCAACTCTATGAGCCGTTTCGCTCCGAGCTGGAGGCCCTGGCAAGGGCGCTCCTGGGAGCGGGTCCCGCCTAGGCGACCCCGACCGGACCCTCGCGTGACCTGTGTCGTATTGTGAGGGCTCGTCCGGCGAGCCCTGCGCCGCATGAACACTCAAGCGCGTACGTTCCACGGCGTCGAGCGGTCGAGGTGGTTGCCGAGACCCTAAGGCGATGCCTCAGCGCACCGACGTCGAGGCGTAAGGCCAGAT
>DASRCF010000072.1:0-21575 GCA_035653255.1 Chloroflexota bacterium
CCGTCGCGGAAGAATCGGGTGAAGACCTTCGCCAGGTCGGCGGGCTCTATGCCCGGTCCGCTGTCTTGGATGGAGATGATGGCCTTGCCGCCTTGGCGGCGCACGGAGACAGCGACCTGCCCATCCGCGGGTGTGAACTCGGCTGCGTTGAGCAGGATGTTCACGAAGATTTGGTCGAGTCGCTCCGGATCGCCCCACACGAGCACCTCCTGCGATGCCGGCGCCGAGTCGAATCTACGGTCGGGAAACAGTGCCGAGACGGTCTTGACGCTGCGGTCGACCGACTCGTTGATGTCCACCGTGGACGGCCGGAGTGAGAGCTGGCCACTTTGCAGCCGCACGACGTCCAGTAGATCGTAGGTGAGTCGCTCCATGCGTACGGCCTGGTCATCCACGAGCCGGAGGAACTCCGCCATGCGCTCCTGGTCATAGGTGCGTCTCCGCATGAGCGAGAGATATCCGCGGAGAACCGTGAGCGGCGTGCGCAGCTCGTGGCTGGCCATGGCCATGAACTCGTCTTGGAGCCGCCTCAGGCTGCGGTCGGTGGTATTGCGGATGACGAGGACTCCTCCCTCCACGCCATCTCCCAGTTGGATGGGCCGCCCCACCACTTCGTAGTAGACCCGGTCACCTTCAGACAGGGTCGAGCACTCCATCGAAAATGACTCGCCGCGTGCCGCACGTACCTCGGGCAGCTGATCCGGCGCAATGGGAGTGCCGTCCGGGTCCTGAATGAGAAACCCCTGGGTGACGCTTCCGAAGATTTGGTTGAAGCTTTGGTTGGTCAGAACGGGTTTCTGATCGCGATCCACGACCAGCACCGCATCCGCCATGCTGACGAGAATCGCCTCAAGCCGAGCGCGTTCCAATTCGCTGGCGCGGCGGGCCGCCTCGCCCGAGGCGACTGCCTGTTCCAGCTCGGAGCCCCGGGCGTTCAGGTCATCGTTCGTCGCGTTCAGCTCCTCCACTGTCGCCTGCAGCTCCTCATTGAGCGTCTCCAACTCCTCGTTGGTCGCCTGCAGCTCCTCGTTAAGGGTTTCGACCTCTTCCGCTCCCGCCTGCAGCTCTTCGGTTCCGAGCGAGAACTCTTCGTTCGCGCTCCGCAGCTCCAGGTTCTCGGCCGTCAGATCCTCGTTGGCCTGCCGGAGGTCGCTGATGGTGTTTCCCAATACCTCGAGCTGATGCTTGGCCTGTTCGAATTGCGATGCCAGCTCGCCCCGGTCCCGCCGAGCCTCGTCGAGCGTCGCTCCCTGAGTGGTCACGTCCTTCACGCTCAGGACGGCGTACACATCGGCGTCACCCGAGGCGTCGTCGGTGTAGGGCTGACAGACTATGTCGAGCCGGTGTTCAATCTGGTCCGGTGGCTCGACGTACCTCACATCCGGCAGCTCTACTTGCTCATTCGAGCGGAACACACGCTGCAAGGCCGAGAGGAGGTCCGCATTTCGGCAATGTTGGGCGAGGTGGACGATATCGTCGCCGATGGCCCTCCCGTACACTCCGAGCAGGCTGCGCGCGGCCATGTTGATGTAGCGGATGCTGTATCGACGATCGACGATGGCGATGCCGAACGGGATCCTTTGAAACGCCGCGGTCCATCGAGCGTCACGTTCCGTGAGCGCGGGCCGAGCCTCGCTCGCCGCTCGAGGGGTTCGTGCTCCGACGGCTGCCGATTGCCGGGGTGGGCGCACGACTGAAGCTTCGGCGAAGGCATGGCGAAGCTCGCTGAGGCCGGGGCGGGGCACAGTGACTGCATCTCCCCGTCGTCTGAAGATACGAAGGTGGTTGTCCTCGGCCTCAAAGTATTGCGGAAGAGAGCTGACTGTCTCCGACTTGCCGAGGACCAGATACCCTTCGTTGCGCAGCGAAAATGCAAACAGGCTCAGTACGCGTCGCTGAAGAGGCGTGGAGAAGTAGATCAGAACGTTTCGGCAGACGAGGAGATCGATTCGGGGAAACGGGGGCCGGTCTCCCAGGTCGTGGGCTCCGAAAAGCATGAGTGAGCGGATGTTCTTCTTCACGGTGTACTCGTTACCGGTGCGGGTGAAGTACCCCACCAGTAGCTCGTCGGGCATCGACTGCACCGCAGAGACCGGGTACGTTCCCCGACGGGCGAACTCGATCGCGCCCTGATCGAGGTCGGTAGCGAAGATCCGGACGTGGAACTGCGTCAAATCGTCGCCGAGCAGGTCAGCCAGGAGTATGGCAAGCGAGTAGGCCTCCTCGCCGGTGGCACACCCAGCCGACCAGATGCGGATTTCGGCGGCGCTTCTGCGCGCGTGTTCGATGATTGCCGGCATTATGCGCGTTCTCAAAGCGTCGAACAGCTCGCGGTCTCGAAAGAACTCCGTCACCTTAATGAGGAAGCTGCTCACCAAGGCGCGGCTCTCATCGGGATCGGAAGTCAGGCGCTTCAGGTATTCCTGAATGGTAGAGCTGTCCGTTGCCACCATTCGCCGTTGCAGCCGTCGAATGATCGTTGGTCGCTTGTACTTCGAGAAGTCGACTGCCGAGTGCTCTTCGATGTGACGCAATACTTCCGCTAGAGCGTCCTCCTGCTTCTCCAGCAGCTCTCTCGGCCCGGTCAGCAGTGAAAGGATCTTGGGACCCATATCGTCGAGTGGCACCGACAAATCCACGGCGGTCGGCGCCAGTGAGAGAGGGAGGCCGGGAAACTGAGCGGTTCGCGGGTCCTGGATCACGACGGTGCCGCCAAACCGCTTCACCTCCTCGGCCCCCGCAGCCCCATCGGAGCCGGTGCCTGTGAGCACAACCGCCACCAGGTTCTCGCGGAAGATGCCGGCAGCGCTCGACAGCAGGGTGTCGATAGAGGGCTTGGGCCCCGAGCCGGGTGGCAGGAGACTCACTTCGTGGTCCGTGATGGCCGCATTCTGGTTGGAGGGAACGACGTACACTACCCCTGCCCGAAGCAGGGTGTCGCGGCCAACCGATTCGACTCTCAGAGGACTCCGCTTGCTGAGGATCGACTCCAACGAGCTCGTCCGATCCGGATCGAGGTGCTGGGCAACCACCACCGGCGCCGGGAAGTCCGCCGGCAGCTGCGGAAGGAGCTTCGCCAGGGCTTCAATACCGCCCGCAGAGGAACCAATGACGACGAGCTGCCTGACCGCTGATTCGTCTGCGCCGGCCTCTTCCGTTGCCCGCTCCCCTATGCCGCCTTGGTGTACTCGTATTGTAGAAGTAGGAAGCGCGGTACTCTCACGTGCGCCACACAAGCGAGTGGAGGATCTCCGCCGGAAGTCCGTGGCCCGATGGGCCCGTGCTGGACACCGCCCAGAGGGAATGCCCATAATGCCCAATCACGACATCGTCGTAATCGGGGCCTCAGCCGGCGGGGTGACGGCTCTGCGGGAACTCGTCGGCGGATTCCGGGTCGCCTTTCCGGCCAGCGCCTTCGTGGTGTTACACCTGCCCCCGTACGCGACCAGCGCGCTGCCTCAGATCCTCGATCGTGGAGGGCCCGTCAAGGCTGTGGCCGCGGTTGACGACGCGCCCGTACAGCCCGGGCGCATTTATGTCGCCCCACCCGACTGTCATCTCACTATCGAGGATGGCCGGGTCCGCGTCTCTCGTGGGCCCAAATGGAATCGCTACCGGCCGGCCATCGACGTGCTCTTCCGCAGTGCCGCCGTTGCCTACGGACCCCGAGTGGTGGGCATCGTCCTCTCGGGTTCGCTCGATGACGGCTCATTGGGCCTGGCAAGCATCAAGGCACACGGCGGGACGACCATCGTTCAGGACCCGGCGGAAGCCCTCTTCCCGGGAATGCCGGGGAACGCTCTCGATCGGGTCGAGATCGATTACTGTCTGCCTCTGGGCGAGATTCCCGCAGTCCTCACCGAGTTGGTGGATGGCCGCAGCAGTCAGCCGGAAAAGGGACGACTAAAGGAGGTGGCAAGGATGGAAGAGTCTGCGGCCACAGGAGAAGACATCGAATCTGTTCCCGGCCTCATCGACGAACAACAAGACGGGCCCCCATCCGTGTACACCTGTCCGGAATGCCACGGCAGCCTCTGGCAGGTTGAGACGGGCAACCTCAAACATTACCAGTGCCGCGTCGGTCACTCGTACTCTCCTGAGTCGCTCTTCGGGGCCCAAGGAGAGGCGTTGGAAGCCGGGCTCTGGGCGGCACTGCGAGCCCTCGAGGAGCGAATCGACTTGGCCACGCGCCTCGAGAGGGAAGCACTACACGCCGGCAGAAGCCACTCCGCCACTCATTACCGCGAGCGCATCGGTGCAGCTTCCAAGAGCGCCGAGGTAGTTCGCACGGCTCTACAGCTCAGCTTGAAGGGCCAGGAGGTGGACATCGAGTCGGAGTCCACTGCCTGACTTGCCGTCCGACGGTTCCCGAGCCGGCTCCGCCCCGCCTCGGATGCCGGGCCATCGTTTCTATGATCACGCTCTCGGAGCCGCCAAGCGAGTTCAACCCCAGACCCGAACGGTGAACCTCAAATATCTAACCTCGAAACCTCAATGGTTGGGTGCTCGCTGCGTCGCCGGTATGTGCTTGCAACTCGAAACCTGGAAACCGGAACCAGACACTCAATCGTTCAGTGTCCGCCTCTGCAGGCAGTGTGTCCTCTCAACTCGAAACGCGAAACGCGAAACGCGAAACTACTCGGTTCACTGCTGTTGTACGACCGCACGATGTCAACGGCGGCACGTGAGCATCTCTTGAGGACTTCGGCGGAGGCCTCGACGGTCATCGCTCGTCTGCGTCTCGAACCTCATCCGGAGGGGGGCTGGTTCAGAGAGACCTGGCGTGCGGACGCCGAGGAGGGTGCTCGCGCCTCCGGCAGCGCCATCTACTTCTTGCTGGCAGGCCGGGTGCTAACTCGCCTCCATCGCATCGACGCCGACGAGATTTGGCATCATTACCTCGGCGCCCCGATCGAGCTTCGGCTCGTACGGACCGATGCGGATTCCGAAATCCGGATCCTGGGGCCTGACATCAGCCGCGGTCAGTGTCCTCAGGTGGTCATCCCTGCCGGAACCTGGCAGCAGGCCAGGTCACTCGGCGATTACAGCCTCGCCGGATGCACCGTCTCTCCGGCATTCGACTTCTCCGGCTTCCAGCTGGCAAATGATTGAGATCCAGAGCCGCATCTTTGGTACTTCTCGCGACACCCCGCCTCTGTGGACCACAGCATCTCCGGGCGGCGGAGCCACTCTCCGTACCGGCTACGCTGAGACGAAGATACCAGGAGGCAGAGGATGACCGAACCGACCGACTTCAATCAGCGAATCATCGAGGAGTTCCGCTCCAATGAGGGCCGGGTAGGCGGCCCCTTTGAGGGCGCCCCGCTGCTGCTACTGTCAAGCACCGGAGCCAAGACCGGCCGGAAACACACCACCCCCGTCATGTACCTTCAGGACGGCGACCGCCTCGTGATCTTCGCCTCGAAGGCTGGAGCTCCAAGCCATCCGGCCTGGTATCACAACCTCGTCGCCAATCCTCAGGCCAGCGTCGAAGTGGGCACGGAGTCGTTTCCGGTCACGGCAACGGAGGTAAAGGGCGAGGAGCGTAACCGCTTGTACGACCGTCAGGCGTCACTGTATCCCGGCTTCCGCGATTACCAGGACAAGACTTCCCGGGTCATACCCGTCATTGCACTGACCAGAACCGGCTGAAACCCGCGCCCGAGTGGGAGGCCGGAGGGAGTTCTCAGACTACGCCTTCACATCGAATGGCCGAAAGGTTCGACACTCGGACTGGCGAGCAAACGGTCGAGGTCGAAAGTCCAGAGTCGAAGATCCAAAGTCGAAGGTCCTGAAACTGACCCGAAACTCGAAACTCGAAACTCGAAACGTAGCTAATCGGCCAGGGCGCGTCGGGGCGGCGTCATTCGCCCCATCGGCGGCCGCTCCGGAGTAGCTCCCGTCTAGCCACCCCGGCCTGATCCGTTTACGACTATTTACGCCACACGGTCCGCCGTTAACGGTTGGTTTACGCCCACCGGCCTAGGCTCGATGGGATGGCCGTATGGAAGACATCGAAACGTTGGAATCACGAGCTGTACTCGTCGTCGAAGACGACAGCACGTTGGTCCGGGCGATAACGCGTAACCTCGAGGCACGAGGCTACCAAACCGCGGCGGTAGCAGGCGTCGAGGATGCGGTAGAGATCCTTCACCGGGGCGTTCCGTCCCTCCTCCTGGTGGACATAGACCTGCCTGATGGCTCGGGCTGGGATGTGGTCAGGTGGTTGCGCACGCAAGGCTTTACCACCCCGGTGATAGTCATTTCCGCTCTGCGGCCCAATGAACGGCTCATCCGGGAGCTCGGCTGCCGGAGCTTCCTCGAGAAGCCATTTCCAATTGAAGCCCTCGTCCGTCAGGTCGAAGACTCTAGACCATCTCCTTTCCACTCGTGCACATCCGAACGCGCGACGGAGCCCCTGTAAGTGCTGGACGTCATATTCATTGTCGCAACGCTGACCTATTTCGGGCTCAACGTGCTCTGTGCGGTGGGCTTCGATCGGCTCATGGGAGGCAAGAGATGAGTCCAGAGAACATCATTCTCACGATCGTGTCCGCACTGGTGCTCATCTATCTGCTCATCGCGCTGATCAAACCGGAAGTGTTCTGAGATGCCGAGCTGGATGACTGGCGAAGCCATATGGACCTGGGCACTGTATAGCGCCATCCTTCTGGCCACGGCCAAACCGTTTGGAACGTATCTCTACCGGGTCTTCACCGGGCAGCGCACATTCATGCACCGCCTCATGCGGCCCGTTGAGGTCGGCGTGTACAGGCTGACACGCGTTGACGAGCGCGCCGAAATGACATGGTTCGTCTATCTCCTGGCGTCCCTGGGTTTCAGTCTCGTTGGACTGCTGGTTCTCTATCTTCTTGAGCGGACGCAGCAATGGCACGGCGGCTTGTTCAACCCGGAGCATTTTCCCAATGTGCCCCAGTTTTTGGCCTGGAATACGGCGGCCAGCTTCACCACCAACACCAACTGGCAGAACTACGGCGGCGAGACCACCATGAGCTATCTCACGCAGATGGCGGGGCTCGGCTGGCATAACTTCGCCTCGGCGGCCACCGGCATCGTTTGGGCCGTGGCCCTCGTCCGCGGGCTGGCCCGGCGGAGCGCCGGCAGTATCGGCAACTTCTGGGTTGACCTGGTGCGCTGTATCTTCTATGTGCTGGTGCCGATAACCTTCTTTTACGCGCTCTTCCTGGTGTGGCAAGGCGTCCCTGATAACCTCGCCGGCTATTCCCTGGCGCACACGCTCGAGGGCGGAAAGCAGGTGATCGCGCAAGGGCCGGTCGCGCTACAGGAAGCCATCAAGATGTTGGGCACGAATGGCGGCGGATTCTTCAATGCCAATTCGGCACACCCCTTCGAGAACCCGACACCGCTCACGAACTTCGTCGAAATGCTGTCCATCTTCCTGATCGGCTCAGGCCTGGTGTACATGTTCGGCAAGTGGGTCAAGGGCACCAAGCAGGGCTGGGCCATCTGGGCGGCGATGTTCCTCCTATTCAGCACGGGCTTCTTCTTTGCGGTCAGCTTCGAGCAACACGGCAACCCTCAGGTTTCCGCACAGGCTCACGTCGCCACGGTGGCGACCGCGACCCAGCCGGGCGGAAATATGGAGGGCAAAGAGGTGCGCTTCGGTATCGTCGACTCGGCCCTCTTTACGACGATCACCACGGATGCCTCCTGCGGCGCGATCAACGCCTGGCATGACTCTTACACAGCGCTCGGGGGTCTGGTGCCCTTGACCAACATGGCCACCGGCGAGGTGATTTTCGGCGGCGTTGGAGCCGGACTCTACGGGATGCTGATGTACGTCATCCTGGCGGTCTTCATTGCCGGTTTGATGGTCGGCCGAACGCCCGAGTATCTGGGCAAGAAGATCGAGGGTTTCGAGGTCAAGATGGCCAGCATCGCGCTGCTGATCTCGCCTGCCAACATCCTGATCATCGCGGCCATCGCCTCAGTGGGCACCTGGGGAACCGCGTCGATTCTCAATCCGGGTCCTCATGGCCTGACTGAGATCCTGTACGCTTTCACCTCTATGAATGCCAACAACGGCTCGGCATTCGCCGGCCTGACCACAAACACGAACTTTTACAACGCCACTGGAGGGGTGGTGGTGCTGATTGGCCGCTTCCTCTTCCTCACGCCTCTGCTGGCCATCGCGGGCTCGATGGCTCGCAAGAAGACGGTCCCGGCGAGCCTGGGAACCTTTCCGACCGACGGGGCCACGTTCACAATACTCCTGGTTGCCGTGATCATCATCGTCGCCGCACTCACCTACCTGCCTGCCTATGCGCTCGGTCCCATTCTGGAGCAGCTGCTACAGAATGCCGGAAAGGTCTTCTAGACGGTGCGGCGACGACATCAGAGACTTCCATGCGCGCGCCGGAGGTGACGCCGGAGGACCAGGGGCATCTCGGTGATCAACGGCGCCACGGGCGGGGCCTTTCGATCGTCGATCCTCGGATTATGGGCCAGGCCGCGATTGCCGGCTTTCGAAAGCTTGATCCGAGGGTGCAGCTTCGCAACCCGGTCATGTTCGTGGTCGAGATTGGCGCCGCCGTCACGACCATCGAGTTCGTGCGTTCGTTCATCCCTCACACCGGCCTGGGCGGAGACCGCTTCTTCACCGCCGGAGTCTCCCTCTGGCTTTGGTTCACCGTCCTCTTCGCCAACTTCGCCGAGGGCATGGCAGAAGGGCGCGGCAAGGCCCAAGCCGATACGCTCCGAAGAACACGAACCGATGCTCAGGCCAAGAAGCTGCTTCCGAGCGGCCAGACGGAGATTGTATCCGCGACCGAGTTGCGCCGGGGCGACATGGTGCTGGTCGAGGCAGGGGACCTCATTCCCGGAGACGGCGAGGTGGTCGAGGGGGTCGCTTCGGTTAACGAAGCGGCCATCACCGGTGAGAGCGCACCGGTGATAAAGGAGCCTGGTACCGACATCCATTCGTCGGTCACGGGCGGCACCACCATCGTCAGTGACTGGCTGAAGATCAGAATCACGGCCAACCCGGGGGAGACGTTCATCGATCGCATGATTGCCCTGGTTGAGGGCGCCAACCGGCAGAAGACACCCAACGAGATCGCGCTCAACATCCTGCTGGCTTCGCTCGCCATCATCTTTCTGCTGGCCGTGTGGACCCTACAACCGTTCGCGATCTATTCGGGAAGCGCGGTGGCCGTAACCACGCTGGTCGCACTGCTCGTCTGCCTCATCCCAACGACCATCGGCGGCTTGCTCTCGGCGATCGGTATCGCCGGCATGGACCGCCTGGTGCAGTTCAACGTGCTCGCGATGAGCGGCCGGGCTGTTGAAGCAGCCGGCGACGTCGACACCCTGCTGCTTGACAAGACGGGCACCATCACCTTCGGGAACCGTCTGGCGTTTGAGTTCATACCGCTGGGGGGACACTTCGAAAAGGAGCTGATCGAGGCCGCGCTGCGATCGAGCCTGGCGGACGAGACACCCGAGGGGAAGAGCATCGTGACGCTGTGCGGTGAGAAGGGATGCGCAGTCGACAAGGCGTTCCTCGAGAAGGCGGATCTGGTTCCATTCACCGCCGAGACCCGGATGAGCGGCGTGCAGTTTGACGGGCATCGGCTCATGAAGGGCGCGGTCGACGCAATCGAGCACATTGCCGCTACCGTGTCGCCTGACCTCGAACCGCAGGCCAAGCGTATCGCGGAGGAGGGAGGAACTCCGCTGGCCGTGCTCCAGGACCGAGAGGTGCTCGGGCTGATCTATCTGAAGGATACCGTCAAGCCCGGCATGATCGACCGGTTCTCTGAGCTGCGCCGCATGGGCATACGCACCGTGATGGTCACCGGCGACAACCGGCTGACGGCGGCAACCATTGCCAGAGAAGCCGGAGTGGATGATTTCGTCGCCGAGAGCAAGCCCGAGGACAAGATCGGACTCATCAGGAACGAGCAGGCTGAGGGCAAGCTGGTGGCCATGACAGGTGATGGGACAAACGATGCCCCGGCCCTGGCCCAGGCAGACGTGGGCATGGCCATGAACTCAGGCACGCAGGCAGCGAAGGAAGCCGGCAATATGGTCGACCTCGACAACAATCCAACCAAGCTCATCGAGGTCGTGGCCATCGGCAAACAGCTACTCATCACGAGAGGCGCCCTGACGACCTTCAGCATCTCCAACGACGTTGCCAAATACTTTGCCATCCTGCCGGCGATGTTCAGCCGTCAGTTTCCGCAGCTCGACGCCTTGAATGTCATGCATCTGGCCACGCCGCATTCCGCGGTGCTCTCCGCGGTCATCTTCAATGCCCTGATCATCGTGGCCCTCATACCCCTCGCCCTGAAGGGCGTAAAGTATCGTCCAATCGGAGCGGCTTCCGTCCTGAGACGCAACCTCTTGATCTACGGCTTGGGCGGGGTGATCGTCCCATTTGCCGGCATCAAGCTATGTGATCTCATCCTCGCGGCTCTGCACCTAACGCAATAAAAGGAATGAAGATGTGAGCACTCTCTCAACCAATCAGCCGGCCGGATCCCCAGTCCAAGACGTGGGCCGGCCCGAAGCGCCACGAGCGACGGCGGGCGGCCTCCTCGTAACATCCGTGCTGATGGTCGTCGTCCTCACACTCATACTCGGACTCGTCTACCCATTGATGACAATGGGCGTGGCACAGCTGCTCTTCAACCACCAGGCAAATGGGTCCCTGATCAAGAAGAATGGCCAGGTGGTCGGTTCTGACCTGATCGGTCAGAATTTCACCAAGCTCAAGTACTTCTGGCCTCGGCTTTCAGCCACAGCTCCATCTCCGTACAATGCCGCCAGCTCCGGAGGCACCAACTATGGGCCGACCAACAAGAAGCTGCTGCAGGAGGTCGTCACGGAGGCAAACCTCATCCGTAAGGTTAACCGGCTTCCGCCGAACTACCTGCTTCCATCCGATGCCGTCACCAGCTCGGCCAGCGGGCTCGATCCCGACATCAGTCCCGCGTACGCCAACTTGCAGATCTCGCGAGTGGCCAGAGTCCGCGGTCTTCGACGAGCTGTTGTGAGCGGCCTGGTGCATAAGTACACCACCGGGCGAACGTTCGGCCTCCTGGGCGAGCCGCGCGTGAACGTGCTCGAGCTGAATCTGGCACTCGACCGTCTCAAGAAGTAGCGTGCCGCTTCCAACCGCTCAGCCGCGATGGGCTACACGCCGGATCTCCGCGCACCACATGAGCAGGGTTTCTAAGCGCTGCGTCAGCCGTCCGGGATACTGCCGACGTACCCGGCGGATTCTGTCTCCATGGGCAGAGTATCGCTAAATGGGAGCTGAGCCAGGGCGGCCGGATCCGGACGTTATCTTGCCCAAGCTCAAGGCCGCCGAGAAGCCGGAGCGGGGCCGGCTGCGGATCTACCTAGGAGCGGCGCCTGGCGTGGGCAAGACGTTTGTGGCCCTTCAGGAGGCAAATCGTCGAAGACGACGAGGCGCCGACGTCGTCGTCGGTTTCGTCGAAACTCATGGACGACCACACACAGCCGAACAGGTCGGCGAGCTGGAGGTGATTCCTCCAAAGGAGATTCGATACAAGGGCGTGGTCCTCAAGGAGATGGATACCGAAGCCGTAATCGCGCGGCATCCGGAGGTGGCATTGGTCGACGAGCTGGCCCACACCAACGCCCCGGGATCCACACATGAAAAGCGCTATCAAGACGTTCAGGATCTCCTCGACGCCGGCATCACCGTGATCTCGACGGTGAACGTACAGCATCTCGAGAGCCTAAACGACTACATCCGTCAGATGACCGGAGTGCAGGTGCGCGAGACGCTGCCGGACTGGGTGCTCGACCAGGCAGAGCAGGTGGAGCTGATCGACATGGCGCCGGAAGCTCTCATCCGTCGCATGGTCCACGGAAACATCTATCCACCGGAACAAGCGAAGAGAGCTCTCGAGAACTTTTTCACCGTGGGGAATCTGTCCGCCCTGCGCGATCTCGCCCTGAGGGCAACGGCTAAGGAAGTCGAGGATAAGCTGGCCGCCTACCTACGAGATTTTCGTGTGCAGCCTCAGGCCGGCATCGGCGACAAGGTGATGGTTGCGGTCGATCACCACCCCATCGGGAGAGCGCTCATCCGCCGCGGGTGGCGAATGGCCTCGGCGCTCAAGGCCGATCTGGTGGTGGTGTATGTAGAACCGGCTGAGGCGCATCGACGCACCCAATCCGTGACGGATGAGCGGCAGCTGCGGTCCAACCTGCAGCTCGCGGATGAGCTGGGTGCGCAGGTGGTGCGCCTCCGGGGGAAGGTTTCCGACGAGCTCATTAACTTTGCCAGGAGCAACCACGTTGCCAGCATCGTCCTCGGTCACCCGACGCACGGCAGACTCCGGGAGCTCCTCCACGGCTCGGTTACCAACCGGTTGATACGAAAGCTACCCGGGATCGACGTTCACCTGGTGGGCGATCCGTCTGCGGCCGAGCCGGAGAAGACGATCGCCGATCCCGACGGCTAGAGGCGGAATCAATCGAGTTCCCGGTGGTGTCAGCCGGGACTGAGCAGTCGATACCCAACTCCGGGGTCGGTGACCAGATACCGAGGGTGCGCAGGGTCGTCTTCAATCTTTCTCCTGAGACGGTTGACAAACACGCGAAGGTATTGGGTCTCGCTGAAGTAGTCCGGCCCCCACAGCTCAGACAGGAGGAGCCGGTGGGTCAGCACCTTTCCCTGATGCCGCATCAAGAAGTGCAGCAGGTCAAACTCGCGTGGGGTAAGCTCCAACGGCAGGCCGCCGCGAGTTACGGTCCGATCACCTGGGTTCAGCGAGAGCGCTCCGACCGAGATCTGAGCGTCTTCACTTGTCGGAAGTGACGGCTGGCGCCGCAGCAGCGCCCGAACCCGGGCCAAGAGCTCGTCCATTCCGAACGGTTTGGTGAGATAGTCGTCGGCTCCAAGATCGAGCGCCCGCACCTTCGCCCGTTCCTCTCCCCGAGCAGACAACACCAGGATGGGAACCGGTGATTCGGCCCGCAGCTCCCGGCATACCTCGATTCCCGACATGCCCGGGAGCATAAGATCAAGCACCACCAGCTCCGGCGTGCGCTCCGCCGCCTCTCGAAGGGCGTCTTCACCCGACTCCATCGATGAGACCTCGTAGCCGCGCGCGGTCAGGTTCCTCTGGAGAGCCCGCCGTATGGCCGGGTCATCGTCGACAATCAGTATCCGGGTCATACAGTGGGCTGCCGCGTGGTCGCGGGGGTCCCGGAATCGACCTCTGACTTCCCGTCAATCGGAAGGGTGAGCGTGAATCTGCTGCCGTGTCCCGGGGTGCTCTCGACGGCGATCGATCCGCCGTGGGCCTCCGCCAGCCCCTTGGCGATGGCCAGTCCCATTCCGGTCCCTCTCACATTGGCCGGCTGGGTCGGCGAGGAAACCCTGTAAAACTTGTCGAAGATTCGATCCTGGAGGTGAGCCGGGATCCCAGAGCCGACGTCGACGACGGAGACGGCGACCTCGCCTCGATCGAGATTGGAGCTGAGCTCCACTTTGATCGGAGCGCCGGGAGGCGAATATCTGGCGGCGTTCTCCAGCAGGTTGGTGATTACCTGGTCGATCTGAACTGAGTCCATCAGCACCATTGGAAGATCGCCCGGCGCGTCGACCTCGGTATCGTGCCCGCTCAGAACGGGACGCAGCCGGTGCACGACGCTCCGGACAAGCTCGGCGACATCCTCGCGGTCCTTCGAGGGCCGCAGCACCCCCGCCTCGATGCGTGAGAGATCCAGCAGGTTGGAGATGAGGCGGGTGAGGCGGTCAACTTCAGTGTTGATGTCGACCAGGAATCCCTCCCGGTCCTCATCCGTCCATTGGACGTCCTTTTGCAGTAGCGAGCTGGCCGCTGCCTTGATCCCAGCCAAAGGAGTACGAAGATCGTGAGAGACCGACGACAGCAGCGCCGACTTGAGGCGATCCGATTCAAGGGCGATGGTGGCTCCTCGCTCCTCTTCCGCCATCGGCTCCTGCTCCAATGCCAGCGCGAGTCCATTGGCGAGCGTCATCAGCAACTGCTCCCGGCTCTCGTCCATGCGTGACCCAGGTCGTTGTACCAGCTCGAGCACCGCAGTCGAGCGGCTGCCGACTCGAAGAGGCATCAACCGAGCCTCGGAGCGTCCACGCACCTCCGACCGCCTGATCCCAGTCTGAAGCTCCGGCTCCCCGAGCCCGCATGGGCGGCCCGTGCTCACGGCCCATCTGGCTGAGGCCGAAACATCCCGGCTCAGCTGCGGATTGAACCGGTCGGGGAGCCTGCCCGCCACGCCCACGGTCTTCCATCCGGACTCTCCCTGTGGAAGCAGCACCGCACAGGCCTCCAGGTCAAACGTCTCCCTGAGTCGCGAGGTGATCGAGGACAGCGTCTCCAACAGGTCGCTGCGGCCGATCAGCGCGACACTCAGCTCATACAGAGCCTCGGTCGTTCGCGCTCGACCCTGGGCCTCGCGCGCGGCTGTCCGGACGGTGGTGGAGAGCTGACCCGTCAGCAGCGCGACTCCCAAGAAGACGACGAGTGCCAGGAGATCACGAGGCGTCGCCACGGTGATGCGGTAGAGGGGTGGAATGAAGAACCAGTCCCAGGCGAGAGTCGAGGCTACGGCGACGATGCCGCCCGCGAGACGGCCTCCAAGTGTCGACGCCACCAGGACCGGCGCCAGAAAGAACAGCGGAATCGCCGGCCCCAGCGGGCCATGTGATCCATGAAACGCCTGGAGGATGGGGACCAGGGTCACCACCAGGATGAGGCCCAAGCCGGCCGCCCGGACCGGAAGAGCCGCCCTCCTCAGTCCGGCGGTGATCCAGTACATGTCGTTACCTCAGCGGCACCGATTGAACATAGCAGCGTCGATTATCGGTTCCCTCGCGGCTCTCCGACAGTTCGACGCAGCTGTGCCTTTCCCTCGGAAGCATCCTCGCCTCGAAATGCTCCTCGTCTTCCCCAGATACCAACGTCAGCTCCCCATCGGGTGCCGGTGATGCCGGCTTCTATGGGCGCGCAAACCCTCCTACCCTATGACCGCGAAGACTCCTCAGCAGTTCGCGATGGAATCCACAGGGAAGCAAGAAGTAGCGGCTCAGCACCAAACGTCCTGGACACCTACACCGCTATGAGCAGTTTGGCGTCGCCGGCTACCACGTCGACCAGCGTTTGGGTGAGATCGGGATCGAACCGGCTCCCGGCGCACAGTCGCACCTCGGACAACGCCGCCTCGACCGAACGCGGTGCACGATAGGTACGCCCGGAAACCATGGTTTCAAACGCGTCGGCCACTGCCACGATCCGCGCGGCGAGAGGAATGTCCTTTCCGGCCAGTCCGTCCGGATACCCTCCGCCATCCCACCGTTCATGATGGGCTCGAATCGCGGGCGCAAGTGCCCGGAGAGCAGGAACGCGAGCCACGACGTCGGCGCCGACCGAAGGATGCATACGTATTTGCGCCCATTCGGCATCAGTGAGCGGACCGGGCTTTTCGATCACGGCGTCAGGCACGGCGACCTTTCCGATGTCGTGGAGTCGTGCCGCGATGCCGATCAGGTGGGCCTCTGAGGGATCCAGGCCGGCTGCCATAGCCATTCGCATAGCCAGACGGGCAACGTCCTGGGAGTGTTGTGCAGTGTAGTTGTCTCTGGCGTCGACCAGCGCCGCCAAGGCCTCCACTGTTCCGAGGAGGGCCGCTTCGTCCCGTGAGGTGGTGCGCCTGTCGCCGTTCAACGCCGCCACGGCGGGATCCGTCACGCTACGAACCTGGTTGCGTCCCAAACGCTTAGCAGCGTACATGGCCGAGTCCGCCGAAGCCAAAAGCTCATCTCTGGTATCGACGGGCGAAGAGGAGAAGGCGACTCCAATGGAGCAGGTGAGGTGGATGCCGCCGCCGACCCTGAAGCGGTGGGCGGCCACCCGCGCTCTGAGGTTCTCGGCCGCTGTGAGAGACCCATCGGCTGTGGCCTCCGGCAGGATGATCACGAACTCTTCACCACCCCATCGCGCCACGATATCAATGCCGCGAACCGCGCTCCTCAGCACAGCACCGAACTGACGAAGCGCCTCGTCCCCGGCTCCATGGCCGAGGCTATCGTTTATGGCCTTGAAGTGGTCGATGTCGACCACGGCCACGGAACACGTGCGACCGTAGCGCAGTGCCCGCTGCAGCTCTTGATCGATCGCGCTCATGAGCGCCCTGTGGTTCGGCAGGCCTGTGAGCGGATCAGTAGTGGCGAGCGACTCGAGCTGAGCCCTCTTCGCTTCGACGTCCCGATACAGGCGGACGTTTTCCAGAATCGTGAGGACCTGCCTCAGGATGATCATCCCGATCAGAACAGTCGCGCCGCCAAGCACGCCGTACCTAAGCTCGATTCGCTCGCGGATCGCGAAGGCGTACACGGCGAGGCCCGCCACGCCCGGGACAAGCGCATAGGGCAGCAGCGAGCGCAATACAAAGGCCGGTACCGTCTCCGCACCAGGTCGCGTCGTCTCGGTTTCCGCCGCCGGCTGGTCTGCCTTCACCCGGCTGGTCAGGGCTTGAGCGGCACAGACGATGAGCATATATCCGAGAGGCCAGCCTACGTCGATAAGACCGCCGGTGGCATAGGAGTTGTGCAGGGACTGGTATAGGTACACGCAGTCGGTGGCAATGATGACGGTGAGCGCCACCGCCAGCAGAAGCCCCGCTCGGCGTATGACGTCGTCACGCCAGCGGGTGGCGAGCAACAGTAGGCACGCGATCAGCACCAGATCTCCGGCCGGGTAGGCAGACGCGACCAGCTTCGCAAGTGGGGAGTTTGTGGCTTGAACCAGTGTGGGGCCAAGCAGAAAGTACCAGCTGAAGGTCCCGAGCGCGGTGAGGATCATGAGGGCATCGAGTATGATGCGTCCCCGCGACACTGCCGTGAGCCGGTGTGATGAGAGCAGGAGGATGCCCGTCAGCAGGAGAGGGTAAGCGGCCAGGAAACCGGCATCGGCCCAAGAGGGCAGCGGAGCCGACTGACGTAACACCTGTTCGTAGTAGGTGTAGACGAGCTGACCGGCTCCCCAGCTCATCGCGCTGAGGCACAGAAATGGTGGCACCAGCGCTTGCCGGCGATGTGCAGTCCGGAGGTGCCTCTGGGCCCTCACCGCGGCGACCAGTCCGGCCAGGACGAGCGGCGCAAGTAACAGCTCCCCGGCCGCCTGCGCGATGTCGTCGCCTGCCCGGATGATTGGTCCGGGCGCAGGACGAATGACCAGCCACGCCGCCATGACGACGGCGTAGCCCGCGGTGACGGCGATGAGCCGGTTGGCGTGGTTCTTCATGATTGGCTTCAGGGACTACCGCCGCCAGCATGTCAAGAAAGGCGAACGCCTGCCATCCCCAATTCGTCGGCGTGGCCCTAAGCCAGGCTCAAGTCGAGAGCAGACGCGCGAACTCCAACCCTCTAAGCCCTTGAACCTCCGACTCCTAACGAGGTATATTCCACTATCCGTTCGAAAACTAGTAATCGGTGCTGAAATGTCACGACTAACATTCCTCATTCGCGCGGCCGCTGTGGCGGCCGTCACCACATCTCTGGCCCTCGTGGGTGCGACCGGCGGGGTCTCACAGGCGACCACCGCGCCGTCGTTCACGGTCAAGGTTCTGAGCCCCTTCGGGCCGAATGCCGGTGACGACTACCCCACCGGACTGAACAACGCCGGCCAGATCGTGGGCTACGTCCAGTCGAGCTCGGCGATCAGGGGGTTTTTCTACGAGCCGGGAACCGGCGGCTCGGGACGGTCATATGCCGTCCCTGTACCCAAGGGTGATCACGCGGCGGCCTTCAACGCCGTCGACAACGGGAGCCTTGCCGCCGGTTTCGTCTGCGTCGACGAGGCCTGCAAGCACTACCTGCCCTACGCCGGGCGCATCGCCGGTTCAACCGCCGCCCTGTTCGCGCTGAGGCCACCCTCGACCCAGACACTTGCCTTGGGGTCGGCGTACGCTATCGACGCTGCCGGAGACGTCACCGGCTTCGTTCGGCTGGCTTCAGGACAGAGCTTCGGCGTCGAGTGGAGAAACCGCGGTAGCCTCTCCAAGCCCAGCTGGTCGACCGCCATCCGCCTCTCCGCACCGTCGGGTTTCGTCTCGGCGTACGGCACAGCGGTCGATCGTGCCGGAGACGTCGGCGGCTTCGCACAGAAGGGCAGCATCGGGTTCGCGACCATCTCCGGTCCACTGGGCGGAGTACAACCACTATCGGGGTTCAGGGGAACGGCCGTCAAGAACGTCATTCAGAGCTATGCCGCGGCCGCGCTCTCGCAACCCTCCAGCCGGACAGGCTCAGGAAATGGGTCAGCCATTGTCGTCGGCTCCTCGTACGAATCCGGCAGCGGTCAGAACCAGTACTCCAACCCTGCCGCATGGCGCGTCACCATCGTCCGTGGCAAGGTGAGTCGCGTGTCCAAACCGTTTGAGCTGGGCACTGATTACAACGACCCCAACGGAGGATTGTATGGTGGAGCGAGCTCGATGAACGCTCATGGCTGGACGGTGGGTCTCGCCGGCATCGACAATCCTACAGCCATGCTCTGGATGCTCGCCACGACGGCAGCCGGCGGGCTGACCGACAGTGCCTTTCAGCTGCAGACGCTCACCCCCCAGGGATCTCCCGCTTGCGACTTCAATCAGGCGGTGTCGGTCAACGACAGGGGACAGGTCGTGGGAACCTTTCTGCCCTCGGGCAATAAGTACCGCCCGAGCTTCCACTCTTCCGGCTCCAGCGCCCCGCCGTGCGCTCCGGTATCCACCACCTATCAAAGCATCTATCTGCTGACCCCCGTATCTAGGGCCGGGTTCGGCTGGGAGCTGCCGAGCCCCGCTTCACACCGGCACTTTGGTCGGCATCTCGGCAGTGCCCGTTCCCGTGCGGACGCCTTCACCGCCGGCCCATCGCCGGAGGCGTGAAGGTACCCACCAGTTCCACGCGCCCATGACCTGCCACGGTCGCCACGGCGGTCGCAAAGGCCCCCGAGTAGATCGAGCCTGAGTGGGAAACCACGAGAATCTCCAGGTCCGTCTGGGTGTTCTGATGGAACTGCCGCTGCAGGATGATCGCGGCCCGGTCCGACTGGCTGCCGGGAATAGTGAAGTCACCCGGCCGGAGAACAGAGCCGGCCTGCAGCGCCAGCAAGACCGCTCCGGCTAGAAGTAGGACCCAAACGCAGATAACGTACCAGCGCCGACGGTACATCAGGTGAGCCCAGCGAGCGAACATCGCGCGCCTCCTTCCATACATCGGTCCGGAAGGCAAAGCGTCGCGCCCTAGCCTCTTTCAGCTTAAGTTAGTGTACAGTCACTAACCTTCCCAAACCAGTGCATTGGTGATTCCGCCTTGTCGCGGGGTAATCCTCGGGGGTCTGCCGCCTGTCCCCTAGCGTCCGGATGCTCCCAGAACGTGCTGCCAGGGATCCCCCGATGGGGGCGCACCGGGGCGCAACTTCTCCCACACGGGAAGAAGTGCCAGGATCACCGGCTCCGGCGGCCGATAGTCGCTGCCCTTCGCCTCCTCCACATCGTGACGATGCAGGGCCAGCTCGCTCAGCGCAAAGTGCATCTGGAGCCGCACCGGGATGGGTCCGCGCTGGTGCGCCATCATCTCCTCGGGATCAGACGCGAGAGAGAGGAATCTACCCGCTTGTGTCTGCAGATCTCGGATCGGATCGCCGGCGAAACTCTCAACCTGGCGGACGTTAATGGCGGTGATCTCATCGGCGCGGAAGGGCGGTGAGAGATCGCCAGTCCTGCTCTGAACGAGCATGTCGGCGAAACGGCGGAACGTGATCGCCATGTGGGCGGTTAGGTCCCGGACCGTCCAGGGCGAGCAGCGCGTCGGTAACGTTTGCACGGTGGCAGGGGAGGCAGCGGCAACGAAATCCCGCAGCTCCCGCCGAACCAGGTCGACCACGGTATCCCATTCATTTACGGCACCGCAACTCGTGTCAGCCATCCTAGGCCTCTTCTCGATGATGGTACTCGCTGCTGCTGAGCCGCTCAGTCCGGCCGAGGGTCTCCTCATGCCAGATACAGCCACCACCGCCGCCCTCGACGGCGGTCGCGGAATGAATTCAGCCCCTGCGAAATATCGCGGGTAGCAATGGCGCTTCCTTCGCGCTTCCGTCCAGCGCCCCGGGCATCGATGGGAACGATCATCCGTTACAACGGCGCGTGTAGAAGCGCCTCACTATGGCCTTCTGAAGTACCAAATGGGACCGGCGAAGAGAAAGGAAAGCTCCTCGTCACCTCCAAAGAATGGCGCGGCTGTCTGGGTGAGCCAGGCTCTCACCTCACCGATCGATTCGTGGCCGCCTTCGACTGTTGCCATGACATTACTCTGCGTGACGAGATAGTCGACGAGGCGCCCGAGCGAGAACTTCACGACGTTCTCATACCGCTCACCACCCACGTACTCGAGCCCTTCCGCTTCCGCTGTTGCCGGCAAAGTGACCTGGGTGCGCGGTGGCGAGGGATACCGGCTCAGGTAGTCTTGCGTTACCCGTGCCTGAAACGTGGGGTTCCCCTCCGTCGCCCCTAGAAAGACGTTGTCATAGACGGCCAGATAGCGGTCACGATGGAGCACGCGCTTCGCCTCTTGAAAGAAGGCGGGAGCGTCTAGCCAGTGCAGCGCGGATGAGAGTGTCAGCAGGTCGAAGTGGGCATCGGGAAAGGGAAGGTGTTCGGCAGGAGCGACCACGTAGGTGATGTGCGGGTCAACAGGAGCCCGGGCTATCATCTCCTCCGAGATGTCTGTGCCCACAATTCGACGAGCCAGCGGCTTGAGCGCAACAGTCGACAGCCCGGTACCACAGGCCACATCCAGCGCCCGGGAGACGGGCCACCCCAGTTGCAACCGGTGCTGGATGCGCTCGATAACGCGCCCGTGAAAGTAGGGCCGTCCACGTGCATATCGCGCGGCAGCCTCAGCGGGAGTGAAGAAGTTATCGCTACCCCGAATCGACATTACTGAATGTCGACGGAAGACAGGGCGTGAAATTACACCGCCGTCCGGCACCGCCGTGCCGACCTGCAATCTCGCTGGCTTTCAAAAGGGACACACGCACCATAAGGTAGAGGACGCCATCCAAACCTTGCATTATGGCGCCGAGCTTGCGAGTCTGGAATCCGGGTCTAGATTTTGGTTTTCGGGTCGGCCAGAACGTCTCGTGGCCACGACCTAACGATCTGCCACGGTCCACCGAGGTCTACGGCCACGCTGGACCTCTCGGCACGACAAATCCTGCCCAGCCGAACCACTTCCTCTCCTAACCGGAGGTATTCGGGCCCTGCCAGGCAGGGCCGCTCGATATCGCCATGCTCGCGCGTGACCCGACCCACAAACCAATCGAGCGCCCAGCCGCCGGCCAGGAACCAGGGCCGCGGAAAGTTGCGCATGAGCCCGGCGACCGCCAGCACATCTTCCCTGCTCGTCCGTCTCTGCAGTGGTCCGGGGACTCCGTTCAGTACACTGCCACCCCGGTGCACTGCTGCCCTCCGGGAGCAACCGGCATGAGACGCGTGCTCCGAACAACGGTCACAACGAGTGA
>DASRCF010000073.1:0-24779 GCA_035653255.1 Chloroflexota bacterium
CATATTCGCGCCGTACATCGTGCCCAGGAATCTGGACGCGGCGCTGCCGTTCGCGTCGTTGCTGGCGGCGGCGGCGCTGGCCACCATCGTCGAGAGGGTGCAGCCCTACCTGGTGCAGCGCACGGTCCTGGTGTTGCTGACGGCGACCATCGCCGCCTCCGGGGCACTCGCCAGCTACCGGTTGACCGGCGAGCGCTCCGGCTTTGCACGCGCCGCCCACTATATCCAACGTCACGCCGGAGGGCGAGCACTGACGTCGAATGAGGCGGTAACCTTCTATCTGAGGGGAAGTGGGCCGCACTGCAATGCGGTAGCCCTGCCGAGAAGTTTGCGACAGCTCAGCGCCGCCCGTCGCGCCGGTTTCCGGTACGCCGTGCTTGACCGGTATCATGGCCCAGCCGGCAAGTACATCCTGGCCCATGCCCACGCGGTCCGACTGATTCAGGCGTACGGTCACATCTCGATCGGAGAGAACCCGATTGCATCGGAGAACAGCCATCCTCCAACCCCTGGCCATCTCCAGGAGATGGTGACGATCTATAACCTATCGACCTTGCAGTTGCCGCCTCCCGGGCGCGTCCGCTTCGTGCCCTGCAACCGCAACATCCCCGGCTGAACCACGCTTCCTAGAGCCTCCGAGGCTCAGCCGTTGCGGTCGTGATCCTCGGTCCAGCCCAGTCTGTGGAAGAATAATCCCTTGATGCCGAGCTTGAAGGACTCCTCCGGGACGAAGGGTTCCAGCTCCCGGAACTGTGCCTGGTCGATGTTCAGCGTCACTTCCCTATTGGTAATGGAGGCGACATTTGTCGCCGGCACAGAGACCGGGTAGTGTACGAGGTGGGTCTGCACCGCCAGGCCATGAAAGATTCCAACGTTTCCGGTGCCCATCACTTCGGAGACGGTGCCGACCATCTCGCCGTCGCTGGTCACCACTTCCTCATGTTGCCGGATGGCCGTCCAGGCAATTGGCATCTCCTCTTCGTCGCCTGCATTGGGGTTCATCCGGTCACCGCCTCAGCACCGCGATTCCGGGGAGCTCGCGACCCTCGAGAAACTCAAGCGACGCTCCACCCCCTGTGGACACATGCGTCATTCTCTCCCGTAGACCTGACTCCTCGATGGCGGCGACCGAATCTCCGCCTCCCACAATCGTATCGGCCTGCGAGACCGCCATGCTCTCGGCAATTGCCAGAGTCCCGGCGGCGAATGGGTGGATCTCGAAGATGCCCATTGGGCCGTTCCAGAGGACCGTGCCGCTGCCCCTGATCTCCCGGCCAAACGCATCCACAGTGCGCCGGCCGATGTCCACGATGCTCCAGGTCTCCGGAACCTCGTCCACAGAAACCGTCCTCCGCTCCGCCTCAGCATCTACCGAAGCGGCCACTACTACGTCAAGCGGCAAGAGGATCTTGCCGTCGGATTGAGGGCCGTGCGCCTCCATCAGGGTTTCAGCCAGTGGAATCTGGTCGGGCTCGACCAGGGAGGCCCCGATTCCAAGGCCACTGGCGGCAAGGAAGGTGTTGGCCATGCCGCCGCCGATGAGCAGACGGTCCACCTGCTTCAGCAGGCTCTCGATCACGCCGATCTTACTCGAGATCTTGGCCCCTCCGATGATGGCCGTGAACGGCCGGCGGGGCGAGGTGAGCAGACCTCCCAGGGCCTCCACCTCCCGAACAAGCAGGAGTCCGGCCGCGCTCGGCAGCAGGCCCCCCATCCCAACGGTCGAGGCGTGAGCACGGTGGGCCGCGCCGAACGCATCGTCGACGTAGACATCGGCCAGCCCAGCAAGCTCGTGGGCAAATTGCGGATCGTCGGCTTCCTCCTCAGGGTGGAAGCGCAGGTTCTCCAGCAGCAGGACTTCTCCGGGCCGCAGACTCGACGCCATCGCCTCGACCTGGGGCCCGATGCAGTCGGGCGCCATCTGCACAGGAAGGCCCAGAAGCTGACCCAGGCGAACGGCGACCGGTCTCAGGCTGAGCGACGGGTTGGGCTTGCCTTTCGGCCGACCCAGGTGGGAGGCGACGATGACCGCGGCTCCTTGACCGAGGAGCAGCTGGATTGTCGGGAGCGAAGCTCGGATCCTGCTATCGTCCGTGATCTCCCCATCCTTGCTGAGGGGCACATTCAGATCGGCGCGGACGAAGACTCGTTTACCCCGCACGTCGAAGTCGACCAGGCTCCGTAGCGGTGCCGGCTCGCTGGAGACGGTGACCGGCGTCATGCCGTTGCGGCGGCGGGCGCCTTGACCAGCATGAAGTGGGCGAGGTCGGCAATCCGGCAGGCATATCCCCACTCGTTGTCATACCATGCAATGACCTTGACCATGTCATCCAGCGCGATGGTATCGAGAGAGCTGTAGATGGACGAGTACGAGTTACCCTTGAGGTCCATGGAGACCAGGGGCTCCTGGCTGTAGCTCAGGATTCCCTTCATCCGCCCTGTTCCCGCCGCTTCATTCACGGCAGCGTTCACCTCATCGGCCGTGACCGCAGACTCCAGCCGAGCCGTGAAGTCGATTACGGAGACGGTCGAGGTTGGAACGCGGAACGACATGCCCGTAAACCGTCCCTGAAGCTGCGGAATCACGAGGCCGACGGCCTTCGCGGCGCCGGTGCTTGAGGGGACGATGTTGAGCGCGCCCGAGCGGGAATCACGCAGGTCCTTGGAGGCCAGATCGAGGAGCTGCTGCGAATTGGTGTACGAGTGCACCGTGGTAAGAAGTCCGGTCTTGATCCCGAACCGATCGTTCAGCACCTTGGCGACCGGCGCCAGTCCGTTGGTGGTGCAGGAGGCATTGGAGACGATCCGGTGCTTGTCGGGATCGTACATGTCCTCGTTGACTCCCAGAACGATGGTGAGGTCCTCATTCTTGGCTGGAGCGGAGATGATGACCTTCTCAACCGTATCGCCGAGGTGAGCCGAGGCTTTGGTGGCATCGGTGAACCGGCCGGTGGATTCGATAACGATCTCTGCGTCGACGCTCCGCCACGCGATGTCCGCGGGATCGCGCTCCGCGAACACGCGAATCGGGTGTCCGTCGACAATGATGGCGTCGCGAGCCACGTCGACCTCGCCTGAGTACGGGCCGTAGGTCGAGTCGTACTTGAAGAGGTAGGCATTGGTGGCTGCATCGCCGATATCGTTGATGGCGACCACTTCCAGCTCGTCGGGATAGCGGGCGAGTATGGTGCGCAGCGCCAAGCGGCCGATGCGCCCGAAACCGTTGATGCCGATTTGTCGTTTCATGTCGATTCCTTCCGGCGTTGTCTGGGGGACGCGGCTCCTATTCAGCCAGATTATAGGTTTGCGGAGTCACAACCTCCCTCGGTTGGAGACCTGATTCAGCCGATCTCGGTGTCTGAGGCTGAACCGGGACCCAAGAAACGGTGCCCACGAGGGCACGGAACTGCGGTTACAGACCGCCAAGACCGAGGACCGCGAGCCTCGCGCGCTCCCTCTCAGGCCGGGCGCATCGTGCCGATTCCCGCCGCGAACGTAGCCCGGCCCCTCTGTGGCCGGGCGTCGCGCGATTCCCGCATCGAACGTACCCGGGCCCCTCTGTGGCCGTTCGTCGCGCGATTCCCGCATCGAACGTACCCGGGCCCCCCTCTGTGGCCGTTCGTCGTGTGACCATGGCCCAGGAGGACCGAGCCATGCCTCGGGGCTGCTTCGTGGCTTCGACTTCCACGACTTCCCGCGCCACCTTCTTCGTCACGGCCTGCACTCGCGATCGTGAGAACCCCTTGGCGACGGCCGGCTCGCCCGCCCTGATTCCCTCGTTGTCGAGTTCCCTCTCGCCTCCAGACGAGGCACTGCTAACCAACGCGTCGAGGCAGGGGCCGGGAGCTATAGAAACCGGCAGATCCTCGGTAAGGGAGCCGCAAACAAATCGCCGGCTCCTGGCGCGCAACCCCTTTCCTGGGAGCGATTTCCGGGGTGCCTCTCGATATACTGAACTACGGAGCGAGCCAACGGCTCGCCCTTCCGTGTCTCGACGTTCCGGCGTAGCTCAGTCGGTAGAGCGGGCGGCTGTTAACCGCTTGGTCGCAGGTTCGAGTCCTGCCGCCGGAGCCACTTCCTCCGCATCCCGCGGGATAACCATGCTAGTTAACCTTGCCGCATTTGCTGCAAGGTTCGGTCGAGGGGCTTCATCCGCCATGGATTGTCGATGCCTATGCCTTAGGTCGACTCCAGCCCACTGTATTTGCCGGATAACTTCAGACGCTAGTCCACCAGTCATGAAAACGGTATAAGAGCCGGCCCTCCGAGATTCGGAGACGGAGGAGCCGACTCTTTACCATGAGTACGATTGGTTCAACTACGAGTCAAATATGGGGTTCAACTCACCCTCACAGTGACGGGGGTGCTCTTTGCTCGGCCTGCGGCGTTGGACGCCACCACGGAATAGGAAAAGAGGGTGAGCCCTTTGGCCGGAGTCTTGAACGTCACCTTCCCGGTCGCGGAGTTGATCGTCAACTTCTTGGGGGTGGTTGCGTTGGCCGCGAGCGAGAAGCTGACAGCTCCTGTGGCGTTCGTGATGCTCGTCGCTTTGTAAGTCGATCCGGCGGCAACGTAGTTTGGCCCCTTTACTTTCACCGATGTCGGCACCTGGGGCGCGGTCACGGTTACAGTCTTCGGCAGAGAGTCTGAGTTGGCGTAGTTGTAAACACCACCGTAGCTCGCGGTGATCGACGTTCTCCCGATCAGCAGGGCCGAGGTCGTGATCCGAGCCGTCGTCTTTCCCTTGGCCGTCTTGACCGGTGCGCTACCAATTGGCAGGTTGCCGGCCTCGAAGAACACTGACCCCTTCAGCCTCGCTCCCGAGAAGGCAGGCTTGACATGTGCTGTGAGGGTCACCGGGCTTCCGAATGCGGACGACGACGGTCTTGCTGTAAGCGTTGTCGTCGTGGCGGACTGGTTCACGGTCTGGTTGATGTAGGGGTTGTACGAGGAGCTGGCCGGCAGGTCAGTCGTACTACCGGAGTAGAAGACCGCCAGTTGATATTCCCCCGGCCGCATGTTCTTCAGCTTCAGCGTTGCAGTCGTGACGCCTCCACTAGTCGACAGGGGCGCCGTGCCGAGAATATCACGGCGTACGAGAACAGGGTTGCCGGCCGGCTGGGTGTACGCGAAGAAGGTAACCATGCCAGTGGGCGCCGGTCCGGACTGGGCAGAGACGGTGGCCTTCAGCTTCACCTGTTGTCCGTATGTGGCTGCCCATCCGCTTCCGACACTGGCGCCTGATCCGGTGACGGCGATCTCGGTCGGTATCAACGATCTGTTGCTGGGGTCGATCAGCTCCCCAATGCCGTTACAGCTGAGGCTCCAGCCGTCGGCGGCGCCTCCGGGGCAGGTCAGCGTCCACTGAGGTGGATTCCCGGTGGATTTGGCGGTAATGTCGTAGCCCATAGTCGCCGGGCTCGCCGGAGGCACTGGGGGCTCTCCCAGCGGCACGGGCACGAACACGCCGCCCAGGTCGACCGTCTCGGAATCTCCCTCGTTGATGTTCGCGGCGAGAGTGACGCCGCCCCATTGCGAACTATTTGGTTCCACTCCGAAGTAGATCTTTCCAGCGTTGATGAACTGGTTATGATCCGGCCCGCAGTTACAGACCCCGAGGGCGATGCTGCTGCTGCCGCCACCAAAGAGCAGGTATAACACGCCCTCGTTCGTGAACTTGGTGTTCGCCGCGCTCAGAGTGACATTCCCCTGCTCGCCGATCACCCCACTGGCGCTGTTGTCGAGGTTGCCGCGAAGCAGCAGCTGCCCCTGATCGACGCTGATCATTCCGTTGTTGGTCAGGGTGTCACCTGCCGGCAGGAAGACGTGGCCGGCGATCATCGTCCCGTTGTTGGTGAAGCTGCCGGTAGCGTTCATCCCCAGCACGTGTAGTACCTGCCCTGGGGCGATGTTGCCGGTGGTTGTCCCACTCGTGAACTGCTGGCTGACCACGAATTGCGAGGCGCCGCTGCCCTGCAGCTTTAACGAGCCCGATGTGACCGAGATAGGGTGGCCCGTCGTCGTGCCGTTGCCCTCGATGAACGTTCCACCGTTGGCCGCGGAGACGGTACCATCGTTCTCGATCGTGCCGCCTGCGTTGTAGATGGTACCGGCCGAACTGTTCGGACCTTGAGTGGTCAGGCCGCTGTTGGCCGAGACAATGATGGTCCCGCGGTTGGTCAGCGTGAACGGCCCATTCATCTGGAGGCCGCTTGTGTACCCACCACTGTTCCTCGTAAGGTCGATGCGTCCTGACGGAGCATTGTCGAGGTTACCGGTCATCACGAAGTTCGACCCCGGCCATCCCATGATCGAGCCGTCGTTGATCAGCGCGTGGCCCGTCGGAACCGTGATCTCACCGCCGAACCCCACGCCGGTGATCGTGCCCTTATTGGTCAGCGACGCGGCAGTAGTAACGGCGTGTGAGTCCAATAGAAGGGTCTGGCCTGCGGCGACGGTGCCCGAGATCGACACGGCGCCCAGCAGCAAGAACCGGGAGGTTCCAGGGCCAGCCAGATCCAGCGCAGCGCCGTTGATATCCAGCGCAGCACCTGTCACAGTCCCGGTGGTCTCCTTGAAGGTCCCGCCCGGGCCCACGGTGAAGGCGCCGTCTCCCGAGCTGGTGTCGTTCTGGACTGTGCCGGCGTTGACGAACGTCACGCCCGTGCCGCTGCCGTGGGGACTGGCGAACGTGAACCCCGCCGTCAGGGAGAACTCCCCATCGTTCGTGAACGTTCCAGGTCCATCGAAGAACAGGTTGCTACCGACGCCCAAGATCAGCCCGTCAGGCGCATTCACTAGGTTACCGACGAACTGGATTCCGGCGCCGCCCGGCTCCAGCACGCCGTGGTTGGTCAACGTCCCGGTCTGGACGATCATGACGCCCCACCCGTGACTCGTCATCAATCCCGTGTCCGCGATCGTCGAGCTCCCGCCGATGGCGAATGTTCCGCTATCGAAATCAAGCTCGGCATGCCCGGTCCGTCCCCCAAGCGTCAAGCCACCAATGGTGGCTGAGCCGGACACTTCGACCGGAGCCTTGAGCGACTTCGTTATGCAGGCGCGCTGGCTGCTCGTAGGCGGCGAGCCCGTCGACCAGTTCGAGCCTGTCCCCCATGCGCCACCGGCAGGGTTGACCCACGAGTCGTCGCATCTAGCAGCCGCCCCGAAGACCGGTCGAGCCAAGCGAGACTGCGAGAGCACGACGTGGGACCGGTTTATAGGGGTGGATGTGAACCTCGCAACGGCGCTTTGCGTGTCGACAGAGCTCGCAGCGAGGGCACCTGTCGACAGCGCTGACAGCGCCACTGCACCAGCCAGCCAGACTGCGACAAGGGGCCGTAGTCGCTCCCATGCGCGCCAGTTGGTCGATACCGAAAACGTGAACAGATAGCTTGGCACCTTCATCTCCTCTTTCAGGAAAGTTAATGGAATCATCGTGGCCCGGTCCGGACGGTCCGTTCCCGTTGAAGCTGGTGGAGGGAACCTCGAAGGGTTGACCGGTTGCCTGTCTCAAAATCTGCGCCGTGATGGTGTTGCCGAAGGCTTGATTGGAAGATTTGTCGACGCACTATGCATACGATCTGTGAGGAAAGCCGGCAGTCCAAGAGTTGCCTACTTGCCTTCCGTGCTCGGCATCGCGAGGGCCCCGCGGCTGGGACCGCCTCCCGCGGTCGCCGCACTTGGAGTGTGTAGCACCATCTGCCGGGTGTTCTTTGGTTTCACGTTTTCACTTCTCCTGAGCTCGTCCGCCGCTGTTTGGCCTTTCGGTTACCACATGCTCATCCCGAACAGCTCCGCAGGTCGAGAAACTATCTATACAAACCGCCTATACTGATGCCCTGAAAGCCGCCCTGGCCGCCAGCGTGTCTTCCAATGGAATCGCCCACTAGCTCACGTCCCCAGCATCCTAGTTCCATCAAGGCGAGTGACTCGGTCTCTTTCGGCTCCCTTGTCCGCCGCTTTCCACGCTCAGTGCGGACTTTCGAAGTCCCCGCTCGCAATCCGGGCGGCGGGACTCAGCGTCGTCTACATCGGCACGCTGGAAAGGCGCCGCGCGTTCCCCCAGTCGTGCCCTGCGATGCGCCGGCAGGCGATGGGGCTGACTGAGGCGCAAGTCGGACAGCTACAAACGCGGTATCTGGCGTCGACTCCACGTTCGACGGCCGCGTCCCAACGCCTCTGACCGCATACTTCGGTCGAGATGGTGAGGCAGCAGTGCTCCGCGACATGCTCCGCCAGCCCAACATCCGCCTCCTCACCCTGCCCGGTCCGGAGGGGTAGGGAAGACGCGGCTCGCCGTCGAGGTCGCGCGCTCGCTTCGAACTGAGTTCGCGGACGGAGTCGTATTCGTTCCTCTCGATACGCTAAGGGTCTCCTGCGCGGTTGCGGACGTGGCCGCCCCCGCCCTCCGGCTCAGAGGAAAGCTCGATATCCCGCCCGAAGTAGTCGTAAGCGAGTATCTGCAGGACAAGCAGCTCCTGCTAGTGCCAGACAACCTCGAGCATTTACGCTCGCCGGGTCCATCCGTCGTGAAGGCGACTGGTCGACCTAAGCTCCAATCAAACGATTCACGGAACGAAAAGCTTTGCCTCCACCATTCGAGGAAACATCAGCGGGAACGCGGGCAGTGTCACCAATGGCCTGTACCAAAACCGTAGCTACAGCAACCCCGGGTGGCTCACCTCACTTGGCGGAAGCAAGATCACAGGTACAGTATCGAGGGCGAGCTCGGCTCAAAACTTCAGCGGAAGTTTGAGCGGCGACGTGTCTGGCGGCCAGAAGACAACTCGAGTTAGCGGTCTGAATGGCAGGCCTATCTCCCGTGATGCCCCGGTGGAGGGTCAGGTGCTGGGCTTCGATGGCACCCGCTGGACACCCTTCAACACCAACAACCCGCTGCAGGTGGCTACCCTCAAGTGGTAACAGGCCAGTTCTGACGACTCCTCCATGGTCGTTGGGAATGGTCCCGACGGCATCGCGTTTGACGGCGCCCACCTGTGGGTGGCCAACTCGACTGACGGAACGGTAGCCGAAGTCGACCCCATCACTGAGCAAGTCTTGCAGACAGTAGCCGTTCAAAGTGATCCCACCGCTGTGGCATTCACCGGGCACCATATTTGGGTGACCAATAGCGGAAGTAATTCGGTGAGTGAGATCGACATCTCGTCAGGGACTGACGTGATGGACGTAAGCGTGGGTAACGATCCACAGGGTATCGCCTTCGACGGCAGCGCTCTCTGGGTAGCGAACTACCAAGATGGAAAGATACAGTCCTTCGGGGCGGCCATACCCGGTGGAGGGGGATTGACGGTTGGCGTGGGCGCGGGACCCACTGGGTTGCCTTCGACGGGTCTCATATCTGGGTGACCAACGCGGGCGACGGAACCGTTAGTGAGGTAAATGCCGGCGACGGTGCGTACGTGAGGACAGTTCAGTTATCGGCGGGGGGCATCCCACAAGGGATCGCCTTCGACGGGGCCCATATCTGGGTGGCCCTCATGGGTGACAACACGGTCAAGGAGATCGACGTCTCCAGCGGCGAGGTGATCAACACCATAGTGGTCCCGGGCGGACCGACGGATGTCTGCTTCGACGGTTCGCACATGTGGGTTACCACCCCGGGAAACAATTCTGTAGCTGAGATAGACATCCACTCCGGCCAAGTTATTACTAGCCACTCCGTCGGCTCAGCTCCTACGGGCGTCGCGTTCGATGGAACCAACATCTGGACGAGCAGCTACACCGGCAACTTTATTACCAAGCTCTGAGCCAATGGCTCAGCACCTTGCCCACGTTTTGCCTGATGCACGCCTTTGTCGAACCCAGCTGGGCGAGGCCTCGGTCTGCCTGGCAGGTGGCAGCGAGAACATGAGCCGGGCGTCTACGTTAAGCGATCAGATGACGGAGACATCATCCCGGTTCGACCTCTTCGACACTATGACTCCCTTCGCGCCGGTTAGGCTCTAACGGATGGCCGACTGACCCCGCTCAGTAGCCGGGTACGCCTGGAGATTCGCCAAGGCGGCAGTTCAGGGGCTTCAAGAGAAGCGGCGCTAGTGGCTCCTGCTTGAAGTTCAGCATTCCGTCGAGATTTCCTACATTGCGATCAAATTGCATCCGGTGCGGCAGCTGGAATTCGTGCTCGATGAACGTGACCACTGACCGGAAGTCGTACTGAGTATGCACCACCGCTCCAGCCCTGCTGTAGGGCGAGATGACGATTCCAGGCACGCGTGGACCGAGCATGTAGGCGGAGACGTGCGGCGGGGGAACGTGGTCATAGAACCCCCCGTAGTCGTCCCAGGTCAAGACGATTGCCGTGCTCTGCCAAAACTTCGATCGCATGACCGCGTTGATCATGCGCACCGTCCAGTTTTCGCCCTCACACATGTCGGTGGAGGGGTGGTCGGAGGCCGCGAACGGGGGAGTGAGCCAGGTGATTGGAGCAAGCCTGCCCGCGGCGACATCGGCCGGAAAGTTGGTATCAGGCAGGACATTCTGGCGCCACTGACTGGAATACCGGACCTGGCGAAAGGCGTCGAGGGTTGACCAGATGTAGCCGATGTCGCCGAACGGAGCGGCATAGTATCTCCAGCTGATGTGCGCCGCGTTGGCCTCATCGGCCAGCGTAGGCCGGTTGAAGCAGGGATGCTCGAGCCCGGTCCGACCGTTGTTCCAGTACAGGGCATAGTCCACGTGGCTGGCATCGCACCCCCACGACCAGGTCTTCGCAGGCAGATGATTGGGGTCCCCTATGACGTGAAACGCTTGACCCGCAACCGTCACGAGGTGGTTGGGAAAGCTCGTTGCCAGTATGGTCGAGAAGAAATGGTCGGCCAGGGTGAAGTGCTTCGCGTAAGCCCAGTAGTCTGGGATTTCCGATGGGGCGAACTCGGAATCGGCAATGTCGCGACCGTTCTGAAACGCGTAGGGCTGCGAGTAGAACTCGTTCATCTTCCCGTGATTGGTTGCGCGGACCGCGGCATCCTGCACGTGAAATAGGTCGATCTTGAAGAAGGGTGGAGTGGTGCTCATCGGCACCCTGCGATCGCCCTCCAACGCGTACCGGCTGCCGTCCGCTCCGGGAAACGTGCCAAAGAGATTGTCGAAGCTGTGATTCTCTTTGATGATGAACACGACGTGCGTGATCAGACACGGTGCGGCATGGCAGGAAGGCGATGCCCAGGGGGCGTCCACCGGCAGGTCGCACGACGACAGGGCCGACACGGCGATACTTGTGGCCATAACCACGGCCGCTGCCCGCAGCACGGTCCGCTTGCGAAACCCCGATCTGCCGCCAAGGCGGCCCTGTCGGTTGAGCAGAGGCGGTCTCAGCGGATTTCGGCCCTGCTGTAGTGTCGGAGCCATCACCGTCTTCCCACCGTCCGGCTCATTTGATTTCCCTATTCGGCAGCCGGCATGCCGGCCTTCTCAAGAAACGACACCTGCGAGTTTCATGCCCAGGGCTCCTGAGCATATAGCACCTTCACAGGCTCCATTTCGAGAGCCGCGGGATTGTGAAGCCCTAGCCCCAGTGATGCGACCTGGTGTTGAGGACTATCGCAAGCGCTCAACTGTCGCTCAGGAACGCATTGCCTACGAGGTTAACGCCAAGAGGCCCTGTTTATCGTTGTGAACCTGCGGGACCGTCACCTGGGTCGAACAGGGTCCGTGGGGGCCTCTGCTCGTCCGAGCCTTGGATTCGCACCTGAGGCACAGGGAAACCTTCACCTCGGTTGGTCGCGGCTCGGCGGGCGAGGCGAAAGACGGCTGAAATAAAGGATGGTGAGAGGACCGAAGTCCTCTCACCATCACCATAGTTGCGCTAGTGCTTGAGGCCGCAGTACGGCTTGCTGGTGTGCTTGCCGATGGTGGCACAGACGCCGCCAGAGCCGCCCCAGGTGTCGAAGCCGGCCTTGACCGGATCGGCCACGTTCTTGAGCGTGATCGACTCAGGCTTGAAGAGCACTGCAGGCACGTGCTTGCCGTCGGCAAGCGCACAGCCGATGCCGCAGTTCTTCTTGTACTCCTTGGGCAATCCCTTCCCGGCGAGCCAGTTGTAGGCCACGTCGGCGGCAGCCAGAGCCTCGAACTTCACGTTCTTGAAGACCGTCATGCCCTGGGTATGGATGAGAATGCGGCCGAGGCCGTCCGGCTGCGCATCCTGGCCGGTAAGTGGAATCTTCAGGTGAACGCGGGCCAGAGCGGCCTGCACGGGCTTGGCCATGCCGTCGTTCATCGAATAGACGCAGTTGACCTTGTTATGCAGCTTGGCGAGCGCTGCATCCATCTCCTGCCCGGCCGTCGGCGGGTTCCAGTTGGGCGTCTGGACACTATAGCCCAGCTTCCAGGTGCCCTTCTTGAACTTGGAGGCGGTTCGAATCTGGTAGCCCTTGTAGAAGAGGAAGGCGTTGTGGTCGGTCGAAGATCCTCTGATCTCAACGACCGTCGAGCCCTTCTTGCAATTCTTGTTCAGCCAGCCGCCCTGCTCCTTGCCGACCTGGACGTTGTTGAACGAGTCATAGGCGCGGAGTTTGTCGGTCTGGATAATGCGGTCATACGCGAGCACCTTGACGCCCTGTCGCTCGGCATTGTTGACGATGGGTGCGTCCTCGTTCTGGTCGACGGCGGCCAGGATCAGCACCTTCGCCCCCTTGGCGATGGCCGTTTGGGCTTGCTGAGTCTGAGTGTTGATATTGGTGTTGGCGTTGTAGTCGAGGATCTTGATCTTCGAGTCCAGGCGGTGCAGCTCCTGATTGAAGTACTTGGCGTCCTTGATCCACCGACCCGTAAAGGTTTCCGGGCCTAGGAAGGCCACAGTACCCTTGACCTTGGCGTGCTGATGCACGCCGGCGCCCGAGGCGGTAACGGCAAAGCCGGCGAGCACAAAGGCGACGACGGCTCCGAACGAAATTGCGATACGTACGATCTTACTCATCTGAATCCTTTTTCTCCTGGCTTGTCGGACATTTTTCGGTCATCGACCCGATCCCGGGACAGCCCGGATCCTCAACACGGTGGCTGCCGGCCTGCCGGAATAGGCGGCGCGCCATATCACCTCCCCCAAGTCCATACGATTCGACAGATTCTCACCGGCTCCGGCCGGTCATTCCGTCTAGGTCACAGTTTACAAGGTCGATCATGAGCGCACGATGAACGTGTTGCGCGTGCTCAGCCGCCGCGGTCGACGACGACACGCTTGCGGCTGTAGGTATCAAGCCAGACCGCCCCCAGCAAAATTGCTCCTTCGACGATGTACTGGTAGTACTGAGCATTGGTGCTTCCCGCGAGTAAGAGCGTCATGCCTGTCTGAAGGCTGGCTAGTAGAAGCGCCCCGGTCAGAGCGGACCAGACCGACCCGCGGCCGCCAAAGAGGCTGGTTCCTCCGATAACCGCCGAGGCGATGCACAGGAGCAAGAAACTAGGATCGACGGCTCCGGCCGAGGCCGAGGCGTTCCTAGCCATGAAGATGACGCCCACGATTCCGGCCATGAGACCGGAGAGGATGAATGCAGACCAGCGCACTCTCGTCACGGAGATGCCTGCGCGCCTCGCCGCTTCGGCGTTGCCTCCGGTGGAGTAGATGTGCCGGCCAAATCGTGTCCGCCTCAGCACGTATGCGATGACGATGAGCAGAACGATCATGATGAACACCGGAAGCGGTAGGCCCTGGTACCGATCGAGAAAGTCGGCCAGGACGACGGAGGGAATGAGCACTGCCAAGGCCTGCAGGACGAGAAGGCCGACGCCGCGCGTAGGCAAGCCATTCGCTCTCCGAGACCTCCGGTTCAGGAGAAGGATGACGGCGTAGCCGATTCCTATGACGATAGCTACGATCATGCCGACCGAGAGGTGCAGCGGGTTGGTTCCTTTCCCGACCAGGGTCGGGAGATAGCCGCCGTCGAACGCGCTGGTGCTGGTCGATCCGAAGGCGTTGAAGTAGTCGCTGGTGATTACCACGGTCTGGGAGTTCGTGATGACCAATGAGATGCCGGAGAAGGCCAGCAGGCCGGCGAGACTGACCACGAACGAGGGCACCTTGGCCAGGGCGATCCAGAAACCCTGGAAAGCGCCGCAGGCGATTCCGACGGCGAGGGATACGGCTACCCCGACCAGCATCTGCACGAACTGCGGCGCCGTCGGCACCCACTCGACCATGACCAGCGCCGCGGAGCAGCCGGCCAGCCCAACGAGAGAACCGAGCGATAGATCGATCTCACCAAGCAACAGTACGATGACCACGCCGATAGCGACGATGCCGTAAAGAGAGGTGTAGACGAGGATGTTGGTGATGTTCTGCGAGCCGAAGTAGACGCCGCCCGAGTCGATATCGAAGGCGATCCACATGACGACCATCGCCAGCAGAAGCGGGATCGTACGTCCCCCGCCTGACGCCAGCCACAGCCGGGGATCGAGCAGCGTCCGAAGCGGACTCGCCACCGGCGAGGCCGGCTGGTTGAAGACGCCTACCGCCTCGTCTGCGCCGGATCCGACGATGGTTTCCTCTGTGGTCGTCATTCTTCCTCCTCCCTCACGCGTATGCCGCGGTGGTGACTGTCTGGGCTCCGGTGATGTATCCCACCACGTCCTCGGTCGACACGTCACTGCGCATAACGTTGGCCGCCACCTGGCCCAACCGAAGCACGACCAGCCGGTCGGCCACGTCGAAGACCTGTTGCAGATTGTGGCTTATGACCACCACTCCGAGGCCCTGCTCCCTTAGGCGACGGACAAGTGCCAGCACCTCTCGCTGTTGAGCAACTCCCAGAGCCGCTGTGGGCTCGTCAAGGAGCACCAGCCGTGACCCCCATAGAACCGCTCTGCCAACCGCGATTGACTGACGCTGACCGCCGGAGAGGGCACCGACCGCTGTCCGCACAGAAGGTATGCGAATGTGCAGGGTGTCGAGAACCGATTTGCTTCGTTTCTCCATCTGGGCCTCTCCGAGGGGCGCTCCGGGCAGCGGCGCCGGCGTTTCTTCGCGACCTAGAAAGAGGTTGGCGACGACGTCCAGGTTATCGCACAGCGCCAGGTCTTGGTAGACAGTCTCGATGCCCTCCGCATTGGCATCTCGGGGAGAGCGAAAGTGAACCTCTCGGTCCTCGACGTAAATGGTACCCGAGGAGGCCGTCTCCGTGCCCGAGAGGATCTTCACCAGTGTCGATTTGCCGGCCCCGTTGTCGCCCACGAGAGCCACGACCTCTCCGAGGTAGGCCTCGAAGTTGACGTCCTTGAGAGCTTGGACGTTGCCGAAGTGCTTGGAGATGGACTCGACCCGCAGGAACGGCTTGCGCTCGGCTACGGGGTCCGGTGGGGCCGCGGGCTCGGGACTGATCAAGCGTCGATTCTCCTTCGCTGCGTTTGGTACGGTCTCTCCCGGCGGTCTACGCTTCGTAGCTCAGATAGACTTTCCTACCCTGTTCGGCTGATTCGCGGATACCGTCCAGTACCACCGCATTTCGGTAGCCGTCGAGGAACGAGGCGCCGAGGGGGGCGATGTCGTCCAGCCCAACGGCGGCCCTGAGGAAATGGTACACCTCATGAATGAACGTAGATTCCCACCCCACGATGTGGCCCGCCGGCCACCAGAACGAGTAATAGGGATGGCTCCGCTCCGTAACCAGCACGTCGTGGAAGCCCTGAACATCAGGCGGGTCGTCGCGCGAGAAGAACTGAAGCTCGTTGAGCCGCTCGCAGTTGAAGTGGATGCTGCCCCGGGACCCGTTGACCTCGATGATGTGATGGTTCTTGCGGCCTGTCGCGCAACGCGTTACCTCGACCACGCCCACCGAACCGTTCTCAAACTCGAGGAGTGAGAGGCCGGCATCGTCGACCGTCACTGCTTCTCGTTGCTCGCTCCCCGCCGCCACCGGCCGGTCCTTGATGAAGGTGGTGGTGAGCCCGCTGACGGAGCCGATCTCGCCGATGAGCCACCGCGCCTGATCGACGGTGTGAGAGCCGAGATCACCCAGAGCCCCGAATCCGGCAACCTCACCTCTGAACCTCCAGGTCATGGGTGAACTGGGGTCGACGCGGCCACTCTGCTGATATGAACCGCGGAAGTGGTAGATCTCGCCCAAGCGGCCGTCCTTGATCAGTTGGCGGGCAAGCTGGAGCGCGGGGATGAACCGGTAGTTGAACCCACACATGTGCACGACTCCCGCGTCCTGCACGGCTCGCAGCATCTCCAGGCTCTCGGCCGCGGTCCGCCCCAGCGGCTTCTCGCACAACACATGCTTTCCCTGTCTGGCTGCCTCGATGCTCGGCGCCGCATGCATGTTGTTGGGCGCCAGATTGTCAAAGATCTGAACCTCAGGATCCGTGGCCTGCTCTCGCCAGTCCGTAGTGGAGCGCTCATACCCGTACCGCTCTCGCGCCTCGGCTACGGCCTCGGGGTCCCTTCCACAGATCGAGACCAAACGTGGTATTGCCGGCGGAGGCCACATGATATGGGGAATCGTCTTGAAGGCGTGCGAGTGAGCCTTGCCCATGAAGGCGTAGCCCAGCACCCCGATGCCGAGCCTCGGAGGAGTTAGGGTCGCATCGCCGTCCGTCACCGGCTCAAATGTGCGAACCAGGCCGGCCTCTTCGCCTCATTCCGTCCCCGCCACCTTTCGATTCGATACCAGAGTGTACAGAACCTCGCCCGATGCAATGGACAGGTCTGACGTCCATCCGCCTCGTTCTATGCTGATGCCAGGGGGTACGACAATGCCTGAGCCACTGAAGACAAGCATCGGTATCTGGGCCTTCGGAACACTGGCGACCCGATTTCTGGTCGCGGGTTACCATCCGGAGACGGTGGGCGAGGATCCGGTGGACCGCGCAAGGCGGGTGGCGGATGGCCTCCATGATCTCTACGACGGACTGGAGTTCCACTACCCCGGAGAGATCAACGAGGAGAATGTCGACGACATCGCCGCCGCGATCTCGCCCATGGATGTCTACTGCATCGCCTCCGGCGCACATACCGATCCCCGGCACGCCCGCGGTGCCCTGACCAACCCCGATAGGGAGGTACGTGAGGCCGCCAAGGAATCCAACCGCCGGGCCATCGATCTGGCTGCCGAGGTCAACGCGCACTTCATCATCTGGCCGGGCATCGAGGGATACAACTATCCCTTTCAAGCCAATTATGAGCAGCAATGGAGCTATCTCATCGACGGGATCGGCGATGCGATAAACCACGCCTCCAATCGAGGCGTGACCGTGCTTCTGGAACACAAGAACAGTGAGCCGGCGATGAAAATCTACATGCGCGACATGGGTATGTCCATCTTCATCATCCGGCGGCTTGAACGTTTGGGGCTCGACGTTTCTCAGGCCAAGATCAACATGGACTGGCAGCATCTCATCATGAACGGCGAGAACCCCGCGGAATACGTCGAGCTGTTGGCTATGGAAGGCCTGCTCGGTCACCAACATGCCAACTCTGGATGGGGCGTGACCGATGACGACAACATCGTGGGGGCGACCCGTTTCATGGAGACGCTCGAGATCGCGCGTTCCCTGCATAAAGTGGGCTACGGAGAGCAGGGCCAGCGTCTGGGCTTCGACCTCTATCCCTACACGGAGGACCCGATCACTGCCGCGCGCCAGAGCCTGGTGCAGTGGACGTTCATCGAAGGACTGGCGAGCAGGATCGACGACGATGTCTTGGAGGAGGCACAGAGCCACAAGGATAGCCTCAGAGCATACCGAATCGTCTTCGAGGCGCTGGGCATGGATTCCACCGCGCTGAGGATGATCAGCGGGACGGCCGCGGCGGCCAGGCGGTAGCAACCGCCGCTCGAACGTGATGGAGAGGCCGCCCCTTCTCCTGGGTATCGATCTCGGCACTTCGGCGGTCAAGGCGATCGTCGTCTCCCCTGAGGGCGGCGTCGTCGGTGAGGCATCGTGGCCTCTCGTGCTCAGCTCCCCGCGTACGAACTGGAGCGAGCAGAACCCCGAAGACTGGTGGGCCGCGGTGGTAGCGGCTGTTCAGGCCCTCGGCCACCGGAACCCGGCGCTGCTGGACCGCGTTGTCGGGCTAGCGGTCTCCGGCCAGATGCACGGCGCAACGTTTGTCGACGCCCATGGGAAGTCGCTTCGCCCGGCGATTCTGTGGAATGACGGCAGAAGCGAGCCGCAGTGTCAAGACATCGAGGGCCGCCTTGGACGGTCTGCGCTGCTGGCAGCGGTCGGGAATCCGGCCCTTCCGGGATTCACTGCACCGAAGATCCTCTGGTTGCGACTACACGAGTGTGAGACCTTTCTCCGAACCCGCACTGTGCTGCTGCCCAAGGACTACATCAACTTCCGCCTTACCGGAGTCAGCGTAACGGAGCCGTCCGACGCCTCCGGAACCCTGCTGTTCGACGTCGTAAACCGAACCTGGTCGGAGCCGGTTCTGGCGGCGCTCGACCTCGATCCGAGCCTGCTCCCGCCGGTCGTTGCCTCTGATAGTGTGATCGGTTGCCTGAGGCCGGAAGTCGCCGAAGTGCTGGGTCTGCCCGACTCGACTGTGGTCGTCGCCGGGGGCGCCGACAATGCGTGCGCCGCCATTGCCGTCGGGGCCGTGGACGAGGGAGTGAGGGTGGTGAGCATCGGCACCTCCGGCACGGTGCTGGCCCCCTCTGCCGAGCCGCGCATTGATGCTCAGGCCCGGCTGCACAGCTTTTGTCATGCCGTTCCCGACCGCTGGTACGTCATGGGGGTCACGCTGTCAGCCGGAGCCAGCCTCCGGTGGTATCGGGACATTATCGGAGCATGGGCGACGGCTGACGGTGACCATGCCTACGATCTCATCACCGCGGAAGCCGACACGGTCTCTGCCGGAAGTGACGGCCTCATCTTCCTGCCCTATCTCACGGGAGAACGCACTCCCCATGCCGATGCCTGGGCCCGAGCGGTCTTCTTCGGCTTGTCGATCCGACACACGCGGGCCCATCTCTCCCGAGCTGTGCTGGAAGGGATCACCTTCGCACTGAAGGACTCGGCGGACCTTATCGACGAGCTTGGCATCGGGGCCGAAACGGTAACGGCTACCGGAGGCGGAGCCCACAGTGCCTTCTGGCTCCAGCTCTTGGCGGACGTATTCCAGGTGCCCATGGCCGCGTCGCTGGCAGATCTCGGGCCTGCCTTTGGCGCCGCTATCCTGGCCGGAGTAGGAGCGGGTGTTTTTGATTCAGTGAAGTCGGCCGCTCTCGACCTGGCCGCCATTGGAGGTCGAACCACTCCGGATCCAGAGCTGAGGCTCGAGTACGCACGAGCACACGCCCGCTTTCGGGACCTCTACCCGGCCCTGCGATCACAATTCCGATCCCTGGCGTAGGGACGGAGGGCTGGACTCGCGGCCGGTCCGCCGGCCCGTGTTGATCAAGGCAGGCGACGAACCTGGCCTTCCAGATTCCGGATCGTCGACTGCAGCCCGCGCATGGAGGTCGTCAGCTGCTCCCAGGCTGCGTGATCGATGAGCCCGATCAGTCGCTCTCGAAACCTCGGGATGTGTTCGAACTCGCTCAGCAGCTCGTGGAGGCGGTTCAGCTCGTAGACGACCGTCTCGACGTCCGACGCATTGCTCAAAGTACTCTCCCTGCCTCAAGGATTCGGCGCTCGACCGCGCCTGACCGCAATCCGAGCCAGGGCCTAGGCTTAGGCATGGATGGAGGTCCGGATCCCCTGCTGCTGGCGGTCTCGCTCGTTCTGCTTCTCTTCGGCCTTCTTGGGATCGCCGTATGGCACCTGAGTGATGTCATCTGGATCATCCTTGCCCTCTGCGTGCTGCTCGCGGTTAGCTCGGTCCTGTACGGGGACCGAACGCCATGAAGGCGCCTTACGGAGTGGTCTTCTGCGGCGTCCCCGGTCAATTCTCGGTATGGACGGTTGCACCCGGCGGACGGCTTTTGGATCGAGAGACGGTCGAGCTTCTGGGGCAAATGGCGGTGAGGTCCGGCGCATCGGACTACCGGACGTTTCCGCTGGAGCAGCCAAGTTTGGATGAGGCGGCCAGGCTCGCCCCCACTGCCATGGAAAACATCTGGGTCTCGAGCGGCGAGAACCTGGCCCAGCTCCTCGAGCACGTCAGAGCGCATGGTGGAGTACCGCCGCCGGCCGGCTCACCGGGGAGCCGGTCCTCTCCACTCGACGCTAGAGAGGCTCTCTAGACTCCGACGGGTACCCTGAGACCGGCCTGGTCCGCCAATTGGTCGGCCACGTCGACCCGCTCCCATGGAGCGTCGATGTCGGTGCGGCCGAAGTGACCATACGCCGCCGTCGGCTTGTATATCGGACGCCGCAGGTCGAGGTTCTCGATGATCGCCGCCGGGCGAAAGTCGAAGTTGTGATGGATGAGGTCGAGCAGCTTCCTGTCCTCGACCTTGCCGGTCCCGAAGGTCTCGATCATAATCGACAACGGGTGCGCGACGCCGATGGCGTAGGCAACCTGAAGCTCGAGTCTATCGGCCAGACCGGCAGCCACCAGGTTCTTGGCGACATAACGAGCGTAGTACGCGGCGGACCGGTCTACCTTTGTCGGGTCTTTGCCGGAGAAGGCGCCGCCGCCATGGGTGGCCATCCCACCGTAGGTGTCCACAATGATCTTGCGGCCCGTGAGACCGGCGTCACCCATCGGCCCTCCGATCACAAAGCGGCCCGTCGGATTGACATAAAACTTCGTGTTGTCATCGAGCAGGTCGGGAGGCAGGACGGCTCGCGCCACCTCGATGATCAAGAGGTCTTCGATGGCGCGGTGCTCCACGTTCTCGTCATGCTGTGCCGATACCACCACCGCTTCGATGCGATGCGGGCGTCCATATCGGTACTCCACAGTCACCTGGGCCTTGCCGTCGGGGCGTAGGAACGCGAGAATTCCCTGCTTGCGCACTTCAGCCAGGCGCCGGCACACCTTGTGCGCGAGCGCAATGGGGAGCGGCATCAGTTCCTCGGTTTCATTGCAGGCGAAGCCGATCATCATTCCCTGATCACCGGCTCCCGTCAGGTCAAGCCGGTCAGAGGCAGCCGCCATTCCACCTCGATACTCGAGCGCCTCACCGACGCCTTGGGCAATGTCACTCGACTGCGACTTCAGAGAGACCATGACGTTGCAGGTCTCGGAGTCAAAGCCGTACTTGGCGCGAGTGTATCCGATATCGCATACGGTGTCGCGGACCAGCTTAGGGACGTCGGCCCAGCCGTTCGTCGTCACCTCTCCGAATACAAGAACCATTCCCGTCGTGGTTGCCGTTTCACATGCCACTCGAGACTCCGGATCCTCCGCCAGCAGCGCGTCCAGCACCGCATCCGAGATTTGGTCGCACATCTTGTCGGGATGCCCCTCGGTGACGGACTCCGAGGTGAAGAACAGCTGCTCTGAATCGATGAAGGTGCTCATAAAACGGCTAGACCCTTTCCCAGGCAGGCGAAAACGCCGGTGCCCCACTGAAACTCGATAACACGGGTTATCTTATCACGGTCTCGCGACCGCCGGGCTCGCGTCCAGCCGGGTGAGGTGCTAGGCCGGCGAAGTCCCCGAAGATTCGGTCGTGGCCGTCTTCGCGGCGGCCCCGGATGAATCGGCGACCTCCTTCACGGCGCTGCCGGCAGGGGCAGGAGTGTCGCTGGTCTCCTCCTCGTTCTCCGAAGCGGGGGGCAGTGGCGCGAAGTCACCGGCAGAGTAGCGGGCCGCGCGTTCGGGGCGGCAACGGGGGCAGATGGAGTGCAGGGTGCGGTAGGGCTCTTCCTCGATGTATCGCACGTGGTTGGTCCCACAGCGGAAGCAGAAGGTCTCAGGAGCATCCTCTCCCCAGGCATCGACATCGCGGCCGGTGCACTTCTCGCAGTAGATGTTGATTGCCGACCCGCGACCGCGCAGCAATCCGGTTCTGGCGCCGAGCGGCTTACCGCAGCCCACGCAGTACACGAAGCTGGCGGCATCCGGCCGGGCGTCCGGTGCAAACGGCTCGTTCTCGGCTCGGCGGCGTGATGACATGTGACGCATTCTGTCTCCTTGGGTTTGAGGCAGCGTGGAATCTTACGACTTGGAAACCGCCGCCTGTGGTACTAGCGCTATACATAATCTTACCAAACTTGGCGTATTTCTGCCACTTTTCCGTGATCGGAAGGGCCGGCGGGGTCAAGCAAGCAGGCCGGCGATAAGTGCCGGCAGCCTGGATCAGGAGAACTGCGCCAGGAAGTCGTCAATCCGGGACTGGGGCAGGCCCAGTGTCCGAAGCTCAGGCACCAGCTCCTGGGTGATATCCGATTCGTGCTCGATCAGGACGGTCAGCTCGCCGTCCGGACTGAGTCGGTACCTCTGAAGGCAGGCCGGGAGGACGACGGAATCACCCGCCGCGAGCTGTAGCCGGCCGGCACCACCGGTCTCGACGAATCCCCGCCCCTCAAGTACCGTCAGGATGTGGAAACTTCTTCCCAGGGTGTCGACCTCGACGGCTCGTTGGAGCTCGGCCCTCTTGGCTATGAAGTATGGCGTGGCCAGGATGAGCTGCCACCGGATTGAGAGCTGCTCCCACTCAAGTGGCAGGACGACCGGACTGCGAGAGCGTTCGCAACGTGAAACGCGGAGTCCCTTGTCCAAGTGCAGCTCTCGTTTGCTGCCCTGCGCCTGACGGTTCCAATCGTACAGCCGGTAGGTGACGTCAGATGTCTGCTGCACCTCGTGCAGCAGAACCCCGGGCCCGATGGCGTGGATGGTCCCGGCTGGTACGAAGACGGTGTCTCCCGGCCGGACCACGACCTTACGCAGGAGCGGGTCTGCGGTACCCGCCTGCAAGCGAGCGCGGAGGGTCGTGGGATCCACCACCTTTTCCAGCCCATGGATGACCCAGGCACCCTCCGCTGCCGCGAGAATGTGCCACGCCTCGGTCTTGCCGTTCGGTTGGCCCTCCAGCTCCCCCGCCTGGAGGTCGTTGGGATGGACCTGCACCGAAAGCGGTTGCTGGGCGTCTATGAACTTGGTGAGGAGCGGGAATCTGCCGTTCCCAACGCGTTGCCCTTCGGGGCCAAGGAGGGCGTCAGGAAAGCTCCGGCTGAGATCTCCGAGCGTCTTGCCGGCGAGGGGACCGTCGGCCACCCGATCCCCTTCCCACACCTCCCACGATTCCCCCACGGGTTCGACTGAGGCCGGCTTTCGCAGCAGGTCGTGCAGCAGTGAGCCGCCCCATACCGTCGGCTGCTGCCTAGGAATCAGGCGGATCGGATCGCAGGGGAGCGAGCTAGGCTGCATGCCGGCCGGATCTCCCTCTTAGGCCACGTTCTCCAGCAGCTCCACGGGCGACCGTCGCCACGCCCAGCGGTGGCTCATCAAGAAATTCCACGATACGGCGATGGCAATGGCGATGGCGTTGGCGATGGCGTAGTGCATGCCGAAGTGAACCAGGAGCGCGAGGACAGCAGTGGTGATGATGACTCCGCCCGTGGCCACAACCTGGTAGCGCAGAAAGCGCACCCGGCGCGTTCCGTGACGGTCCTCGCGCTTCGCAAACGTCCAGTGCTCGTGGCAGAAGAAGTTGGAGACCAGCGCGACCTCATTGCTCAGTAGGGCCGCCACGACCACGGGCCAGCCCAGGAAGCGATAGGTCAGTGTGAGGATGGCATAGTTGACGGCGGTGCCGCTGGCTCCCACGAGGAGGAAGCGTGTCAGCTCTCGGTGCGATTCGCTCGCGGCCCTCACTCTGCGGACGAGCGGCGTGACGGCGTTCATCGTGCGGACTCCGCGCCCGAGGTCACCGGGAGGCGTTCATCGGCAGCCTTGGGCCGCAACTCGGTCTGCGGTTCGGGGAGAACAGCTGTTGCGACTCTCCTGTGGGCCAGTCGGCTGCGGACCCAGGGGAAGACGTGCATCACGGACACATACACGACCACCGCATAGACGATCCCTGCCAGCGCGTCGACCACCCAGTGCTGACCCATGTAGACGATGCTGAAGATGACCAGCATGATGTAGAGGATCATGAGGTTTCCGAGCCGGCCGAATTGACGCCGAAAGAAGAGGAGCACGAGGGTGGGGTACATGACGTGCTCGGAGGGCATGGCGCCCACCTGGTCATATCCCAGCGTGAAGCCTGAGAAGGCGAAATTGCCGTGGTTCTTGGTGATCCACATGCGCATGGTATGGTTCCAGACGTCGTAGACCATGGGCAGATAGGGATGGGGGTTTGCCGGCACGGTACGCAGTCCGAAGCCGCTGAGAACGGGTCCGCGCCAGATCCAGCAGGCGGCGTTGAGATCGCAGTTGGTCGCGTACTGGGCCGCCAGCCATGGCGGCACGGCCGGAAAGACGATGTAGGTCGCGAAACCCAGCACGGCGGCGATCACGAAACAGATGGCGTATTTGTAGTAGAGCTGCCGGTTTAGGAGCCAGAGCAGGAAGCCCGCCCCGAGTGGCAGCAGGAAGTGGAGGCTGTACACGGTGACGGCGATGAGATCGTACCAGGAGACGTATCCCGGATGGAAGAGGCGCCGCTGAAGCCATAGGGTTGGAAGAGTCCCGAAAAAGAGCTTCTTGTCGGCAGTGATCAGGTCCTGCACATGCCATGGAAAGTTGAAGTCGGTGGCCAACCCGTCGGTAAGCTGCCAGGCAATGACGACGGCGATGAAGACCCCCCAATCTCGCAGAAAGATCTTTCCGCGGCGGAACAGGAAGGCCGCCCCGATCAGTAGCAGGATCACCCATTCGATCGAGAGCCGGGCGTTGAGCAGCATGAAGATGCCCACGGCTGCCACCAGGTAGGCGATGACCACCGCCACTGTATGCCGGCGGTGAAACTCTCGGGCGCGAG
>DASRCF010000074.1:0-11965 GCA_035653255.1 Chloroflexota bacterium
CCGGGAACGTCGGTGAGGTAGCTGCAGACGAGCCCGCCGGTGATCGACTCGGCGGTGGCCACGCTGGCGTTGCGGTCGCGCAGAAGGGCTCCGACGACGGAGGCCAGCGAGTCGTTGTTGGAGCTGAAGACGTTGTCGCCGAGGCGGCTGCGCACGTCGTCGAGGACCGGTTGGAGGAGCTGTTTTGCCTCCTCCCTTGAGCCCGCGCTGGCCGCGACCCGTACATAAACCCCATCCTGCTTGGCGTACGTTGCCACGCTCGGGTTGGCGCTCTTGACCAAATCCCCAAGCTGCTGCTCGATGGCGGACTCGCCGGCGCCGAATGTGCGCAGCGTCTCCGAGAGGAAGCTGGATTGCGAGCGTTCCTCGACCCGGCCCCTCACCTGATCGGTCCACATGCTGCGCATCTCTGTCGGCACTCCGGGCATGCAGGCGATGAAGCGGTCCCCGGGTGCAGTCACCCACCAGCCGGGAGCCGTCCCAAGAGGGTTGGGTAGAGACTCGGCCGAGGGAATGAGCCAGGCCTGCTTCAGGTTCCGCTCCGGCATCTCTCTGCCCATCCGCTGGAAGCGTCGGCGAAGCTCTTGCTCCAGCTCCGGGTCGACACGGGGCTCCTCCCTGAGAACAGCCGCTATGGCTTCTCTGGTCTGGTCATCATCGGTCGGCCCCAGTCCGCCGGTACTCAGGACGAGCTGGGAACGATCGAGGGCGCGGCGAAACACCTCGCGCAACCGCTCCGGGTTGTCGCCCACCTGAGATATCCAGTAGACGTTTACGCCGATATCTGCCAGCTCGGAGGCGAGATAGGCCGCGTTACCGTCGAGGATCTCGCCCAGCAGCAGCTCGGTCCCGATCGACAGGATCTCGGCGTTCATGGCGAGCTTAGGATTTCAGAAAGAGCAGATTTGAGATCTCAGGCCACCCCGATCGACACCCGAGTCTCGCTCGAGCGCCAGACAGTGACCATGCATTGAACGTTGAACGTTGAACATGTTACCGCCCCGTGAACCTGGGCTCGCGCTTCTCCAAGAAGGCTGAAGTTCCCTCCTTGCGGTCCTCAGTCCCGATCGCGATCCCGAAGTAAACCGCCTCGAGATCGGCCGCGGAGCGGCCGTCGATCTCAAGGCCTTCGTTGATGGCGCGTTTTGCCAGCTTCACCGCGGCCGGAGATTTGGAGGCGATCTTCTTACCCATCTCTATGGCTAGATCAAGCAGTTGATCCGGGGGAACTACGGCGTTGACCAGTCCAAGCTCCTTCGCTTCCTGCGCCGAGATGCGATCCCCTACCAGGACCATCTCCATAGCCTTCGTGCGTCCCACCAGCCGAGGAAGGCGGAAGGTGCCGCCGAACCCGGGAATGATTCCCAGATTGATCTCCGGCTGGCCGAAGCTTGCCTTCTCCGATGCCAGGATGATGTCTCCCGCCATCGCCAGCTCGCAGCCGCCCCCAAGAGCATAGCCATTGACGGCCATGATGACCGGCTTGGGCAGGTCGGCCATCTTCAGCAGGAGATGGTGCGCGTCATGGGAATGGCGGTGACCGTCGAGCGCGGATTCGAGAGCCTGCAGCTCGGCGATGTCGGCGCCGGCGGCAAACGCTCGGTCGCCGGAGCCGGTGATGATCAGCACACGGGTGGAGTCGTCGGCGCCGGCTGCGTCCACAACCTGCTCCAGCTCCCGCAGCACCGTCTGCGACAGGGCGTTGAGCACCTTGGGGCGATTGATGGTGACGATCTCGACAGCGCCGTCCCGATCGATGAGCAGCGTCTCGTACTCGGTCTCCGCAGTCATCTCATCGCCCCCCGTATTCATAGAAACCGCGCCCGGACTTGCGCCCCATCATGCCGGAGGCGACCATCTTCCGGAGCAGCGGGGGCGCGGCGTAGCGGGGATCCTTGAATTCGTCGTACATGATGTCGGCGATGTACAGCGTCGTGTCCAGGCCGACGAAGTCGAGCAGGGTCAACGGACCCATGGGGTGACCGAGGCCCAGATGGATGGCGGTGTCAATATCCTCTTTGGAGGCGATGCCGTTCTCGAGCATGCGAACGGCGTCGACCAGGTAGGGAATCAGCAGGGCGTTCACGATGAAGCCGGGTGTGTCGCGGGCCACCACCACCGTCTTGCCCAGCTTCTCCGAGAAGCTGCGTAGGTCGGACATCGTCTGGTCGCTGGTTTCCAGAGCCCTGACGATCTCCACCAGCTTCATCACCGGAACCGGATTGAAGAAGTGCAGTCCGGCCACCTTGTCGGGTCGCTTGGTAACGGATCCCAGCTCGGTGCTGCTTAGCGACGACGAGTTGGTAACTAGCAAAGCGTGCGTGGGCGTGATACGGTCAAGGTCCCGGAAGACCTCCTTCTTGATGTCCATGTTCTCGACCGCCGCCTCAATCACGATGTCGCGGTCGGCCATATCCTCCAGGCTTGTGGTGCCACGAATGCGGCTGCCGGCGTCATCCCTTTCCTGCTCCGACATCTTGCCCCGCTCGACAGCGGTGGCCATGGATTTTTGAATGCGGCTGAGGCCGCGATTCAGTACCGCCTCATCGACCTCGCGCACCATCACGTGGCAGCCGGCTCGTGCGCAGGTCTCCACGATGCCGGAGCCCATCAGTCCCGCCCCAACCACGCCCACCTTCTCCATCTCCACCGTCCTCCCCTCCCTGCTAATCAGACCGTCTTGAGAACACCCCAGACTATCAACGGCATCGAGAGAGGCACCTAGGCGGCTCCTGCCCCCAGCCTGGATCAAGGTCGCCGCTGCTGTGCATACCGGCGCGGGGGATTACCGAGAATTGGACTTGCAGACCCGACGAGTGGCCTGGCGGCCGGGTGGCGAGCTGGCCCGCGGGCTCTTAAAGGATGACGGTGAGACGGGCTACTTCGTGCGGGGTGTCGGGATACAACGACGGTGCGGGCTACGGTGTTTTTGGCGCAGTCTATGGCACCCCGAACTCTCCGTTTCCCAACGTGGGAGTTTACGGCTACGCCCCGAGGCCCACCAGTGACTCGGGAGGGGCATCAGGTGGGCCGTGTTGCCGAAGAGAGATCGAGTGGGGCGGGCTCTGGTGCAGCAGAGAAGCAAATCGTGAGGGCGTGCGGGCGATCAACCAGCGTAAGCGGACAGCTGAAGCAAAGGCGTGTCCTAAGCCCGGAAGTCGGGTTTGAATCCCTTTGCCGAAAGCTTTACAGTAAATGACAGGAGTACAGTCACCATGCTGACGCCGAAGTGCGATCGGTATCAGTGGCCAAACAATGAACGGAGGTGAACGCAATGCCTAACTCTGCCGCTCGACACGAGGAAATCGCGCAGCTCGAAGCACGGCTCGAAGCCCAACAGCGTCGCCTTGACGATCTCGAGAGACAAATGCGAGAGGATCAGTGCGGCCGCCCCGCCGAGGCAATTCGCGGGAAACTCAGCACGAGATCCCATACCTTGTCTCGCTCCGGCTTGCTCAAGGGAGCAGCGGCGGGAGCAATCGGTGTGGCCGTCGCGACCATGGCGACGGGTACGGGCACGCAAGACGTCTTTGCGGAAACCGATTCTACCGCCGAGAACGCGCCGAATATCGTATTGAGAGGACCGAAGCCGGCCTCTGGCATCGGCGTCGACGCCTCCATTCTTAACTCGCAGCACGCACCCGTGTTCAGTACAGGCGTCTTGGCGACGGGAACTGGGATCGGTGTGGTAGGCCGCAGCCAGAGTGGCGTGGGAGTCCAAGGTGTTAGCAATACTGGCCGCGGTGCGACCGGCAACTCCAGGAGCTCCGACGGGGTCTATGGCGGGAGCCAAAGCGGAAATGGTGTCCACGGAGTCAGTTCGAGCGCGGCGGGCGTGTATGGGCTCAGCACGAGCAACAAAGGGGTTCATGGTGAAAGTACGAACCAGATAGGCGTCTATGGAAAGAGCAGTCCGGAACCGGGCGTGTACGGGGTCAGCACCAACAGCGACGGAGTGCATGGCGAGAGCACCAACTGGCGTGGGGTATATGGCCACAGCGTTCCAGAACCGGGCGTCTACGGGCTCAGCACCAACAGTGACGGAGTGCATGGCGAGAGCGCCAATTGGCGTGGAGTTTATGGTTATAGCTCTGCGCAACCCGGGGTTTTTGGCCTTAGTAGTAGTTCCGATGGAGTTTATGGCGAGAGCAACACGGGTACTGGCGTAACTGGAGTCAGCGTTGAGAGCCCGGGCTTGGCGGGAACCAGCTCCGATGTCGAAGGCGTTTACGGAGAGAGCAGCAAGTTTGTGGGAGTTCACGGCAAGAGCGCCAATCAGTCCGGGGTCTACGGCGAAAGTACGAATGGGGACGGTGTCTATGGCCAGAGCACCAACCTCTACGGCGTCTTTGGAGTGAGTTCAGGCCAGCCAGGCGTCTATGGCCAGAGCGACACCAGTGACGGTGTCCATGGGGCGAGCACCAACTGGCGCGGGATCTACGGCTACAGCTCTGCCCAGGACGCCATATTCGGCGAATGTGCGAGCGACCTGCACGCCGGGGTGTCGGGATACAACGACGGTGCGGGCTACGGTGTTTTTGGCGCAGTCAATGGCACCCCGAACTCACCGATTCCCAACGTGGGAGTTTACGGCTACGCCCCGACCATGAGCAAAGCAGGGTACAACGGGACCGGAGTGCGCGGCGAGGGCTCGGGATACGGCGTCTCTGGGTGGAGTCACGGCGTTGGGGTGCATGGGCGGACTGACAGCGGATTCGCAGGCTTCTTCACGGCCGATACAGATCAAGGCCTGCCTTTGGTACTCGAACCCGCATCTACCAGCACACCGCCTAATACTCCGACGCCGGGTTTCGGCGGAGTCTTTTGGGTCGGCCAGTACGGTAGCCTTTGGTACTGGGACGGCGTGGCTTGGCACACTCTGGTCGGCGATCGACCCCACTGAGTCCGATCCAGGGCAGGTTCTCAGAATCCAGCCTCCAGCATTCCTGGATGGCTTGTAGCTGCTGCACGATTTGCAGCCGGGGAGCGGCCACTCGTCGTTTCCGCTTGGAGCTCCGAAAAGGCCGCGGCTACCGGAATGCCGTCCAAGCACTGAACGTTGAACATTGAACCTGAACGCGCCTAGTGGACCAGGGGCAGAGCGGCTGAGAGGATCTCCTGAGCCAGGGGTGCGGCCACGTAGGCGCCCTCACCGCCGTGCTCGACGATGATGGCTACCGCTACCCGCGGGTCCTGTGCCGGGGCGAAGGCTACGAACCAGGCGTGCGGCCCCCCCGGGCCGGCCTCGGCGGTGCCGGTCTTGCCGGCCACCTGTACCCCGGGAATCTGAGCATAGTAGCCCGAGCCACCGTTAACAACCTCCGACATGGCATGCACCACCTGCGCCGAGGTGGACGGGGAGATTGGACTAAACAGAGGTCCGGACGAGTCGCCGCGTACCGTCGTTCCGGCCGGCGTCTTGATGGCCTTGATCAGAACCGGCTTGGGCGAGGTGCCATGGTCGGCAATGGCCTCTCCCACCAGCAGCATCTGCATTGGGGTGACATGGTCGTCTCCCTGGCCGAAGGCGCTGCTGGCGAGGGCCACCCGATCGAAGAGCTGGCCGGGATTGCGGATGTGGCTCACGGATACCGGAAGGTCGAAGGGGATGTTCTGATCCAGGCCGAAGCGGTGGGCATAGGCTAGGAACCGCCCGGCGCCCAAGCTCAGTCCTACCTGAGCAAAGACGATGTTGTCGGAGTACATGAAGGCGTGCAACAGGTCGACGCTGGTCACGCCGGCCGGCAGGTTGTTTCCCGTGGGACCGAACTGATGCCCCTCGACATATATCGGTCCTGACGCGGCGGTGCCGTTGAATTGATCGGATAGGGACTTTACGCCGCTGTCGAGGGCTGCCGACAGGGTGACCATTTTGAAGGTCGAGCCCGGGGCGTACAGACCGTTCAAAACCCGGTTGACGAAGGGGCCATTGGGCTGGCCGGCGATGGACTGCTCACAGCGCGACTCGATGGCGCCGTCAGGGCTCCCGAGGCAGGTCGGATCGAAATAGGGCTTGCTCACCATCGCCAGGACCTGGCCGTTTCGTGGGTCCGAGACGACCACGGCAACCGGCAGGTTGGAGAAGTTGGGCGAGTTGGCCAGCATGAGTGAGGTCGGGTTGTTCAGAGCGTTCACGACCGCCTGCTGGATGCGCTCGTCGATCGTCAGATACACGTCGTCGCCTCGCACCGGGCGGTGAATCCAGCTATTGAACGTCTGTTTCCAGCTGGTGCCGGTCTGCCCGCTGAGATAGGAATTGAGGCTGCTCTCGAGGCCTGTCTTGCCGAAGTTCACGCTGTCGTACCCGAGGGTCTGAGCCAGCGAGGGGTCGGTATAGAAGGGCTGGACGAAGCCGCTCTTGTATATCCGCCGCCCAACCAGAAGCATCCCGTTGCGGTCGAAGATGCGGCCGCGGAGGACGTGGTCGGCGGTGATGAGGGCCCGCGGGTTCTCGGCATGCGAATTGAGTGAACCGGCGTCGATCACCTGCCAGTAGACGAGGTCGATAGTGACCAGCAGGAAGATGATGAGAAACACGTTTGCCAGGCGGCGGATGTTGGTGTTCACGAGCCCTCCCGACTCCCTGTCGCCTGCTCCTCTGCCGCCGTCCAGGCGCTTCGACGTACAGTTTGCGACACCTTGAGCAGCAGCCCGACGATGACGAAGTTGGCTACGATCGAGCTGCCGCCATAACTGAGAAATGGAAGCGGCACCCCGGTCAGCGGGATCAATCGAGTGTTTCCCCCGATGATCACGATGGTCTGTACCGCGAACACAGAGACCAACCCCGCGGCCAGCAGCTTTTGAAAGCCGTCTCGAGCCATGACGGCAATGTCGAGCCCGCGGAAGATCAGCATGACGTACACCACGACGAGGGCGACGAGCCCCGCCAGGCCAAGCTCTTCGCCCAGCGCATCCCAGATGAAGTCGGTCGAGGCCACGGGGATGTAGTAGGGGACGCCCTGCCCCAAACCCTGTCCCCCGATGCCGCCTGCAGCCAGCGCGAAGAGACCCTGGATGATCTGGTAGCCGCCGGCGGCGTATTTCCAGGGGTCAAGCCACACGTCGGTGCGAAGCCTGACGTGTGAGAAGAGGAAGTAAGAGGCGACGGAGCCGAAGATGAAGAGCGCCAGGCCGATGATCGGATATATTCCGCGGGATGTGCCGACGTACAGCATTGCCAGGAAGATGCCCAGGAACAGCAGCGCGCTGCCGAGATCGTTCTGGCGAATCAGTAGCAGCAGAGACAGTCCCCACATGACCAGCAACGGGATGAGGTACTGGAACGGGGGTAGGCGCAGCCGCCCGAGCACGAGCCGGCCTCCCGCCAGAAGCTCCCGCTTCTCGTCCAGATACGCGGCGAAGAAGATCACCATGAAGATCTTGAGGAACTCCACGGGCTGCAGGTACACTCCTCCGAACCCGATCCAGCGCCGGTAGCCGGTGTTCCCGATGTCTGAGCCGTGCACGATGGTCAGAGCGATCAGCGCGAAGCCGATGAACGCCCAGGTGTACTTGTACAGGCGAAGCCAGTTGACATTGCGCGGCCAGACCGCGGTCGCCAGCAGCACCGCATCGCCGACCACCAGCCACAGCAGCTGCCGGTCCCCGAGCTGCGGGCTCAGCCGCGTGATCTCCACCAGCCCCACACCGCCTAGCACCGTGACCAGAGGGAAGATGAGCTGATCCGCCCCGGGCAGAAGGCGCCCCAGCAGGAGGCTCGTGCCAAAGGCAGCCAGAACGTACAGCACGATCGGCACCATCATTGAAGGCCGCACCGTCCCGTTCTGAGCGTCGCGGAGGAGGGCGAAGGCCAGGCAGACGATCACACCCGCGAGCAGGAGCGCGCTCAGCTCCATCCAGCGAGTGCGATAGCCTCCCAACGCGGCTTGCATCAGCGCACCAGCTTCATGCTCACGCCACCGAGAGAAAGAATGTCTCCATACTTCAGGCTTGCCTGAGACTTCACTCGCCGGCCGTTGACATAGGTGCCGTTGGTGCTCCCAAGGTCCTGGACCAGCCAGCCCTTCTTGCCGTGCACAAGTCTGCTGTGGCGCCCGGAGACCGTGGCATCCGGTAGTTCAATGGTGTTGTCGCTCGACCGGCCGAGGAACGTCTCAGCCATCAATGGAAAGGCGTCATCAGGTTGAAGCCCGGTTTCGGCCGGCTCGACGACGACCAGCTCTCCCGGAGCGGCTTCCTCAGGTGACGCCGAGCGAGCCCGCAGATCTCTGCCCAGACTGAGCACGACCCAAAGGAGAAAGAGGTACAGCAGAACCAGAAACAGGATGCGGCCCAGGAAGAGGGCGACGTCGACGCTCACGGCGCCTCACTCGTGGAAGATGACCTCGTAGCCCCCGATGGAGAGCCGGTCGCCGTCGTGTAGCGCAGCCTGACGGACGAGCCGGCCATTGACCGCGGTGCCGTTCGTACTACCCAGGTCTCGAATAACCCACTGGCCGGTCTCACGTTCAAGCTCGGCATGCCGCCGGGAGACACGTCGGTCGTCGATCACCAAAGCATTGCCTGGCGCTCTGCCCACGGAAACGGGACTGCCCTCGAGATGGAACGAGCGATCGGGCGCCACCAGCTGGGCCACCCGCTGCCTCGGCGCCACGGCGACCCTTTGCGCCGGGATCTCCATGGCCCGCGTGTGCTGCGCCACCGGTTGCGGAGATTCCAATCTGCCGTTGGAGACCGGTCCGATGTCCTCCATCTGCGCCCGCACTCCGAACTCGCCCACACGCAGGTCCTGATTGCTGTGCAAGCGGACAATCGGGGGGCTGGCCAGGACGAACAGCCGGTCGCGGGCGACCTTCGAGAGATAGGTCTCCAGCTCATGCGTCACCGACGATTGAATGGGCTTGAATTGCTGGAAGTCTACCGGGCTCAGCTCGACGTCGAAGATGTTGGGGACGCGTACCCCGAGCGTACTCACCACCTGGTCCGCGTCCATGACGCGTCCCAGACGCTTCGCGATCTCGACCGGCTGCAGCCGGGAGTGAGGCGTCCGGGTCAGAGTCCGCTCCATGAGCCGTTCGACGAACGCCTCAAACCTGGCGACCGGGTTCACAGTCGATTATAGGTTTGGCCCCACCGCGTCCCTATCCCAGGAGTGAAGGGTGACGCGTGAAGAGGTAAGTCGATACAGCAACTGAAACCCGGTGGCGAAATTGCCCGCCGATCCGGACCACGGCACCGATCGATTCAGCGACATTCCTATGAAATACTGAATCGCGTGCCGAAGCGGTCCACCCATGTCACGGCCGGATCAACAACCTGCTCGTCCGGGCTCCGATTCCGTCTGACTTCCATCCGGTTTGAGCACTTCGACCTCCGCCGGTTCACCCTCGACGTTTGAGTACCGATATCGTCCATGCTTTCATTCGAAACCTCGATCATCACCTTCATCAAGCACCTGCTCGACACGGTTGGCTACCCGGGGATCTTCCTGGCCATGCTGATCGAGGGCTCCGGCATCCCCCTGCCGAGCGAGATCACCATGCCCTTCGCGGGCTTTCTCACCACGGGCTCACATCCACGCTTTCAAGTTCCCTGGGTCATCGTCGTGGGAACCGCGGCGGAGGTCTGCGGGGCCGGGGTAGGCTACGCGGTCGGCATCTTCGGCGGCCGGCCATTGCTGGAGCGGTACGGGAAGTGGATTCTGATCTCGCCCCAGGATGTCGACCGGGGATCGGCCTGGTTTGACCGTTTCGGCAACGGCATCGTGCTGGTTGCCCGGCTGCTGCCTGCCGTGCGCTCGTATGTCTCCATCGCCGCCGGGATCGCGGAGATGCCGCTGCCTTCGTTCTTCGCCTTCAGCATTCTCGGGTCGCTCATCTGGTGCACCTTTCTCACCATCCTCGGACGCGTTCTGGGCGACCACTGGACGCGGATCAGCAACGCCACGCGGCCCTTTGAAGTGCCGATCGTGGTGGGGGTGCTGGTTCTGCTGGCGGCGTACCTGTTCTACCGTCACTATTGGGCGGATCGGCAGAGGGAAACCCCCAGCGCGCAGCAGTAGCGGACCTGTTCGGCTAGCCAAGATTTCTCACAGATTTTGCCTGCTCCGGTGTGCGAGTAATGGGTAACTTCCAGAAAAGAGGATTCCCATGGATGCCATCACCAATGCACTGGGTCGGGTCGACTGGACCGTGATCGATGAGCTGAGCCACCTGCCCTCGGGCAGACATGCGTCGGCTCAGGAGGAGCTGCGCCAGGAATACTATGCGCTCCGCATCATCCACCGGCAGATAGGCGCCCAACTGCCACCTCGCGCGGCGCTCACCCAGGCCCTCTACAACGTTCGCCGCCGGCATCCCCGCTTCCATCCACGATACGATTCCTCATATTTCTTTGGCGAGTCCAAGATGGCGACGACCCTCAGCGGAGATCCCCACGTCGAAGAGATCGAGGCCATGGCGTTGGCGGGTGGTCACGGAAGGCGACGTCCGGAGGCGCCTTCGCCGGTGGAATCGTCCGAGGCCCGCCGCTACACCGAAGCCCTCGCCTGAGCCCTGCCGGCGTGAGCCGGCTGTCTGTGGCGTGCCATGCGCCGGCTCTGCGCTGAGCCGGCTACATCTCCGTGGAACTGCACGGTTTCGCATCCCCTCCCGGCTCGTGATTCGAGAGGGATTGCAGGGCGAACGTCTCCGAGCGTCCGGATGGTGCCGGGTGCAGCCCTGTCGTGGGATCGAGGGCCTCTTCCTCCTGGCAGCCGCGCCGCAGAATCCCGCATCGGCTACCTCCTCGCTGGGAGAATGAGGCATCTCCTTGCAGAGGACGAGTTTGGCGCTCGAGAAGTACGCCGAGAAGCGGGATTTTGAGCGGACGCCGGAACCCGTGTCCGGTGAGCCCAGCGCCGGGATGCCCCGTTTCGTCGTGCAGCTTCACCGCGCCACCCGGCTGCATTACGACTTCCGACTGGAGGTCGAGGGAGTGCTGAAGAGCTGGGCGGTGCCCAAGGGGCCGTCGCTGAATCCGGACGACAAGCGCCTGGCCATGATGGTCGAGGATCACCCCATGGACTACCGGCTCTTCGAGGGAATCATCCCCAAGGGCAACTATGGCGCGGGAACAGTGATGGTCTGGGATGAGGGCACGTATATGACTCCGGATGACGTCGAGCCGGAGTCGATCGACCACGCCATGCGCGTGGGGCTGCACAAGGGCCACTGCGCGTTCATCCTTCATGGCCATAAGCTCCACGGTCTATTCGACTTGATCAAGGTTCGGGGACGCGACGGTGAGGAGAATGCGTGGCTGCTGGTCAAGCGGAAGGATGCTGACGCAGCCTCAGTGAACGTGCTGGAGCAGAACCGGTCAGTGCTGACGGGCCGGACGCTGGAGGAGATTGCTTCTCAGGCTCCATCCGCGGGCGAAGTCTGGTACTCGAATCGGGGCGATGCCGCCATCGACGTCGACGACGCGCCCCGAGGCTCGATGCCTCATGAGGTCAGACCCATGCTGGCCCAAGAGGTCATGCGCCCGTTCGATCGAGAAGGCTGGATGTTCGAGGTCAAGTGGGACGGCTACCGGGCCATTGCCGAGGTGGAAGGAAGCGGCGGCGATGTGAGGCTGTACTCGCGCAACGGGCTCTCATTCGTCGAGCGCTATCCCCCCATCGTCGAGGCACTCAAGTCCCTGGACCACGCCGCCGTGCTCGACGGAGAGGTGGTTGTGGTGGACGAGGAGGGCCGGTCTCAGTTTCAGTGGCTGCAGGAGTACCAGGCCGTCCACAAGGGCACGTTGCTCTACTACGTGTTCGATCTGCTGTTTCTCGACGGGCGGGACCTTCAGGACCTGCCGCTTCGGCGCAGAAAGGAGGTGCTGCGCCAACTGCTCTCGGGCAATGGGATCGTCAGGTTGAGCGACCACGTCGAGGAGCAGGGGGTAGCGTTCTTCGAGGCGGCGAAGAAGGCCGGACTCGAGGGTGTGATGGCCAAAGACGGCCAGAGCCGGTATC
>DASRCF010000075.1:0-3385 GCA_035653255.1 Chloroflexota bacterium
GGCCTGCTGGTGGGCGAGGCCGGCGTCGTAGGTGCGATCCAGCTCCAGGGAATTTCCGTAGGTGGCAGCCGAGAGGTCGGTATTGCTCTGGCTAAAGTTTTCGGTTGCCGGATCGATGCCTCCAGCCACCGAAGTCGTGGAGGCGCTGCCGCCGGGCGAAGCCGGATTCTGACCGCCGAATTCTGAGCCGGCGGGAAGCTCACCTCCCAATGCCGGACTAAGGTTGGTGGGTGGCGAGGCGGCCCTGGCGGTGACAGTCGTCAACGCGCTCAACGCTGGGAAGTGTGACAGCGTCGATCCAACGGCCGGCGTCACCCAGCCGCCGATCATCATCACAAGGATCGCCCCGGCACGCGCTGCTTTGCTTCCGCACAGACGGACAGAAAGGCACCCGGGGTTCCCGGCGCGATTGACACGGCTCTACACGTCTCGTTCCTCCCATCGGGGTAAATCGTTGACCTAACCGCGCCGTTGCGAACCCCAATGGGAAACCAGACGTCACTAAGTCACTCCGTGAGAGTGTAGAACAATGTGACCGGCCGATGCAAATGTTCTGTTTCCGGCGTAGTAGTTGCGCCTATCTCCTCTCCCTGGCGATCATCTCAGGTGAACCTCCTTACCGCCGAGTCCCCAAGCCACAAGGGCTGGGGGGCATGTAAGACCAAGGGGCCGGGCTGGATCTATACCGGCAGTACAAACATCGGCAACCTCGGCGGCTCAAGGCAGTCACCACGGATATAAGGTGGGCCAAAGATCGTCCGAGGCGATCCAGCCGCCACACCACTAAGGTGTCTCCGGACCGGACGTGATCCAGAGCCCGGTCTAACCCCGGCCTCTCGGTGACGGCACCGCTCGCAACATCCTTGAAGATTCGGTCGCACTTGATCGAGTTCAAGGCGTCGAGTTGAAGGTCGAGGGTCTGATCCCCGGTGCTAACCCTGGCATATCCAATAAGCATGCCGGTATCGTCTCACAAATTCGGCGCCAATGCAAGAAGCAGAGACGTTGATTATGAGACGAGATTTCGAGATGGAGAGCCGTGCAGAAGACGCCACCGCCCCGGCGCTCCCTCTTGGGTCTCAAGAAACGGAGGATTTGCGATTCAGATCCCGGATTGCCCGCACGTGAAGCTTCGGCAAAGTCTCATGCTGGACGTCCAGGAAGCCGGACGGCAGCACGCTGACCCAGAAGGCGTCCAGTGCAGCCCCGATACTGCGCGCCTCGCGCCAGCCGGGGGTCCACAAGGCCACGCCGTACCGCTCAGCACCGGAGGCCTCCACCGACTGCCACAAGGCGAGAACTTGGTGGCCGCTCTGATCGACGCGGACCCTCACGAGACTCGCCCCTGGATGCTCCGCAAGGTGAATGACCGCCTCCGTTCGACCTCGAACCAGGCCGAACAGGCCGCCGTCGCAGCCGGGGTTGAGGTAGGGGGAAGCTAGGAAGCCGGCGCCAACGTAAACAGGTCCGCCGCTTCCTTCGTCTTTGCATGCCGGCAGGGAGATCAAGTCCCTTGCCCCGCGACCGGAGCCCAGGCTCTGACTCTCAAGACGCAAGATCGAGTCGCCGGTCCAGTAGAGCAAAGATCTATCATTCCAGCTCCACGAGGGCGCTGCCGGCCAGTCCCACGGCTTCCATACGCGAATTCGCACTTGTGCGACGCGCCCGCCCGGTCGCAGTACCGCCAGTCGCTCCGCGTCTGACACCGTGGCCGCCAGGATGTGTCCTTTGTGAGCCCATGCGTACGGAGATGAGACGTGGCGTAGTCGTAGCAGCTTACCGCCGCTGAGGTCGTAGGTTTGGACGTCACCTGTACCGTAAGGCGCTGTGAACGCCAGGAACCGAGAATCAGCCGAGAAGGCAGGGCTGAGCCCTCGCGAGAATATGCGGCCCCGATCTGATAGCAGGTTGACCAAGTGAAGGCGCCCCCGCCAGTCCGTGAAGGCAAGCCAACGCCCATTGGGGCTCACCGAGTCGTCGCGAGCCTGGTCCAGCCGAAAGGGCCCAAAGAGCCGGGTGGTCCGCCGCCCGACGCGCAGAACCAGCTCGCCCAGCATCGCCTGATCCGTTGAGCCTGGGGCGGGGAGCACAAGTACCTGGGACGAAGTGGGAGCGACCCGCATTGCGCGCGTCGCGGGTTTCGACGCCGCGGGGGCGCAGGCGGACAACGCGACGCCCAGCCAGAGCGCCGCCCCCATGACAGCCGCACGCCGATTACTAATGGTTCTAGAGCAGCCGGTCAAGGAATGCATGACGCGTACTGCTGATGCTCATGGAGGGATGTATAACGTATCGGTCCCAATCCGTTGGACAGATCATGTCCCGTCTTCCTACGTCCCGTGTAGAGAGGCATCGACTTCGTCGCCTGCTTTAGGTCCTGGGCTGCGAAGTCAACCGTACCTTTAAGGCGTCCCGTGTGCACCAACTGTACTCCCTTTCCCCATCCAACGTGGACATGGTCCGCGTAGGCGCCGTGATACGCGTTTCCCAGGCCGCGCGTATTTCCCGTCAACCCGGAAAACCCAAGAACCTGTCCTTGCGCTACGTGGCCACGGTGCACTCGAAGTTTGCTGAGGTGACCATACCAAGCTGTGAAGGTTGGCGCTTGGTACCGCACGACTATGGCTTGGCCGTACGTCTTTCCGTGCCCACATTTCCCATACCAACCCTTGCTACAATCCCACCAGCCTGAGAACACCACCTTCCCCGGAGCCTGAGCGAGAACCGGCTGGCCCTGCACGAGCTGCCAGTCTACGGCCTTGCAATCCCACTCGAATCCGCCAAGTGGTCCACAGTGGTCGCCTTCGCCATAGAAGTAGCCGGAACAAGGCACGTTGCCGATGTTTGTACTGCCGGTATAGATCCAGCCCGGACCCTTGGTCTTACATGCCCCCCAGCCCTTGTGGCTTGCTTGGGCCGACCCGTTCCCATGAGCCTTGTCATTCCAGAAAACCGTCACATGGCCGCTCCTGCTGCCGGTAGCAGCCAGCGATGTCAGGCCCTGGCCTGTCCCGTTGTCGGTGAGCGTCGAGCCGTCAGCCGTCTGCAGGCCGCTCGGACCCGTGTAGGCGGCACCCGCCCCCATTGGTGTGTACTCTGTCAGCCCGGGATAATTCACGCCGCCCTGAGTCAGGGGTGTTGTCGTGGGATTGCCGAAGGAGTCGTAGGTCGTGGTGGCATCAATGGCGCCCGAGGATCCGTCGAGAACCGCCCGGACCGAACCGTTCGCGTCCGTGAGCAGGTAGTTGACCTTGCCGGTGGAGAGCGACACCTGTTCCACGGGTGAGCCATCCGGTGCGTAGATGAAGGCGTAGCTGCCATCCATGAGCAGGCCCGGATCGCCGGCCAGGTCGTAGGTGAAGTTCTGATTTGTCGAGGAACCGCC
>DASRCF010000076.1:0-12428 GCA_035653255.1 Chloroflexota bacterium
GCACATGTTCCTGCACACCTACGAGAGCAACCGCAGGGCAATCCGCAGCTACGAGAAGGTTGGCTTCCGAGCACTGGGGAAGCGCCGCCGCTTCCGCCCGAGCATCGGCTACTACCAGGAAATAAAGATGGTACTGGACCGCCAAACCTTCATAGCTGAACACGGGGCCAAGCTCGGGCGAGCCGATTCGCGTGAGCTGATTGCCAGCAGCGGCTAGCTGCCTGTTCCGGCCACGGCCGCTCCATAGTCCGGCCTCTTGATCGCCGTCCTCGACTTCGGCTCCCAATACAGCCGGCTCATCACTCGGCGGATTCGAGAGCTGGGTGTCTATTCCGAGCTGCTTCCTTACTCACTCTCGTGGGAAGAGATCCTGGAGCGGGCTCCAAAGGGGATCATCCTGTCTGGAGGGCCTGCCAGCATTTACCAAGCGGAAGCGCCACGCTGCGCGGCAGAAGTGTTCTCCGGAACGATTCCCGTCCTCGGCATCTGCTATGGACTGCAGTGCGTCGTCGACCACTTCGGCGGGGAGATCGCTCCCGCCTCGCGTCGTGAGTATGGAGTCTCGACTCTGGAAGTCGTGGACGCCGATGAGCTTTTCAAACGCCTGCCCACGGAGCTCCGAGTGCTCATGAGCCACGGAGATCACGTCACTCGCCTTCCAGACGGCTTCCGGAGCCTGGCCCGGAGCGGCGGCTCTCCTCACGCGGCCGTCACCAACGACAAGGGCATCTTTGGGCTGCAGTTTCACCCCGAGGTCAGGCATACGGAACAAGGGCAGGCGATCCTGAAAAACTTCGCTCTTCGGATCTGCGGAGCGGCAGCGGACTGGACCCCCAGCTCAGTTGTCGACGAAGCAGTCGAGCGGATTCGGTCGCAGGTCGGCGATCACCGGGTAATCTGCGCTCTTAGCGGCGGCGTCGACAGCACTGTCGTCGCCACCCTGCTTGCCCGTGCGATCGGCGAGCAGCTCACCTGCGTATTCGTAGACACGGGCCTCCTACGGTCTGGCGAGTCGCACCGTCTTTTGCAGGCCTTCGAGTCCCTTATCCCGGGAAAACTGGTTCATGTCGATGCCTCCACGCGTTTCCTCCACCGCCTTGAGTTGGTCGTGGACCCGGAGGAGAAACGACGGATCGTCGGCGACGAGTTCATCAGCGTCTTCACGGAGGAGGCACGGAAGCTCGGCGATGTGCGGTTCCTGGCTCAGGGGACCCTCTACCCGGACGTGATCGAGAGCACCAGCCACGACACCACGGCAGCCGACAAGATAAAGACTCATCACAACGTCGGCGGTCTACCCAAGGATCTGAAGTTCGAGCTGGTCGAACCGCTGCGGTACCTGTTCAAAGATGAGGTCCGGAAGGTCGGCCGCGAGCTTGGCCTTCCCCGCGAGCTGATCGACCGGCAGCCGTTCCCGGGACCGGGTCTGGCCGTGCGCATCATCGGAGAGGTGACGTCCGACCGTCTTCAGGTACTGCGTCAGGTGGACGCGATCGTCGAAGAGGAGATTCGAGCCTCGGATTGTTATGCCGACCTGTGGCAGGCGTTTGCGGTGCTGACACCGCTCCAAACCGTGGGCGTCATGGGCGACGGCCGTACCTATAGCTGGACGGCCGCGATACGAGCGGTGACCAGCGAGGACGCCATGACCGCCGAGTGGGCGAGGTTGCCTCATGAGCTCCTGGCACGACTGTCCAGCCGCATCGTCAACGAAGTACCGGAGATCAACCGGGTGGTCTATGACATCACCTCGAAGCCACCGGCAACCATCGAATGGGAATGACGTAGCGATTGGTCCCCAAGTACACGCGACCCGAAATGGGCCTCATCTGGTCGGACGAGCATCGTTATCAGCTCTGGCTGCAGGTCGAGATCGCCGCCGCAGAGGCCTGGGCCGAGGCGGGACAGATACCAACGCAGGCCGTGGAAGACCTGCGGAGGTCTCGCTTTGAGGTGCGGCGGATCCGAGAGCTGGAGGCGGAAACTCAGCACGAAACCATTGCCTTCGTGCGAGCGGTAGCGGAATCGGCCGGTGAGGGCGCCAGATATCTGCATCGAGGACTGACGAGCTCGGACGTCATCGACACGGCGCTCTCACTCCAGATGCTGGAAGCCGTCGACCTCCTGCTCCTCGACGTCGAGTCTCTGATGTCGACCCTGCGCGACTTGGCCCTCGAGCACCGCGACACGCTCATGATGGGAAGAACTCACGGCGTGCACGCCGAGCCGACGACCTTCGGGTTCAAGATGGCTGTGTTCTTCGAGGACATGCGGCGACGCCGGGACCGGCTGGGCCAGGTTCGAAGCGAGCTGGCTGTCGGAAAGCTCGCAGGTGCGGTGGGCACGCACTCGAACGTGCCACCTGAAGTCGAACGGCAGGCGCTCGCCCGGCTCGGCCTTGCGCCGGGTCGCGCCGAGACCCAGGTCATCCAGCGCGACAGGCATGCATCGTACGTGTTCGAGCTGGCGCTCATCTGCAGCTGCCTCGACAAGATCGCCACGGAGATCCGGTCCTTGCAACGGACCGAGATCGGCGAGGCACGGGAGCCGTTCGCGGAGGGCCAGCAGGGGTCATCAGCCATGCCCCACAAGCGGAACCCTGTCCTCAGCGAGCGCATCTCCGGGCTGGCTCGGGTGGTTCGAGGATACGTCGTGCCGGCGCTGGAGGATATTCCCCTCTGGCATGAGCGCGACATCAGCAATAGTTCGGCCGAGCGGGTGGTGCTTCCGGACGCCTCGATCCTGTGCGACTACCTGCTGGACCTTTGCAATCGAGTGCTATCGGGCCTGACCATCTTCCCTAAACGAATGCTTGAGAACCTCGAAATGAGTCACGGAGTAGTTTTCTCCCAGCGGCTGCTGGCCGCGCTCACGGATCGAGGACTCAGCCGTCAGCAGGCCTACGACATCGTCCAGCGCGACTCGCTTCGGGCACTCGACCTGGGACTTTCGCTTCGAGAGGCGGCCGGGGCAGATCGGGAGGTCCTGAGCCTGATCAACGGCAATGAGCTCGAAGACCTCTTTGACTACCGCTACTTCACCAGAAATCTGGGCGAGACGTTTAGCCGGCTAGAAGAGACGTGATCCCCCCAAACGGGTCATGCCCAGGATTCGCGCTGAACGACACAGTGGAGTGAGGATTTTCGAGAATGTTGGATCTTCGCCAGAACCCCACGCTTAACGGAGCTACCTCTCCGCGGTCGTACCAGAACGATCTCCGAGCCATCGGTCGTTATGCCGACGACAACGAGATGCAGCACATCGGCCTCTACGAGGTCGAACAGGGCTTCGTTCTCCGCGGTTTCGGCGGGTCTGACCGCAGTACCCTTCTGGCCGTTGAGATTCCCGACAGTGAGCTCGAATCTTTGGTGGTCAAGAACTTCACCGCACAGAGCAAGGAAGGCTACGGCGGCCATTCTCACCTCTGCCCGACGGGCTACGAAGACTATTTCCGCTCACTCGGGTGGCACTTGGATCAACATGGTGGTAAGAAGATCGGACTCACGGAAGCGGAAGACGGCTTCCTGGTGACCTACATGGACCTCCCTGCCACCTCCCAGGGGTACATCTGGACGTACCGAAGCTTCATCGACTCCAAGGCTGACATCCAGAACAGGTTGGACGAGGCCTTTGGGCGGAGGGCCCGCCGCCGCTAGCCGCGCCGTTCGAGCGGTTCGAAGCGCTTGCCCTGCGGGCCCGTGTACTGCGACTGCGGCCGGATGAGTCGGTTGTCGCCGTACTGTTCGAGCACGTGGGCGCTCCAACCCGCTGTACGGCTGGCCGCGAATGTCGCCGTGAAGAGGTCTCTGGGCAGTCCGACGGCATTGAGGACCACTGAGGAATAGAACTCGACGTTGGTGTACAGCCGGCGGCCGGGCTTCTGCTCCTCGAGCAGGCGAAGACCCGTCTTCTCCGCTGCGCTCGCCAGGCTGAACAACTCGGTCTGGTCCATCTCGGACGCAAGGCGTCGCAGAATCTCGGCCCGCGGGTCCTCCGCCTTATAGACGCGGTGGCCGAAGCCCATTAGCCGATCCCCTCGACTCAACGCCCCTCGCATCCATGGCTCGGCGTTTTCAGGCTTCTCTATGGCGTCCAGCATGTCAAGAACCAGCGACGGCGCACCGCCGTGGAGAGGACCCTTCAAGGCTCCGATGGCACCTACGACAGCAGATGCCATGTCGGCTTCGGTGGAGGCAATCACACGCGCGGTGAAGGTCGAGGCGTTCATGCCGTGATCCGCCAAGAGCACGAAGTACATGTCGAGGGCCCGGCTGTCGGCGGGTGACGGCTCAGAACCTCTCAGCATGTAGAGGTAGTTCTGGGCGTGATCCAGGTCTGTTCGGGGCTCGACGGGCTCCAATCCACGCCTTCGACGGTCGAACGCCGCCAGAATGGTCGGAATCACGGCAGTGAGGACGATGGCAGACTCGAGCGCCTCTTCACCCTTCTGGCGATCCGCGACCCGCTCCTCAAGACCGACGGTAGAGACGACGGTCCGCAGGACATCCATGGGTAGCGCGTCGTTCGAGAGGGCCTGCAAGACCGAAAGACCCTCTGAGCCGAGTCCGCGGTGCGCCGAGAGCCGTTCCTTTAAGTGCCGCAGCTGCTGCGAAGTGGGAAGCTCGCCATTCCAGAGCAGGTACGCGACCTCCTCGAATGACGCCTTGCCGGCCAGCTCATAGATGTCGTACCCGCGATATACAAGGCGGCCTTCCTCGCCGTAGACGTGACTCACGGCGGTGGATGCCGCGATGACTCCCTCCAAGCCCCTCACCGCAGCAGTCTGTGTCATGATGTTGCTCCCTCCGAGTAATCCGGTCTTGACGCGCTATAATACCACGTTCATTGATGGAGCTGTATACAACTTGATTCATATTGATGCCGGTGGAAGATGCTGGAGCTAGAGGGAGACATCTATCTGACCTCCGAGGAGGCGTGCGAGATGCTCGGAGTAAAAGCTTCGACGCTCTATGCCTACGTCAGCCGCAACATTCTCGGCAGCTACCGGCAGGGCATACGTCGCACGAGGCTGTACCGGCTGGCCGAGGTCGAGGGTTTGCTTCGCGTCAAGCCGGCCAGCGACGATCTGGTCGAGATTCCGCTCGTCGACTCATGGATGGGCGATAAGTAGCGAGTAAGACCGCCGGAGAGTCGGATGCTGGTTGCAATCACACGTCCCGTCCCTGAGGCCATCTCGGAGTGTGCCCTCACATATATGAGCCGCGAGCCCATCGACTACGATCTGGCAGCCGGCCAGCATGAGGACTATGTTCGCCTGCTGCAGCAGCTCGAGGCTTCCAGCGTCTCCCTGGCCTCGACTCCACAACTCCCCGACTCGGCCTTCGTGGAGGACACGGCAGTTGTCGTCGACGAGCTGGCGGTCATGACGCGGCCGCGCCTACCCTCGCGGCAGGCGGAAATCGAGAGCAGCCGGTGTGTCATCCAGAGGTATAGGCCAGTAACGGATCTCGCCGGAGAAGGGCACCTCGAGGGAGGCGATGTCCTCCGCCTCGGACGACGGCTGTACGTGGGGCTATCGAGCCGGACGGATGCGGACGGCATACGCGGCCTGGAGGAGCGGGTGGCTCCTCACGGGTACTCCGTCACGGCGGTTCCGGTGGACCGCTGCCTCCACCTCAAGACGGCGTGCACGTCCGTCGGTAGGAACACCTTGCTCCTCAATCCGGCCTGGGTCTCGCGCGCCGTCTTTCAAGACTTCAATGTCATCGAGACGCCGGTAACGGAGCCCTTCTCCGCCAACGCACTCCTGATCGGCGACACTGTCGTGCTTCCGGCCAGCTTTCCGGAGATGGCGGAACGGGTTCGAGCTCAAGGCTTCAAGGTGGTGACGATCGAGTTCACAGAGCTCATGAAGGCCGAGGCCGGTCTCACCTGCTGCAGCATTCTGCTGGAAGCCTGACGTCTCGTCAGGTCAACAGGTTCACGGAACGGTTCGAGCTCGAAGTTTCGACGGTCGGCGTACTGATCCCTGGATCAGCTTATGTTTTCAATCGTTTCCCGCCTGCCCGACTGGGCGCTCGAGTGCAACAGCGCGAGACCGGCCGCGGTCGACCAGGATTCGCTCACAGCAAGATGTCGGGGTGGTGCCCCGTTGAGAAGGACATCGTGAATGTGCCGAATCGCGGGAGTGAAGGTTGGTTCGGCTTCCTCGACGATTTCGACCTCAACGCCGTCGCCCGTGCGTACCTCGACGCTGTCACCGGGCCTTGGATGAAAGGGGCTGGTGAGCCGAATCTCACCCGTGGAACCAATGATGCGGGTGAAGGTAGAGCCTGACCGCGTCAGCCCGCACGACAGAAGCAGAGTCCGGGTCTCCGAAAACTCTAGGACCCCCTGCATCTGCTCATCCACGCCATCCTTGGTCTGGCCGGCGAGCGCCACCGCCGCTGCCGGCACTTGGCGGAACAGCTGAGTGGCGAGGTGGACCGGATAGCAGCCGACGTCGTTCAACGAGCCGCCGGCGAGGTCCTTTGAGAGTCGAATGTCGCCAGACCGGCTCAGTCGGAAGTGGAATTCGGAGTGAATTTCCTCCAGGTCCCCGATCCGTCCGGCGTCGAGCAGCTGGTGCAATTGTCGCATCTGTCTATGAAAGGGAAACACAAATGCCTCCCATAGCGGTCGGCTGGATTGACGGGCCACCTCCAGAACCCGGCGGGCCTCCCGCAGTGAGGCGCACAGGGGTTTCTCACAGAGGACTGCCTTCCCGGCTTGCAGGTAAGCAATCGTCCATTCCGCATGCATGCTGTTGGGCAGCGGAATGTAGACGGCATCGATGTCGTCATCGTCGATCAGTGCCTCGTAGCCAACTCGCACGTCTCGGATATTCAACTCCTCGGCGTACGCTTCGGTTCGCGATCGATCCCTTCCGGCAACGGCGACGATGCTCCCGTTCGAGACCTCATTCAAAGCCGGTAGGAAGGAACTGCGCGTAATCCTGGCTGTGCCGAGCACGCCCCAGCGAACGCTGTCGCCCGAGTGCAGGCTCATAACGGCTCGAGCGGCCGGCTCGGTGCTCTGAAGCGCCTGCTCATGGGAAAGTCTAGCCCGGCTCTGGGTCCTTTCATCGAACGCGACTCAGTCCGGTCCTCCAGGGGTACCGTGTTGAGGCGGATAGTGCTAGTCTCTGTTAGGAACGCCCTAACATTCGTCGGGCGTATCCAGGAGATTGGAATGCTGACGCTCGAGAAAGTGCTGAGTCGGGAAGCTGCCCTTCTGGACGACGAGGAGCTACAGCAGAAGCTGGCTCTCGCCGAGCGGGCTCTCGTTCTCAGCGCCCGAACTCGAAAGACCATTGCCGAGCGCGAGCTCTATTGCCTCCAGTGCGAGCTTCGAACACGAGCACAACGGGGGGCGGCTCACAGATCCGAGACCGGGGACCAAGTCGGTCACGCATAGCCGCCGGCAAGCGATTTTGCCCCTTCCGCCTACACCCCCTCCCATGCTTACGTTTGTGAGGACGTAGGTTCGAGGCATTCGCTCCTCAGATCAGGACCGGACCTGACTCTTTGAGGCATCGCCGGTGCAGCTCGAACAACGGCGACGTCCGTCTACCGCTAGAGTGACGACGTTCGACAACTGCTGTTGCGGCGACGTTGGGCTCAGATGTAGGTGCGACAGAGGTGTAGTCGGTGAGCGTGCCAACGCTGACGACAGAGCCGGCGAGCATGGGTGTCTCGTCGAACCACCTCAGCCAGCGTATATGCGAGAGGCATTGTGACTTGCACCCCACAGAGGCTGCACTTTCCTTGCTTCTCCGCCCATCCACACCAAAGGCCAAAGGCAACCGGACGATGGGCGGGGTAACGGAACTTCAGCCAATAGGTTTGAGGAGCCATGTCACACTCCCCGCCAGCCGCCACGCTGTCGGCCCGCACCGAGTTCTTACCTGTTTGACCGTTAAGCTCCTTCTGCAGTCTGCCAAGCAATCTGCGGGACTTCACTTCTACGACAGGCAAATGATGCCACCGATATGGATGGTATGAGGCGAAGCCGTACCAAACCCGGACCGACGTCGCTCCACGGGGGAGCAGCGGTGTACCAGGCTCTGTGTGGGCGTTTGAAGTGGTGGCGGGAAGTACGGCCAGACCCATCATCGCGAGAATAATTGCTGGTGCGGTTGAGCGCAGTGTTCTTCCTTTCCTATAACTGCTTCCCGCATTGTATGTCCGCTTGGAGCAATTTGGTGGATCAAATCCAATGTTGCTCAAGGGTGCTACATTAAGTGTAGGTAACACACTAAATGGCACTGATGGATGCCGTCGCCGCGCCGCAGGAAGAACTGCGAACTGACGTCGCGCTGAGGGTCAGCGTCGATCCTGTGCTATTCACGCTCCGGGACGGTGCGCTGCATGTTCTCCTGAGACTGCGAACCTGGGAACCGTTCACGGGTGTCTGGGCGCTTCCAGGGGCGATCAATCCAGCAGGCGAGCAGATCGAAGAGACGATGTGGCGGGAGCTACGCTCGCTGGGATTCTCCGAAGACCTATGGGTTGAGCAGCTCAAGACCTTCGACCGGCCCCCGCAGACGGTCGGAGGAGTAGTGGTGCCGGGCCGCGACCCGCGAGGCCGGGTGATCTCGGTCGCTTACTTCGCCACCCTACCTCCCGAGGCCAGCCACGTGGAGGATGCGCCCCGAGGCGACAACGCGGCCTGGCTGCCGCTCGACAACCTACCGCCGCTTGCCTTCGACCACGAAGAAATCGTACGCTATGCGCTCTGGCGATTGCGCAACAAGATTCAGTATGCTCCTGTCGCTTTCGAGCTTCTTCCCCAGCGGTTCACGCTGACCAGCCTCCAAGAGGTCTACGAGTCCGTACTCGGCACCAAGCTCGACAAGCGTAACTTTCGACGCAAGGTGCTGGGCGACAAAGTCGTCATGCCTACGGATGCGGTCTCACGTACAGGCAGACGTCCCGCCAAGCTCTACCAGTTCAATGACCGTCAGTTCGCCTACAGCCCACGCTCGGTCCGATTGGCCGGCTTGGGGTCCGGGGACCCCAAAGGGCGCGTAGCCGAGTAGCCAGTGGGCTCACAGGAGGATTTCGTGTACTCACTTATAAGTGTCGAGATTACACTTCATCGGGAGTCGCTGTGATGGCGGTGGACACGGGCAGCTTCATCACGCTGGCGGACCTGGAGCAAACCTCCATCCCCACCAGTTACGGTCCCGGAGCAAGCGGTGATGTGCACGTTCCTCATCGCGCAGCGATGGGCCGGCAGCCACCGTTGCCTGAGATGTACCGCCTCATGACAGCCGGAGAGGTCGACGCTCGAATTGCAGAGGCCAAGCAAACGCTGGGCAACCGGCTCGTTATCCTAGGCCACCACTATCAGCGCGATGAGATCATCAAGTTCGCGGACTTCCGCGGCGATTCCTTCAAACTGTCCCAACAGGCAGCGACGCGACGGCAGGCGCAATTCATCGTCTTCTGCGGCGTCCACTTCATGGCCGAGAGCGCCGACGTCCTTTCCGGACCCGAGCAGACCGTGATCCTGCCCAATCTCACCGCCGGCTGCTCCATGGCGGACATGGCCAACCTGGCCGATGTCACGGCCGCCTGGGATCGCCTCGGGGAAGCGGCTGGAACTATCATTCCCGTAACGTACATGAATTCGACAGCTGCGCTCAAAGCCTTCTGCGGCGAGCGGGGCGGCATCGTCTGCACCTCGAGCAATGCTCCCCTGATTCTTCGTTGGGCCTTTGAGTGTGGCCGCAAAGTGCTGTTCTTCCCGGACGAGCACCTCGGCCGAAACACTGCCGACCGCATCGGGCTCGCGCAGGAGGAGGTTTCGGTCTGGAATCCTCGCGATCCAGAGGCCTCGTTCGTTGCCGCCGCGACGGCCAAGCTTGTGGTCTGGAGAGGGTTCTGCTCCGTCCATGAACGCTTCACGGTCGACCAGATCGCGCACGCTCGCCATACGTATCCCGGCTGCACCGTCATTGTGCATCCGGAGTGCCGGAGAGAGGTCGTCGGCGCGGCTGACGCCAACGGCTCAACCGAGTTCATCATCGAGGCAGTGGAAGCAGCCGCGCCGGGAACGACACTGGCCATCGGCACCGAGATCAATTTGGTAAACCGCCTCGCCACCAAACACCCGGATAAGACTGTCTTCTGTCTCGATCCCATCGTCTGTCCCTGCTCAACCATGTACCGGATCCATCCGGCGTACCTCGCCTGGGCGCTCGACAACCTGCTGGACGGTCGCGTGGTGAACCAAATCCAAGTGCCGGCCGAGACCGCGCAATACGCCCGCCTGGCCTTGGACAGGATGCTCAAGGCGGGTCAGCCCTCAGTCACGTCCGCCATGGCAGCTACCGCGGCGGCCTGAGGACGGTGACCCAATGACCAGGCAGGACGTTGACCTGCTCGTAATCGGCAGCGGCATAGCGGGCCTGTCCGCCGCACTGACGGCGGCATCAAGGGGACGCGAAGTGGTCGTCGTGACCAAGGGCTCCGCCTCCGAATCGAACACGAGGTACGCCCAGGGTGGGATAGCGGCTCCCTTTCAAGGGTCGGATTCTCCCGATTTGCATGCCGCCGACACCGTCACGGCTGCGGCTGGACTCGCCGACCCCAAGATGGTTGGGATCATGACCTCTGAGGCACAGGAGGCCCTCCAGTTCCTGATTGATGCCGGCACGGCCTTCGACTCCGACGCGGGTCGCCTGATTACCAGCCGAGAAGGCGCGCATTCGCTAGCTCGCGTGCTGCACGCCGGGGGAGATTCTACCGGCCACGCAATACAGTCGGCGCTGGTGCAAGCAGCGATCGACGCGGGAGTTACGGTGCTGGAACGCGGGCTGGCCAGCAAGCTGCTTATGGACGGCGGACGAGTGATCGGAGCCCTCTTTCTCTTTGGACACGATGGCTTGGAGATGTCGGTCGCCGTTCACGCTACGCGCACGCTTCTGGCGACCGGCGGCGCGGGGCAGATGTACGCCCGGACGACGAATCCAGCCATCGCCACGGCCGATGGGCCTGCCCTGGCTTATCGCGCCGGAGCTGAGCTAGCGGATCTCGAATTCTTTCAGTTCCACCCCACCGCTCTAGCTCTTGAGGGCGCCCCGGCCTTCCTCATCAGCGAGGCCGCACGGGGTGAGGGAGGGATCCTACGAGATCTCGAAGGCCGTCGTTTCATGCCCCGATATCACCGGCTGGCCGAGCTGGCGCCCCGTGACGTCGTGGCGAGGGCCATCTTCACTGAGATGCAGCGGCAGACGCTGCCGCATGTCCTGCTGGATCTCACGGAACTGCAGGGAGTCCGGGTGCGGAGCAGGTTTCCCACGATCTCAGCCTTCTGCGACCGTTACGACATAGATGTCGACCGCCGGCCGATCCCGGTCTCACCGGCGGCGCACTACTTCATGGGCGGCATACGCACCGATGCCGCCGGTCGCACCAGTCTCCCAGGCCTTTTCGCGGCCGGCGAGGCCGCCTGCACAGGGGTCCACGGGGCCAACCGACTGGCAAGTAACTCACTCCTCGAGGGTGTGGTCTTCGGGCGGCGGGCAGCGCTGGCCGGAGACGAGGCTGTGGAACAGGTGCCGCAGGCCGGTGCCACCGGTTACCATCATTATGTCGAGTGGCACGAAGCTCAAGTTGCGAACGACGTCAAATCCGCAAACGATCGGCCGTCAGGTACCCACTCCTCGCTCCCGCCGTCGGATGTGAGACGGAAATTGCAGCTCCTGAACTGGCAGCACCTCGGACTTAGGCGTGATTCCCGGGGACTCGACCTGCTGAGCCGGGAGCTGGAGGGATTGATTCAGGCGGCCGAGACCACGGCTGAGAACCAATCCCTGGCCGCCACCATCGAGACCCTCAACTTGCTGCTCATCTCGCAGCTCGCGGCGAGGGCAGCAGCTACGCGGACTGAGAGTCGGGGCGCGCACTTTCGCTCCGATGCGCCCGAGTCATCGCGAGATTGGCTGCTCAGACTTGCCGTTTCACGCGGTGAGTGGAGCCGCCTGCCCGTCGGCGCGGACCGGCGGGAGCTGGTAGCAGTTTGAAGAATTTGCCCGCCCTGCCCTCGTGGGAGGCGGTTGATCGGATCATCGTGGCCGCGCTGCTGGAAGATATCGGACCGGCCGACATCACGACACAGCTCACCATTGACCCCAGCTTGACCGGAGAGGCAGGGCTCGTGGCACGGGAGGCCGGCCGAATCTGTGGATTAGCGGTCGCCCAGAGGGTCTTCGCATCGGTCGAACCCAGGATTCGATGGGAGGCGGTCGTAGGGGACGGCGACGAGGTTGTCGCCGGTACCATCTTGTCGCTCGTCCGCGGTCCGGTCGCCGGCATGCTCTCAGCAGAGCGGGTCGCTCTCAACCTGCTTCAGCGCATGAGCGGGATTGCCACCCAGACGGCGAGGTATGTGCAGGCCGTCGCGGGGACCGGTGCCCGTAT
>DASRCF010000077.1:0-16776 GCA_035653255.1 Chloroflexota bacterium
TCCAAGCCGCGCCACCATCTGCGATCGGTTCGTGCCTCTCGGTGCGACGGATTCCACTCCCCTTGAGCCCATCGTCGGACGTCCCACCACCGCCGCCGACCTGTGGGCCAGAGTGGTCGAAGACCTCTCGTCGAGTCTCGGTCCCGCTCACGTGGCCTGGCTGGATCAGACGGCTGCGCTTACGCTCGACCACTCTGTTCTCGTGATCGGCGTGGAGAATGATCTCACCCGGTCCTGGATCGTGGCCAGACTGCTGCCGGCGATCGTACGCTGCCTGGAGCAGAACGGGTATCCCGACCTGTCGATCGAGTTCCGGACAGAATCCGGCATGGCCGGGGCCCGAAGCTCGTCCGGCCGGAGGATTGGGGCTGCGCGACGGCCTCAGGCGAGGACCGAGGAGCAGAGCTTCCGGGTTACGCCGCTCTTCCCCGACCTCGAACAGCCCCGGGAGGCCGGCGAGCCGAAGCAGGTCTTCAATCCGGCCTACACCTTCGAGCACTTCGTCGTGGGCACCGGAAACCGCCTGGCCCATGCCGCCGCCCTGGCAGTTTCAGAGAACATTCACCGGACCTACAATCCGCTCTTCATCCATGGCGGGGTCGGAATCGGCAAGACGCATCTCCTCCAGGCGATCGGAAGCCGGTGGACACGTCGGGGCCAGGTGGCCTCGTATATCACCTCCGAGACCTTCACCAACGAGCTGATCGCGTCCATCCGTGGCGGCTCCACGGGCGATTTCAGGAGGCGCTATCGCGAGATTGACATCCTGCTCATCGACGATGTCCACTTCATATCGGGGAAGGATTCGACCCAGGAGGAGTTCTTCCACACCTTCGATGCCCTGTACAACACCGGGAAGCAGATCGTGCTCAGCGGCGACCGTGATCCTCGGGACATGCGCACGCTGGAAGAGCGCCTGCGCTCTCGCTTCTCATGGGGCCTGATCGCGGACATCCAGCCTCCGGACGAGGCCACCAGGCTGGAGATCATCCGCAACAAGGCGGCCGAGCGAGGCCGAACGCTCGACGAAGCGGTGCTCGAGCTGATTGCCTCGCAGCCGACCACCAACGTGCGCGAGCTGGAGGGCCTTCTCAACCGCCTGCTGGCGCTGAGTGACATCCACGGGATCGAGCCTGACCTGCAGCTGGCGACGTCGCTCATTCATCAGAGCACCCCGGGCGACAAGCTCAGGCCCGACGACGTGCTCAAGGTGGTAGCCACCTACTTCAGGGTCACGCCGGCCGCCCTCTCCGGCCCCGCCCGCAGCCGCGAGGTGACCCTGGCGCGCCACGTGGTCATGTACCTGCTTCGGGAGACGGCCGAGATGTCACTGCCGGGGATCGGCGACCGTCTGGGAGGCCGCGACCACAGCACGGTGATCTATGGCTGCGACCGGATCAAGCGCGAGGTGAAGACCAACGCCAAGCTGCGGGCCGACGTCGACGCCATCCGCGGCTTGCTTTCGGGCCGAGGCGCCGCGTAGCTCCGCCTCAGATCGACCGCTGATAGGAGCGGAAGGCAAGCGTCGCCAGCCAGGTGCAGGCGACACACAGCAGGGCGAGCCAGCCGAGGCGCGCAAGCACGAAGCTCCAGTTCGGGTCGGTTTCGGTGGCCGTCCGGCTGGCTGATACCGCCCAGTTGACCGGATTGAAGTTGGCCACCTGCTGCATCCAGCCCGGCATGAGGCGCTGGGCCATGAATACGGCCGAGAGAAACGTCAGCGGCAGCAGGATGAAATTGTTGGCGCCGATGACCGACTCCTCCTGCCGCACCGCCAAACCCAGCCCATTCGACAGGGCCGCGAAGGGTAGCGCCAGGAGGATGGCCGCGGCAATGACGACGGCGACGCCGGCCAGCCCGCTGGGGAAGCTCGCTCCCTGCACGACTCCCAGCACCACGATGATCGTCGCCTGGACCAGCGTGACCACGGCCAGCTGAACCATCCGTCCGACGATGATGGCAAGGCGGCTGACGGGAGAGACCAGGAACCGATCCATCACTCCGCGGTCGAGATCCTGGACGGCGCTCATGCCGCTCCAGCCGCCGCTGAAGAGGGCCGTCATCACCACCACCCCGGGGGTGAGGAAGGCGATGTATGAGCCGGAGCCGAAACCCGGGATCTCCACCACTCGCTTGAAGAGCTGGGCGAAGAAGACCAGGTAGATGATGGGCTGGACCAGCGTGAAGGCGATATACCAGGGCTGGCGGGACAGGTTTCGCAGGTCGCGGACGGCCATGTACCAGGAATCGGCGACGATCTTCACGCGCCTGCTCCTTCTCGGTCGGCCTTCTCAAACGAGCGGCCCGCGTAGCGTAGATAGACGTCGTCGAGCGATGGCCTGGAGACCGTCACCGAGCTGACGCCGATTCCCTCGGCCTCGAGTCGCGACAGGACAACCGGCACCGCCGCCGCGCCGTCTGCGGCCCTCGCCCTGAGTATGCTGCCGTCGACCGCCACCTCCGAAACCTCGACCAGCCCCTGCAGCACCGATGCTGCCGTCGCCGTCGAGGAGCCATGCCGGATGGCGATCTGCACCACGTCGCCGCCCAGCTCGCTCTTCAGGTCCTCGGGCGATCCTTCGGCCACGATGCGGCCCTGATCGACGATCACCAGCCGCTGCGCCAGCCGGTCGGCCTCTTCCAGGTAGTGAGTGGTCAGCAGGACGGTGATATTCTCCTCGCGTGCCAGGCGGGCGATCTCGTCCCACATGTCGACCCGCACCTCAGGATCCAGGCCGGTGGTCGGCTCGTCCATGAACAGGACCCTGGGCTTGTGCACCAGGCCGATGGCGATGTCGAGCCGGCGGGACATGCCTCCGGAGTAGTTGCGCACCACCCGGTCTGCGGCCTCGGCGAGGTTGAAGCGCTCCAGCAGCTCCGACACCCTGGACTTCAGCCGCCGTCCTCTCAAGCCGAAGAGCTGACCCTGGAGGGTGAGATTCTCGCGGCCGGTCGCCTCGCGGTCCACGCCCGATTTCTGGCCGATGCATCCGATGCGGCGGCGTACCTCATTGGGCCTTCGGAGCACATCCACTCCATCCACCAACGCCTGGCCGGAATCGGGTCGTGAGAGCGTCGTCAGAATCTTCACCGTGGACGACTTGCCGGCGCCGTTCGGGCCCAGCAGACCGAAGACGATGCCCGCTTCGACCTCAAAGCTGAGGTTGTCGAGCGCCCGGACGGAGCCCTTGTAGACCTTGACCAGATTGCGGGCCTGTATCGCCGGCTCGCGTCGACGGCTCTCGGCGTTCGTGTCGGGAGCCGGGGCTTCAACAATCATTCACATACCGTCCAGACGTGAACCATCGACCTTCTCCTCACAGTCTCGTTCCTCCGCCACCCGCTCGACCATGTGATCTTAGTCACTCGGGCGGTTACCGAAACCACGGGTCGCCGTGCGGTCCCCGCGAAACGGACCGCCCGCGCGGCGGTTATCCTTCGGGGGCGGAGCAGAAATGGCAAAGACAGACGTAACCAAGACCGAACTGGCGTGGCCGGGTAAGCACGTCGAGGCGGGCCGGCCCTCCGTTCCAGGCTGGTCGAAGCATCATCCATGACGAAGTATCGGGCCTCCAGTCGTATGGGTCGACCGCGCGGAGGCATTGTCCATCGACGTCGTTCACGTCCGGTCCATTCCGAATGAGGCCAGGTGTGTTGACGGTGATTGAGAGGGGTTGGCGAGATTTCGGACATTCCTGACCTGCCACTCGATAGTCTGGTGTACGCACAAACGTGCCCGACGGGTTGAAATGAATTCGGCGAGAAACAGACCGCGCCATCTACGCGTCGATAGACCGTCGGTAACGGGCCGGCGTCCTCCACGGGGAAGCCGAAGCCGGCTCCGGGTCGCAGTCGGTCTGGTTGCGATCGCCCTCATTGGTTCAGTCTTCGCCTGGGTCAAGCTGAGCCAGACGGGTCCTCCGCCGGTTCGTTTGGGCCATGACGTGTCCTTTCCGGATTGCTCACTGCATCTTCCCGGCAGAGGCAGCTTCGCCGTCGTGGGAGTGACGGGGGGCAATGCGCGATCAAGCAACCCTTGTGTCGGCCGTCAGATACAGTGGGCCTAGGGCCTCCCCCGGTGGCGGCGAATCCCAACAGCTCAGGTTTACGTGAACACGGGCAATCCAGGCAGTCTCCACCTGATCTCCTGGCCCAAGAGCAACCGAGACCCCGTTGATGGTCGAAGCACGAGAAACCCCTACGGGTCGTGTCTGGGACGTAATTCGCTTTCCTGTGCCTGGCAGTACGGCTGGGACATGGCGTCACTCGACTGGAGCAGACGAGGTGTGAGCGGTCCCGCAAATTTCATGTGGTGGCTCGACGTCGAGATCACCAATAGCTGGCAACAGTGGCTTGCTGCAAACAGGGCCGATCTGGAGGGCATGGTGACATACCTGCAGGACCATCGAGTACGCACGGGAATCTACTCGACTCCGGATCAGTGGCGCCTGATTCTCGGTAGGCTCCCCAACGGGAGCAGGTTGCGAGGTTTGCCGGTCTGGCTGGCGGGAGCGAAAACGTTCCGGGACGCCCGTCAGAATTGCCACCAACCCGCCTTCGACGGCGGGGTGGTGGTCTTCACCCAGTGGCGGGCGAAGGCGCAGAGGTTTGACTCGGACTACCCGTGTCTCAAGCAAATTCCATGACAGGGTGGCCACCCGGCGCGTCACGACGCTACGGATGATTCCATTCGGGTGGTCGCCGCTCTGCCAGAAGAAGTGGGATGGGCAGTCTCTAGACCTACGGCTCTGGAGCCTCGGCGCTCAGCCGTCCCCGTAGTCCAGGCGTTCACGCCGTCGCCGTGGCTGCGCAAATAGCCGTGGGGACTTGAACCCAGAAGCGCTAGGCCGACAGTTCCGGGCAGCCAAAATGTAGCCCGGCCCTTGCCGTATGCCCGTGGGGCGACACTGATGATGGATCAGCCGCATGTCGGTGCGCGAGCCGGGATGCTGATGCGTGGCCGGGACGCGTACCACCGGTGTGGGTTCGGGTCGGGTACGAAACCGTTGTCGCCCACGCCGGTCCAAAATGTAGCCCGGCCCTTGCCGTATGCCCGTGGGGCGACACTGATGATGCGATCAGCGGTGTGTCGGTCCGCGAGCTGGGAAGCTGATGCGTGGCCGGGACGCGTACCACCAGTGTGGGTTCGAGTCGGGTGCGAAACCGTTGTAGCCCACGCCGGCCAAAATGTAGCCCGGCCCTTGCCGTATACCGGTGGGGCGACACTGATGTGGATCAGCCGCATGTCGGTGCGCGAGCCGGGATGCTGATGCGTGGCCGGGACGCGTACCACCGGTGTGGGTTCAGCGTCGGGTACGAAACCGTTGTCGCCCACGCCGGCGAAAATGTAGCCCGGCCCTTGCCGTATGCCCGTGGGGCGACACTGATGATGCGATCAGCAGTGTGTCGGTCCGCGAGCTGGGATGCTGATGCGTGGCCGGGACGCGTACCACCGGTGTGGTTCGCGGCCGGTACGAAACATCCGTCGCCCACGACCGGGCCACGCAGGAACACCGTCAGTCATCAACGTGGAATCTGCTGATCCGAAGGCAATCAGCCCGCGTCCGACGGTGCCCGGGGGCCCGGCTACATTCGATCCTTCTGTTGGGACGGGTACCAGGGCGGACCGATCCCGACGTCAGGGGCAGCCAAAATGTAGCCCGGCGCTGGCCGTATGCCCGTGGGGCGACACTGATGATGCGATCAGCCGCATGTCGGTCCGCGAGCCGGGATGCTGATGCGTGGCCGGGACGCGTACCACCGGTGTGGGTTCAGCGTCGGGTACGAAACCGTTGTCGCCCACGACCGGGCCACAGAGGGACAACGTCAGTCATCAGCCTGAAATCTGCCGATCGGGAGGCAATCAGCCCGCCGCCTACGTTGGGCGAGGGCCCGGCTACATTTCATCCTCTGTTGGGACGGGTACCAGGGCGGACCGATCCCGACGTCAGGGGCAGCCAAAATGTAGCCCGGCCCTTGCCGTATGCCGGTGGGGCAACACTGATGATGCGATCAGCCGCATGTCGGTCCGCGAGCCGGGATGCTGATGCGTGCCCGGGACGCATACCACCGGCCTGCGTTCGCGGCCGGTAGGAAACGTCCGTCGCCCACGACCCAGCTACATTTTTGCCTTCAGCCTTTGGGCCACATGGCTTAGTGCCAGACAGTTACCTGTGCGGGGGCGCTCGCCGACACCCGGTTGGTGCCGGGCCCCGAAGGTGGTGCCGCGATGAGAACGTAGGCGCCGGCCGCGGCAAGCATGATGGCAGCGAGAGTGGCTGCGAAGCCCTTCCTTACTGCATTGCCGTGAGTTTGTGAACGATGGGATGGATTCATGTACGTCGCGCCTCCTGGAGTTCTCCTGGATACTTTCAGGATCTACTCTGGTCGTTGTCAAGCAGCAAATGAGCCGCCATAGCCCCTTCGGTCTCACCCGACCGGTTGAATCCTCCTCCAACGGACGTTGAACATCGCAGGAGACCTGTCTGCCAACCCCGGGGCTTCAGGGAAAAGGATGTGCGGCGCAGTGCCTCGCGGTAGGCCCGAGCCTTATGGGGTCGTTGGCTCCGACGGTGTGCCATACTCCCCTAGGCCGGCACAGCGGCCTCCATTGTCACGGTGATTCGGGCAGTCGTTTGACTGTGCGCCTGAACATCGAACTCGAGGTGTCCGCTTGGAGACAGCCAACAACCGCACTATCGGCGACATCCTGGACGAGATCGCCGAGCTGCTGGAGCTGAAGGGTGAGTCCTCCTTCAGAGTCAGAGCGTACGAGAATGCCGCCTCGACCATCCGTCACCTGCCTGAGGACATCGGCGTGCTGGCCGAGGCTGGACGGCTGAAATCCATCCAGGGTGTGGGAGAGGCTCTGGCAGTGAAGATCGACGAATATCTCTCCACCGGCAGCATGGGGTATCTGGACGAGCTGCGCTCCCAGTTTCCACCCGGCGTTCGCCGCCTGATGTCGATTCCCGGCGTGGGGCCCAAGCTGGCGGCGAGGGCGTATCGCGAGCTGGGTATAGAGAGCGTCGACGAGCTAAAGCAGGCTGCCGAGGACGGCCGTTTGGCCGCGCTTCCCAGGCTGGGTCAGCGGAGCGCCGAAAACGTGCTGCGGGCGATCGCGCGATCAGCCGGCCAGGAGGGTGAGCGCATACCGATCGGCGCCGCTCTGCCGTACGTGCGCGAGATCATGAGGCGGCTGGAGGGGACTGACGTGGCCGCGAACGTTTGCGTAGCCGGCAGTGTGCGCCGCTTTCAGGACACGATTCACGACGTCGACATCATCGCTACCTCGGATGACCCTGATGGAGTCTTCGACCTGGTTCTCACAACGCCCGGCATCAGAGAGGTCGCCGCCCGGGGGCCTACCAAGCTGAGCATTGTGACCACTCGAGGAATGCAGGTCGACTTCCGCATCGTCCCCCACGAGGCCTTCGGGTCGCTGCTCCAACACTTCACAGGCAGCAAGCAGCACAACGTGCAGCTCCGAGAGTACGCTCTCAAACGAGGCCAGAGTCTCAGCGAGTACGGCATCATGGATGTCGAATCAGGACAGCGGACCGCGTTCAGCGACGAGCAGAGCTTCTACGCGGCCCTGGACCTGCCCTGGATTCCCCCTGAGATACGGCAGGGCACAGGGGAGATCGAGGCCGCCAGGGAGGGGCGCCTACCAAAGCTGGTGTCGGTCGGCGACATCCGTGGAGATCTCCATGTTCATACCGATTGGAGCGACGGGACGGCTTCGCTCGAGGAGATGGTGCGGGCCGCGGTGACCCGGGGCTACTCCTACCTGGCCATCACTGACCACTCGCCCTCACGGGGCGGTCGTCCAGGCGGACTCTCAGTTGACCGACTGCGGCGCCAAGCCGAGCTGATTGAGGAGGTTCAACGCCGGTTCCCGGACATCCACCTGCTCCGGGGCACCGAGGTGGACATCAAGAACGACGGCTCCCTGGACTTCCCCGATGAGGTGCTGGCTCGACTCGACTGGGTGGTGGCCTCCATCCACTCCACGTTCAGCATGCCGGCGCCTCAGATGACGGAACGGATGCTGGCGGCTATCCGCAATCCTCACGTCGACGCCATCGGCCATCCCACGGGCCGTGTTCTGGGTGGCCGGCCGCCCTACGAAATGGATATGGAGGCGGTGTTTCAGGCGGCACGGGAAACCGGGACCGTGCTCGAGATCAATTCCTTCCCGCAGCGGCTCGATCTCAAGGACAGTCATGTGCGTCGCGCCATCGACCTCGGCGTCATGCTCAGCGTCGACACGGACGCCCACTCGGTGGCTGAGCTTGGTCAAATGGAGTTCGGGATCGAGGTCGCCAGGCGCGGCTGGGCGACGCCTGACAGCGTGCTCAACACCCGGTCGTATGAGGAGTTACGAGCGGCGCTTGAGAACCGCCTTTAAGCCCGCAATTAGGGCTTTGCGCGTGAGATCGTTCTCGATGAGCTTGATGGCCGTGTTGATGGCCATCTTGCGCTTGAAGGCGGCGGAGTTGCCACCTGAGGCAGCGGCGTTGAGAGCCTCTGCCAGCTTGCTCTTGGGCTGCTTCTGAGAGCGCATATAGGCGACGGCCAGACCCGCCAGCAGGAGTCCGACGCCGACACCGCCGGCGGCGACGTTGATGGGATTGACACTGGAATTGGGAGCGCTGTCTCGAGACATGAGAGTTGTCCTCCTTGGGTGGTTCACTCGGAGACTTCGGCCTACCTGATGCTAGCGCCCACAGGCAGTTTCGGGTTTCGAGTTTGAGGGTTTCGAGTTTCGAGTTTGGGGGACACCCGCCACGGCGGCTGAACACTTTCGAGTGCAACTACAGCGGATAGAGGGTGGCTTCCTATGCCGCGGGTCAAGAATAAGGTTCTGGCCTAACATCACCCACGGTGATCGAGTGCTTGTATTCCGGCATCCGGATCAGCCGGAAGCCGGGATCCAGGTTCCCGGTGGGAGCGTCGAGGAAGGCGAGGATCCCGACCGGGCGGTCCTGCCTGCCACTCCCAATTGGACGTGCCAGAGCGAAAAGTGATATTCTTCTCCGTCATGCGCATTTTTGCGCCTGACCTATTCAGATTCGAGGAGAAGTCCTACATTGAATTTCGTCCGTCATCTCGCCGTCGCTCTTACCGGATGTGCTGTGTTGGCAGCCATCTGCGGGTCTCCGGCCAACTTGGTTTCGGCCGCCGGAGCCTCGTACACCGTGAAGACGATCGGACCGGCCATGGCCTCCGGCTACAGCATGGATCCGCTGAGCATCAACAGCTCGGGCCAGGTTGTCGGTCAAATCAGTCACAGCGTCAACGGCGTCAACTACGAAGCACCGTTCGCGTACGAATCAGGGAAGGTGCTGAAGCCGAGGATTCCGGCGGGTTATACGAGTGCCGAGTTCACAGGCATCGACAACGTGGGCGCGATCAGCGCCACGGCCACCACCGCTACCAACAAGCCTTATGCCTTCGCGATCAGACGAAACAGCAGCTCGTTCACCTGGACCTTGTTGAAGGGGCCCCAGGGTCAGAAGTGGCAGGGCTCGGCGGTGTCCATCAACTCCCAGGGGACCATGACGGGGTATCTCGACACGCCCGGCCAGCGTGTGGCCGTCTGGAGGAAGCAAGCCACGGGCTATGTGGCGAGCCTGCTGCCGGCGACCACCTTTAACGTTGGCGGCGGCAACCTGGAGACGGCCGTGGGATACGGCACCTCGATCGACGGCTCCGGCGACGTCAGCGGCAACCAGATCGTCGACATCCCCAACGGCAGCGGCGGTCAGAGCGCATATTTAGGATCCGTTTGGCTTCCTTCGGGCAAATCGGTGATCCTGCCCGGGTACGCCGGCAGCGAGCAGCAGACCGACGCACGCGGTATCGGTGAGTCTGGGACCGGTTCCGGCAGAACCCTCACCGTCGCCGGCTCGGTGCTCCTCAACGACGGTATGTGGCACCCCTGCACGTGGAAAGTGGTCGTAAACGGTTCTTCTCTGGCGGCGAAGAATCCGGTGCTTTCGAAGCAGGACATGAGTGATGGCTACTGGGGAGAGGGTGGCAACAACGCCATAAACCCGTCAGGCACCGAGGCTGTGGGCTCCATCATTAGCGGCCCCTACAGCTGGCAAACGGGCAAGGACATCATAGAGCTGAGCGCCGCCTTTCCCCCGAGCTCCGGCTGGGACTTCAGCTATACCGGCGACGCCACCGCCGTGAACGACAAGGGCGTGGTCGTCGGGTACGGGAGCCACAACGGCCGGCAGGCGGGCTTCATGGCGACGCCTGCCGGGTGAGACTGCTGGAGGAGGTGCGGGCGTTTCCGGGCTCGCCCTCCTCGAACCGAGGGCACTGCGTCGCGTGCTCCAGCGGCAGTAGACCACCAGCGATAAGAACCGGCTTCTCCACACGCTGATTGAAATCGCTGTTCCTGTTCAAGCCTGCGCAGCATATTTCAGCGGGAATGCCAGCCGGTCTCGATTCGGTCGCGTTGACGCGCCGGGCTCGTAGGCCTGCAATCGGGAGGACAGCGCTCCGGCAGCGTCGGGGCGCCCTTGTGTCTAATCGAAGCCTAATCCAGCTCGGCCAACTCCTCGTGCCCCAGGTCAAGACTCGCTGCGGCCACGTTCTCTTCCAGGTGATGGACGGATGACGTGCCGGGGATCGGCAGCATGACGGGCGAGTGGTGGAGCAGCCAGGCCAGCGCCACCTGGGCCGGGGAGACATGGTGGTGCTCGGCGATCCGGCTCAGCTCACTTCCCTCGCGCGCAAGCTCTCCCATCGCCAGCGGGAACCAGGGGATGAAGCCGATGCCGTCCCGGGCACAGCATTCCAGCACCTCCTCCGATGCGCGATCCGTCATGTTGTACTTGTTCTGGACCGAGACGATCCGGGTTATGGACTGAGCCCGTTTAAGCTGATCGGTGTTGACGTTTGAGAGCCCGACAAACCGGACCTTGCCCGCGTCCTGCATGTCCTTGAGGGCACCGACCGACTCCTCCAGCGGCACGTCCGGGTCCGGGCGGTGAAGCTGGTAGAGATCGATGCAGTCCAGACGCAGGCGCCGCAGGCTACCGTCGACGGCCCGCTGGAGATAGTCCGGGCGGCCGTTGGGAACCCATTCGCCCGGCCCTTGTCTTGTCTGGCCGCCCTTGGTCGCGATCACCAGACCCTCCGGATACGGATACAGAGCCTCCGCGATCAGGTTCTCGCTGACCTCGGGGCCGTAGGCATCGGCAGTATCGATGAGATTGATGTCCAGCTCCACTGCCCGCCGCAGTACCGCCAGGGCTTCGTCATGGTTCGCCGGCGGCCCCCATATCCCCTGTCCGGTGATGCGCATCGCGCCAAAGCCCAGACGGTTGACCGCAAGCTCCTCCCCCAGCTCGAACGACCCGGCTGCTTCGGCTGAAACCCTCTGTCCGGTTGTCATGACAGTCCCCTTTCGATCGTGGTGAGCGATTCCCGCAAGCCCTGGGCCATCGTCATGGCGGCGCGATAATCGGTCATGCGCCTGGCCATTATCGCTGACGTTCACGGCAACTTGGCCGCTCTCAATGCCGTGCTCGAGGACATTCAGAGGCTGGAGCAACCAGTCGAGACGACGGTCTCGGCCGGCGACCTGGTCGGTCATTCGGCACATCCGAACGAGGTGATCGAGGCCCTAAGAGCACACAAAGTGCAGGGCGTCAGAGGCAACTATGACGAAGCCGTCAGCGGCCTCCGGTCCGAACCCGGCGCAGATTACGGCACCGAACAGGAAGCCGCGGCCGACCAACAGGCCGTGCGGTGGACGGCCGACCAGCTGACCCCGGAGAACGCCGAGTATCTCCGGAATCTGCCCCGGGAAGCCCGCATCGCCGTCTCGGGCGGCGGTCGCGTCTCCGTCAAGGCCCGCAAAGATGACGAGCGCGTCAGCGAGTTTCGGCGCAGCTTCTTTCTCGGCGGCATCCTCGGGGGGATGGCACGATCACCCGGCGAGCGTCTCGGTAGCCGTAGCGCCTCCAAGAAGGAACGCCCGGCCAGGATGGGCGACGTGGTGACGATGAGCCTGTACGGGCAGGTCGAGGGCCGCGAGGTCTTCGGCCAGGAGAACATCCAGTTCCGGCTGCTGGAGGATGACGACCCGGCCGCGGATCAGCGCCCCGAAACCAAGCGGTTTCCGGGTTTGAGCCGTGAGCTGGTGGGGATCCGGTCCGGCGAGGTGCGTACGGTCATGCTCACGCTACCGACAGACTATGAGCCACATGAGCTGGCCGGGAAGACGCTGGAGCTCCGGGCCGAGGCCACAACGGTTGAGGTTTCGGTGCCCCCGTCGTTGCTCAAGCCCAAACGGGTGTTGCTGGTGCATGCCAGCCCTCGCGACACCGTCGAGTACATCTATCCCGGCACCGCCCAGTCGATTCTGAGGGCGATAGCCGAGAACGCCGACGCGGACATCATTGTCTTTGGACACGCGCACCGGGCATCCCAGCAGATTGCAGGGTCGACGGCGTTTATCGGCGTTGGGAGCGTGGGCCGGTCGCCCGTGCCCGGCCAGGCGGAGTACGCCATCCTTGAGGTGCTCGGATCTGAGATCCAGGTGGAGTTCAGGAGCGTTGAGTATGACGTGGAGTCGGAGGCTCGGGCGATCGAGTCCACGACGCTGCCCGCGGTGCTCGCCGAGGCACTTCGGAGACCCGCCGTAGCCTCATAGCCCGCCTTCGAGAGTCTGCAGCTCCGGCACGTTTCCTGGCCTAGGGCTCGACCACCGGTTATTCCGGCTGGAGCTTTGGACCCATGAGGCGTCGGGCAAGTGCCGTACGCACTAAACCCACCTCCTCGACCCGCAGCAGGTTCATCAGCAGCGCATAGACGGCGACGCCAACCACCAGGGGCACGATAACGACAGCCAGCCGGTCGACCCTCCCGGTGCCGATCTCTCCAATCCAGGTGGCCGCGAAGCGGACGACCAGGCCCATGATCAGAGAGCCGGCAATCACCTTGGCGCCCGTTACCAGCAGCCGCCGTCCGGCCATGAGGCCGACCTCCCGCAGCAGGAGAATGGCCAGCATGCAGGCGTGGAAAGCGATCTGGACGGTATTGGCGATCGCCAGTCCAAAGATGGCCAGCGGTCCGATCAGGAGCAGGGCCAGCCCGACGTATACCACGACGCCGATGACTCCGGCGAGCATCGGCGTCACCGTGTTGTGGCGAGCATAGAAGGCGAAGATCAGGAGCTGATCGATTCCGATGAAGGGGAGCTGGGGAGCGTAGCCCAGGATGGCGCTGGTGGTATGCACGGTCGAGATATGGGTGAAGCGGCCGTGCTGGAAGAGCAGGGCGACGATGGGCTGACCCAGCACCAGAAACCCGATGGCGCTGGGAATCATCAGCAACAACACCAGCCGGAAGCCGAGACCCAGCTTGTCCTTGAGGTCCTCCATCCTGCCGGCGGCGGCGTCGCTCGATATAAGCGGCAGCACCGCCAGCCCCAAGGCGGCCACGATGATCCCGACCGGGAACTGGATGAGGGTGGTGGCGTACTGCATGTCGCTCAGACCGCCATGGATGCTCAGGTGAGACTTCAGGTTGATGTCTGCGATCTGGCCCGCGATGCTGACCATGATCCCGATGGCCACCGGCCCATAGAGCAGCAGTATCTTCAGCACCGCCGGGTCTCGCAGGTTGATGACAGGGCGGACCACGGCCGGGAAGTCGCGACGGGCGCGGATGAGCGACGGGACTTGGACCAGGAACTGCGATGCCGCTCCGGCCACGGCGCCTATGGGCAGAGCGATGATTCCCAATGGCGAGGCCAGGATGACGGCGGCGACGATGATGCCAAGGTGGAAGCAGGCGGTGGCAAACGAGGCCGCGATGCGCCTGCCGATGGAGTAGAGGCAGGCCAGAGACACGGCCGACAGACCCCAGAAGAACAGGGTGGGGAGGATGACTCGTACCAGCCTGACCGATAGGTTGAGAGTGGCGCCGCGGTCTTTGACGGCGAAGCCTGAGGCGATTGCCAGCATGAGTGGGTGGGCGGCGATCTCGAGCACTCCGACCAGGAACAGCAGCACCAACGCGGCCAGCACGAAGATCGAGCCCACCGTACGCCAGAAGTCCGGCCGGTTGGAGTCGAAAAGGCGAGTAAAGGAGGGAATGAGGGCCGCCGAAATGGCGCCGCCGATCACCAGGTCGTAGAACATCTGCGGCACGGTGTAGGCGGCGAACCAGGCGTCGCTGGCGCTGCCGGCGCCGAAGTAGCGCGCGGTCACGAACTGACGCACGAACCCGAGTGCGCTGGTGACCAAATTGCCGAGCATGATCACGACTGCTGCCCGTGCAATTCGGGGGCGGTCCATGTCTGGCCAATGTAGCATATGGGCATGCGGGACAAGGAGCGGTGAGGCTCGTGATTCAGCGGGTTTCGCGAGCCGATGTCCGCATCGGCGACCGGCTTGTGGGCGCCATAGACCGGGGCCTGGCAATCCTTGCGGGGGTGCACGAGGACGACACCGATGCGGACGCGGACGCGCTTGCGGACAAAGCCTTCAAGCTGAGGATCTTCGCCGACGAGGCGGGGAAGATGAACCTGGCGGCGTCCGATGTGGGCGGCCGCTTTCTGGTGGTCTCACAGTTCACCCTCTATGCCGACACCAGCCGAGGACGGCGACCGAGCTTCATTCACGCGGCCCCGGCGGAGCTGGGAGAGAGCCTCTACCGGCGCTTCGTCGACCAGCTCCAACGGCTGGGAGGCGAGGTCGAAACCGGCGAGTTTGGCGCGGAAATGGTGGTGAGGATCGAGAATGACGGACCGGTAACCATCATCCTGGAGAGCCGGGCGGATTGAAGATGGACAATTGGCAATGAGCCGGATCGGCAGCCCAGCTCCTGACCCTCTGAGTCGATGCCCGCCTGAGACGCCTCGGGCGTGCAGCTTCAAATGCTGAGACCGAACGGATCCGGTCGATGAAGTACCGGGCGCAGGCGCCCTTGCGGATCGATTTCGGCGGCGGCTGGAGTGATGTTCCCGTCTTCGCCGAGAGCGATCCGGATGGTGGGGCGGTGCTGAACGCCGCCATCACGGTCTATGCCCGGGGGTACATCATCCGGCCCGAGCCCCGCCGTGGATTGGGCGTGAAGCTGCCGGGATCGAAGCACGTTGTCCGCTATGAGCTGGATGCCCCGGCAGGTGCAGGTCTGGGGGCGTCGGCAGCTCAAACCCTGCTCTGGCTCACGCTGGTCAAAACCACTATCGCCAACGTCAGCGAGCGGCGGGATCTGGCGGAACGAGCCTGGAGGGTCGAGAACGAGCTGGGCATCCTGGGCGGCAAACAGGACCACTACGCTTCCGCCATGGGCGGCATAAGCTACATGACCTTCGGAGAGTCGACCACTGTCGAGTCGCTAAAGCCGGATTTCGAGTTTTGTGAGGAGCTGGAACGGCGGCTGGTGCTCGTCTATACGGGCACGCGAAGGCTCTCGGGAGATATCCATGAGGCAGTCTGGGGGCGCTACGAATCGGGTGATGCCGCCATCGTAGAGCCGCTACGTGAGCTGCGCCGGTTGGCAGGGGAGATGCGAGAAGCTCTGATGACGCGCGACCTCGAGGCGCTGGCTCGGCTCATGAATCGCAATTGGAGCTGCCAGAAGCGGCTGCATCATTCGATCACCAACGAAGGGTTGGATCACCTGGTTGCTCTCGGTCTGAGATCGGGCGCCAGAGCGGCGAAGGCATGCGGAGCCGGAGGCGGAGGGTGCCTGCTGTTTCTAACCGAGGAGGGAGCCCGGAGCCGCGTCGGCGAGGCTCTTACGGCGGCAGGCGCGATGGTCATACCGTTTCTGTTCGATTGGTACGGCGTGCATCTGACGAAAGGTTGACTGCGCCCGACCGCTAGCGGGTCGGTCGGGCTTGACGGGCTTGGCGACGCCACCAGCTTCGACTCGGTCGATGGCGGAGCGGGAGCGCTCTACGCGGCTGTTCGTCATGGCGTGAAGATAGGCGCGGCTGCCGCGCTTGAACCGCCGCGCCCGATTGCGCGACTCGAGCTTACGGATCCGGCTGTCTTTGAGGCGGCCACTCATGGTTCATGGTAGGCATCGCGCTGCTGCCCAGCTCCCCACCAGGGTGATCGCCATGGCCCCTGTTCTGCCCCTGCCCGACTCGTTGTCAACTCACTCTATGCGCCGGCTTCCTGCCGGCACTTTCGGCTTCGACCGGCCGCTCGCTCACAGGTTCGCCGGCGACGATGTGTTGCAGGTGTGATCCTGTTCACATTGCAAGAAAATTGTCTCCACACGCTACAATAAAGCCGTAGCCTGCTGGACTTTGAAGGTTCGCCGACGCCGAACGGCGATGCCAAAATGCGGAGTGTGCCTTGGAAGCGGGCGCACTCGATCCCCATCCAGCCTATTGTCGATCCGTCCCTGGAGTTGAGCGCGCGTGCGTAACATGCGACTACTCGTGCCGTATCTCAAGCGGTACCGGTGGAGAATCATCGTCGGCGTCTTCTGTATAGGGTTTTCGACGGTCGCCAGCCTCTTGCAGCCGTACTACCTCGGTCAGGCGATCGGTGACATCGGTATCCACTACAGACTGGCCCTCCGAGGCGCATCCACCTCGCTTTCGCCGCTGTACCGTGACGTGCTGCTTCTCATGGGCGCCGCAATCCTACAGGCGCTCTTCGCCTTCTTCCAACGCAGCACCATCAACCGCGTTTCCCGGTACATGGAGTACGACCTCCGAGAGGAGATGTTCCTGCACCTCCAGCGCCTCGATCAGCGCTTCTATCAGGAGATGCATACCGGCGACCT
>DASRCF010000078.1:0-16708 GCA_035653255.1 Chloroflexota bacterium
GATGTCGCCGTTCCTGATCCGATCGTCACTCAGATCGTCGAGGGAACACTGGGATCGATCGAGGCCGAGGTCGAGGCGGCAATCGAACGCACAGCCAGGTCGCCCATGATCCGCGACCAACACGACTACCGTGCCGGCATCCATGACCGGCATGCACGGAAGTTGACCGGCAGGTCTTACAGTGCGTTGGTGAATCCCATCATCCGTGATTTCCCCGTGGATACCATGCGCCCGGGCGATGTGTATGTGCACAACGACGTCTACCTGTCGGAGGGCGGCATCGGCCACCTGCCCGACCTGTGCTCCACGGTACCGGTGTTCTTTGAGGGGCAGGTGGTGGCGTTCATCCAGGCCTTCGGACATCATGACGACATCGGAGGAATGGTGCCCGGAAGCATGCCGGCCAAGGCCACCAGCATCTTCCAGGAAGGGCTGATGATACCTCCCATCCGCCTCTATGACGGCGGAGTACGAAATGAGGCGGCCTACGCCATCATCTTTCGCAACACGCGGCTCCCACACAGTCTCCAGGGCGACATCGACGGAGAAATCGCAGCCTGCCAGATGGGTGCGATCAGGCTGGCTGAGCTGTTTGAGCGTTACGGACGGGCGACGGTCGAGGCGTGTTTTGAGGCCATTCTCCGGCGCTGCGCGGAGAACTTCCGGCGGGAGATTCTGCCCCGAATTCCGGACGGCACCTATGCCTGGGAGGACTACATCGAGCACGACGGCATCGAGCCTCCGCGGCTGCATCCACTCAAGATGACCATGACCAAGAGCCGGGACAAGGTCGTCCTCGACCTGCGAGGAACGGCTTCGCAGACCAAGGGGCCGATCAACTGGCCTGGAAATTACTGTGATGGCCGGTTTCTCAAGAAGTGGATCGCTGTTGCCTTGCGCAATCTGGCTGAAACGCCCGAGCGCATGGCCAAGCTGGACATCAACGAAGGCATCTGCGACGTCATCGACATCATCTTCCCGGAAGAAGCGACCATTGTGTCCCCCCGGTTTCCGGCGCCGACAAATGCCCGCTCGTTTACCATTCTCAGGTTGATCGGGCTGTTTGTTGGTGTGCTGGCCCACGCCGTCGACGGCATGATGCCCGCAGATCAGGAGACCATCCGCTACTGGGGCCTACACGGCTTCGACACCGGCACCGGCGACTTCTTCCTTCTACGAGAGGTCCTGGGTGGAGGGTCGGGAGGCAGGTACTACGCCGACGGCAGCGACTGCATCCACATCGTCCCGGATTCCAAGAACTTGCCGGCCGAGTTCGCCGAAACGCGCTTTCCGATCCTCGTCGAACGTCTCGCTCTGGCCACGGACTCAGGCGGCGCGGGCTACCGGCGGGGTGGTCTTGGGTACGAGAAGGACGTGCGGTTGCTTCAGGACGCCGAGTTCATCTCCACCGCGGACCGCTCGATTCTCAGCTGCTACGGAGTAAAGGGCGGCAGGGCGGGGCTTCCGTATGGGGCGATCGTCAATCCCGGGACAGATCGCGAGGTGCACCTACCGGGAATGGTTGACAACTACCCACTGAAAGCCGGCGACCTGCTGAGGCTGCGAACGACGGGAGGTGGTGGCTGGGGGGATCCACTGCATCGAGAGCCGGAGCTGGTCCTTCAAGACGTGACCCAGGGGAAGGTTTCAGATCATTCCGCTCTGGAGGACTATGGAGTGGCGCTGGTCGGCGAGGGCTTGGCTCGGCGGGTCGACGAGGCGGAGACTGCAAACCGGCGTGCGTGGCTCAGCCGAGAAATCGAACAGGTACCCCTGATCGATCGCGGACCCGGCTACCAAGAGCTGGCACGAACCAACGACGCCTCCTGAGGCCTTGTAGAGACGGCGCTAATCACGGTTCCTGCTCTCTCCTGGAGCTAAGGAGCCAATGAGTGTCTACCGAAACCGTTCGGTCCGCATCCCTGAGAACAATCGGCGAAGTGGTAGTGATCCGGGCAGCTGACGCGGGCCGCCCGGATCACTATCATGGCTGGTTAATCGTCGAGTTCGTGAACTTCTCAGCGCTTTGGGCCTCTTAGCCGTGAAGTCCAACGGGCATCAGGTGCGGGTGCTTGACCTTCACCTTGGTGATGAATCGGTACTTTCCGTCTTTACTGGTCACGAGCCGTCGATTGAGCCTGTGAGCGTGCTTGAAGACGTTGAACCCGGCCTGGCGCGTCTTGGACCGCCAGCGGATGATGGTCTCTCCATGGGCTCGTCGGACTGTGAGGTGGGAGTATGTCGAGGCGGTCACCGTGTCAGAGCCGGCGTCGTATGCGCCGGCATCGCAGGTTCCTCGGGTCGTAGCGTTCCGGTCAACTCCACGTTGATCGACACCGTTCGGCCCGGGAAAGGGACTGTCGGCGAAGTCGAAGACGGTGGCGTACTGGCACGTAGTGGCGTCGCCGGCATCGACAGCCGGTGTGCCCGTGTGCACCCCCATCGTCGGAGTCGGGCCTCCGTAGCGGCCGAGGCGAGCCAACCCCGCGTTCACGCCGACCTTGTCCCCGTTGGTGCCGTTTGTCAGTCCACACCCACTTCCGACCACGTTGTTGCCGACCACATCGGTGCCGTTAGGCTGACCATCGCTCACCGAATTGGACGGTGAGCAGTTCCCCGAGCTGTCGCTGGTCCCGTTCCCGTCCAGTATTGAGTTGGAGAGAGTGAGGTTGCCGGCATCCGTGAAGAAGCCACCTCCCTGACCTGAGCAAGTTCCCGTTCCACAGGCCGTGTTGGCACTCACTGTCGCGTTCACCATGGAGCCATAGCTCTGGAAGAAGTACAGGCCTCCTCCCTCTGCTGGATTCGTGCCGGCGCAGGCGGCCGTGGTATCGCAGGCGATGTTGTTGGCGATGGTGGAGTTCGTGGCGTCGACGACCCCGGAGTAGTCGCTGTAGATTCCGCCACCGTAGCCCGACGTGCAGACCGCTCCTGCGCAGCCCGAATTGTGGCTGACGGTCGAAGCATCGAGAACGAGAGTCGAGCCGACGCCGACGTAGATGCCGCCTCCCGATCCCCCGGATGTCGCGCAGCCCGCGGCGGAACAGCCGACGCTGGTGGTAACGGTGGAGCTGTTCAGCGTGAGAGTGGATCCGTTTAGGATGGCCGCTCCGCCGCCCTCACCTTGATTGTTGCTATCGGTAGACGCATCGCCGTTCTGGATTGTCAGACTTTGGATGGTAACCGTGTAGGCGTTTCCATCCGCGCCAATGGTGACCACCGACGTCCCCGCCGTCTCGCCTGTACAAGAGCTTCCCGACCCGCCGCCGTCGACGACGGGCTGATTCGTTGGGTCGGCGGCAATCAGGGTCAGGTTATCGTCGACGGTCAGCTGCTCACAGTAAATGCCGTTGAAGGAACCATTGGAGCCGGCGATGCTGATTGTCGTGACGCTGCCGGGCGTCGAAGCATTCTGGGTGTGGGCTTCGGACAGCGCCTCACCGATGGTTTCGCAGGGACTCGCCTGAGTGCACCCCGTCGTTGCTGTGCCGCTACCGTTGACGTACAGGGTCGATCCGGATGCAAGAGCGTCCGCGGGCAGTGCGGCCAGCGGAATGACTACGAGCAGGGTCGAGGCGGCAGCGACTGCGAATAGTCGCTTCTTCATTTGCAAGATTCTCCTCCCATGGGGCCAAGTTACTGATTTCGACGGGTGAACAGAGCAGAGGAGCAGGGCGGCCGCATCGGGGTCGATGCCGCCGCCCGCTCGCTTTGTAGAGGCTACGCCATCCTGGTCTGGATGACGTAACCCTTCGGACTGACGCGCAGATGGTGGCCTTTCGGTAGGCTCATCCGTGGCCCCGGTGAAGGCAGGGATGCGCAGCGGCCCACAGTCATCCCGCGTCGGGGTCCAAAGGTGCAGGTTGCAAGCACACGTTCCCGGCCGGCTCCAAGGTAGAAGTGGATGGCAGTTGGGTTGTGGAGCTGCTCCCACCTCTTCCAGGAGCCAAGGCGGAAGCTACGCGGAAGCGTGCGCGCCCTGATTGGCGGCGGCGCGGAGGTACTGCTGCAGCCGAAGAGGTCGCAGAAGCTGATGTTGTAGCCGTCGATTCCCAGATAGAGCCCGTCGGTTGAGTCGTACCCGACAGCGATCGAGGTCGGTCCGAACTCGGTGCAGATGGTGCCCACCAGAGGGTCGCAGATGTTGATGTCGTAATTCGCGCTGAGGTTGAAGTTTGGGCCCGAGGCGTCAATGCCGATCGTGCCGCTGATGCCGGCGGTGCCGTAGATGCACACCACCACCAGAGAGCAGTCTTCGCTACTCGTATCGCCGCTCGGGTCGTCGCTCCAGTTCAGGCTTACCGTGGCTTGGAAGCCAGAGTTGCTCATGGCGAAGTTGACGTTGAAGGTGAAACCCACAACCGTGACCGATCCACTTGCGGTCAGGTTGAACGTACCCGCGGAGAGGTCGAAGTTTCCGTTCAAGTTTCCGGTTACGGAGATGAACGAGAGGGCCGAGGTATCCAGCGTGGCGCTAACGCTCATGGTACCGGCTGAGCTGAGCGAGAAGCTTCCGTTCAGGCTGAACGACGTCCCCGTGTCGTTGGGATCCCCGATGCTGAATCCGCCCGACAGCGCAAAGCTCTGCGTCTGAACGCCGCCCACGGCAAGCGCAAGGGTGGTGTTGTTGATAGATATGTTGGGGCCGCCGGATGGGCCGATGACGATTGGCCCCAGCGGCTGCCCCTGTTGCCAGCCTTGCGGCATGGAGCCGATGTTGGCGTTCACGTTGAGGCTCGGTAACGTTCCGTCGTTGAAGACAGCTGAGAAGTCGACCGTGTTGTTGAGTATCGTGCCGTCGAAGGCCAGGGAGATTCCCGGAGCGTAGTTCGTGCTGCCGAACGACACTGGGTTGGGGGCAATGTAGATCTGGGCATAGTTGATCTGCACCGCCTGCTGGCACGTCTGATCCGGGGTCACAGTTCCGCCTGCCGAGCAGAAGTAGGTGAGGGGCTGAAGGACCACGCTCGAGCTGCTAGCGGTTCCGATCTGGAAGTCGAAGAACGGGTTCTCGGCATCGAGCGCAAACTGTAGGGTGATCGGACCATTGTTGGTGTAGCCGATGACGTTGGCCCACTCGGTCGGCATCTGACTCACTGTGGCCCCCAGACTAAGGCTTGGCGTTTCGGACTCGAAGTCGAACCCGACGCCGATCGTCATGTTGCTCAGATTGAGCCCGTCGCTGGGTCCCCCGGCTCCGTAGATGCCGAAGGCGTCGTTCCAGGTTCCTGAGGACTGGAGGTAGCCCGAGAGCTTCGCCTCCGTGATATTGAAGGTTAGCTGGGCGTTGAGGCTGAGCTGAGAGTTCTGACCGGCGCTTCCCGTTGCTCCCGCCTCCGCGGGCGGCATGTTGAGCAGGGCGTTAGCGCCCAGCGTTATGTTCGCCGAGCTGTCGAAGCCGATGTACACGTCGGTAAGCTGCACCCAGGTAGCGTTGGGGTCGGGCTGACCGTTCTGTCCCGACGTGAGCTGGCCGCCGCTGCAGGCGGTTCCGGGCGTCGGAGTGGTGTTGGTAGAGCTGTCGGGCTCAGCGCAGTAAAGGATGGCGCCGTTTGAGGATGCCAGCGCCGCCTGAAACTTAAAGGTGCTGCCGTCGTAGCTTACTGTCATCCAGACATTGCCGGTTCCACCGGACTGGACTAGGCCGAGGTTTTGAAGCCAGGTATTGACGTCTGAGGGCAGGTTGTACTGGTAGACGAAGGTTACACCCTTGTCCAGGCTGAGGACCTGAGGGTTGTTGTTGAAGGTGTTGAACGTCGACTGGAAGGCGTCGTAGTTGTTGATGTTGCCCGACGCCCAGTAAAGGGTCCCCGCCGCGCTGCCGGCTTGTGACCCGACGAAGTTCCCGACCTGCACCTGCACGCCGAAGACGAACTCGCCCTGACTATAGGCGCCGAGGATCGTCCCTGCCGGCACATTCGTGCTGTCTGTCAGGTTGGAGCTGTTGGTCAGGCTCTGGCCCGCGATGGAGCCCCCGACGACGCCCTTGAAGTTGATGTTGTTCAGTCCGGCGCCGGCCGTGCTCTCATCGAGTTGGAGGCTCAGATTAGAAACGCTGAGACTGTCGCTGCCCAGCGAGAACAGCGTAACGCTGTTGTTGGTGGGAGTGACGGTGAAGTTGTACGTGTCGTTTACGAGATCGGCGCAGCCACCCGTGAGCTGCACCGTTCCGAGTGCGAAGGTGTTGGTGGGATCGGCCCAGCTGCCCCCGCCGCCGGTGAGTTGAATCCAGGGATCGCCCGATCCAACCTGGTTGGCGGAGCACACAGATGGAGGCGCCTTGTCGGTGATCTCAACCTGACCGGGCGTGAGGTCGAGGCTGGCGCCCGGCGTCCAATCGCCGATCGTTGTCGACCCACTCTGCGGACCCCCGATCACGTCGAATGTCAGGGCGCCGGAGGACGCGTTGAGCGTTCCGGTGGGAGCAATAGCCAGCGACAGCGCGGCCGTCGAAGGCGAAATGTTCGGCGTGTAGGTGGCATTGGGCCCTGAGATGTTGGCACACCAGTTCTGTACATCGGTGATCGCCGGACAGTTCGTGTCGGGTGCACCGATCGTCAGTGAGAGCGTGTTCGGATAGACTCCGACTGTCGCAGAGCCGCCAAGCACAGCACCGGCATCGCCGAGCGTGAGGGTGAGATTCGAGAGCTGGAGACCATTTGGCGGGTTGGGACCATTGGTCGCAAACGAATCAAATTGCCCTTTCGATCCGGTTCCGTCCAGGCCGAAGCAGGGCTGGCTGGGGTAGTCGGGAGTGAACGTCCCGAGAGTCCAACCGCTGCTGTCGCTGAGCGTCGCCTGAGTCAGACAGACGCCGTTTTGCGTCACGATGCCGGCAGCATCTGTCGCCTGGAGGCTCCCGTCGTTGCTGCCTGCCGTCAGAAGGTTGAGGGTGGCCCCAGAGAAGCTCACGCTTCCGCCGGGGTCACAGGCGCCACTAGTGGTGCCGAAGGAGCCGGTGCTGCCGCCCACCTGCAGAGACCCGTAGGTAGTCGGGCTGCCGATGTTGAACGTCATCTGCTGCTGCGTCCCGTTCTGAGCGTCGCTCCAGACATTGCCGAATGCAGTTGAGCAGGACGAACCGGAACCGACCGTGATGACGACTGTTCCTGTGTCCGAGCTGCCCTCGGCATCGGTCACCTTGAGGCTGAGCGAGATGGAGCCGGAGGCGCTGGGAGCGGAGAAGCTGACGCTGCCGTCGCCCGGCTGCGTCAGTGAGGGGTCAGTCTGCCCGGTGGTGTTGTTGGTCACGCTCCAGCTAAAGGTATAGGGCTTGATGCCTCCGGTGGCGCCTCCCTGAAGGCCCTTGACGCTTTGATCGGTTCCAACCGACTCGCCGGCCGGTACGGACGCTTTGAGCGCGGCTGCCGGTCCGATCGCAATGGCGCTCTGGAGTTGCGTCACGACGCCGGGCGTGACGGTCACGGCGGTCGCGCTGCTGAGATCGGTGCCGCCGAGCCAGGTATCGGCATAGCCCAACGTCGGATTTGTGGTAGCGTCGTGCACCATGATCTTGGCGGTGCTGGTGGTGATGCCTTCGATAGAAAATGACCCGTCTGCTGCCGTCGTTGCCGTGCCGAAGGCAGCGCCGGTCGTTGGGTCGACAGCCGAGACAAGCTCACCAGCTACTCCGTTACCGGTCTTCACGTCGGTGACCTTGCCCGAGATGGCCGCCCCCTTGACCAGGTGGGCGTCGATCTGCGAGGTCGTCTGTCCGCTGTTTACCTGGACCTGATCGGGATTGCCCGAGGGCCTGTCGTTGTAGAACTCGGTGGTGTAGGCCGACTGCGCGCAGCCCACGAACTTCACCGTCACCTGACCGGTGGGCACGTTGTGAGCTGTGTAGGTGCCGTCGGCCTTCGTTGCGGTGCTGATCGCCGGCCTGCCCTGAGCGTCGAACACCTCGACACACGCTCCGTTGATGGGCTGGCCGGTGAGCTTCGATGTTACCGTTCCGGAGATAGAGCCTCCGGGCGACAGTGCCTGGGCAGGCAAGGTGGTCGTTTGGCCCTTGGTGACCGCAATCCCCGTCACCCAGATCGGCGCCAGATGGTTACCCGAGCAGTCCCAGTATCGAAGAGCCACCGTGCCCTGCGGCACCCGAGTGAGCGTGAAGCTCCCGTCGGAAGCGGTGCGGGTGATGGCCAGGTAGTGGCCCCCGGGAACGTTAACGGCGCCGACGCACTCGCCGCCTAGTGGTTTGCCGCCGGCGGTCGCGGTGCCTGCAATCGCGCCGGTGCTGGCCGGTAGGACCCTGAGCTGCAGGTTGGAGACGACGGCACCCTTCCAGAGCAACACCGGCTTGGCGCCCTTCTGGCTATCACCGCCGTACCACGCAACGAGCGGGCGGCCGGTGTTGTGGCAGTCGTATGCGCGCAACTTTGCTTCCTTGTCCGACAGCCCAAAGATGGTCCATTGGCCTCGGGCATTGGTCGTGACCGACCCCAACGTATGCCCGCTGGTCGCATTGATTGCCTGGACGCACACATTCGCGACCGGCCGTCCCGTGACCTCGTCTGTGAGGCGACCGGAAACCGCAGCTCCAGGGACCAGTGCCCCGTCGACTCCGGTGACGGTGTGACCTGGAGTCACCAGCACGCTGCTCCGGGCCCCGTGACTGCTGTACCACGCTGGACCGAGAGCGGCGTTCCGGCATCCCATGAATTGCACATAGACAGAGGTCGTCGGCAGGCCGGAGAGGTGGTAGAACCCGGCCCTTCCCGTTACGGTTCTGGCCAGAATCCCCTGAGATGTGTTGTCGACGACGACACAGGCACCGGCGACCGGCGCACCCGTCTGGAGGTTCTTGACATGACCGCTGATCGAGCCGGCCGGTCCGAGGAGAACGTCGACGTGAGCCGTCGTAGCTCCCGTCTTCGTGCTGACACTGACCGGCACCCGCGTGTTCTGGGGGCCGTACCATGTCGATGCCAGGCCATTGCCTGAGCAGTCGGTGAACCGTACGTAGAACAGTCCCGAGCCAAGACCGTCTAGAACGTAGGCTCCAGTCGGACCGGTTCGCGTCTGTGCCACGGCGGCGCCAAGCGGCTGCTTCTCGGCAGCCACGCACTCGCCGGATACGGGCGTTCCACTGAAAGTCTTGACAGATCCAGTGATGAGCGTAGGCGTCGCAGCCGCGCTTACGAGGCCTGATGGAACCAAAGCCGTGCACAACACGGCAATGATCGCAACAGCTACTCCTATGCGGGACACACGCACTAAGCCGCCAACTTCTCCTCGAACCTTCACACTCTTCCTCCACTCAAATTGGCGTCTCGAACTGAATTGGGTCGCGGCCGTGCTAACGGATCCAAATTTCCATGTCGTCATCCGGAAGGCACTGTTGCAAGATTAACCAAATCGCAACCGACGATGCAAATTCTTGAAGTGACCCAGCTGAAGCCGGCCGAGTCGCAGCTACCCTCTCCATCGATCTGAGGAGGAATACAGTTCTCGGCGCCACATTGGGATCGCACGCGCTGAAGCGCCATCGATCCTTTCGACACGAGGACAAGAAGCGGGGCGCGGGAACTCAGCCGTGACTTCAAGAGCCGATGAGCTGTTTGCAGCAGAGGGCAGGAAGTTGCGAGGTTTCAGGAGCGCGGAGGGCAAGCGCCGCCGGGGGCGGGGCTAGGAGCGCTCAGGCCGTGACGTCGCGTTCCCGAAGTACGAACAGCGTGAGCGCCAGAAAAATAGCCATGTAGATGGCCAGGCCGATGATGGCCTCCCCAAGGCCCGCTGTTGGTGCACCGTGCACGAACCGTCCGGAAAGTGCATTGCCGACGACCCGTTCGACGAGGGAGCTGCTGTAGCGAATGGGGAAGCGGTCGGAGATGTCGGTCCACGGTGAGCCGAGCCCGGTGAAGATCCCAGTAACCACCTGCTCAGCGATCCACACGCCTATGCCGATGCCGATGCCGGCCGCCGGAGATTGAAAGATGGTGGCGGCTGTGAACGCCAGGATCAGGTAGTAGCAGACGACGTAGACGATGGCGACAAATGTCTTGATCAGAATGACCACGAAGTCGGACGGGAGGCCTCCGGTGACTATGCCGCCGTGACCCGTTAGCGAACCGATCAGCGCTCCCAGAATCGCCGAGAGGATGAGTGCCAGCACGAGGGCCACTATTGCAGTGACGGCGAGGATGATCAGACTGGAGACCGCGTACTGTATGCGGCTGGGCCTCCTTGTGAGCACCAGACGCAGCGTCCCCCAGCTATACTCGTTGCCGGCCCAGGCCCCTGCGAGAACCGGCCAGAGAAAGGGCGCGAAGAAGCCGGAGAAGACGAGACCGGCCAGCAGCCCGCGAGGAAAGAAGAGGTTTGCCCTCTGGTCGCCGGTCCCGACCCCCCAAAAGATCAGCCCGATGATGGCCAACATGATCAAGACGATAATTCGCGGCATCCAGCGGAAGCGCATCTTGACGAACTCGGCTGCCAGAAGCTCCCTCACGCCGCTGCTCCTCCGGTGACATCCAGGAAGTAACGCTCGAGGCTTTCCATCCCGGGTCTTACCTCGGACGCGTACAACCCGGCCTCGGCCAGGGCCCGATTTACATCGGCGGAGCGGTCGACAGGCGCCGACACGACGAGCTTCCCATCCCGAGACGTCACTCCACCGACCCAGCTGAGAGCCGCCAGCACCTCTCGTGCGCGGTCCTCGGGAGCAACCGCCACCTCGATCTGTGCTTGGGAGCCCAGGAGAACGTCGACGCGCCCCTGTACCACCACCTTGCCGTGATTGAGAATCGCCACCCGATCACATATTTGTTCGATCTCATGCAGCACGTGACTGGAAACGAAGACGGTATGGCCCTGCTCTTTCAACTGCTTCATGAGCGTGCGCATCTCGACGATGCCGGCTGGATCCAATCCGTTGGCAGGCTCGTCGAGAATCAGCAGATCGGGGTTCGAGAGCAGGCACGAAGCAACGGCCAGCCGCTGCTTCATACCCAAGGAGTACTTCTTGAAGGCGCGGTTGGCGTCGCCGGAGAGGTCGACGAGGTCCAAGACCTCGGCGATCCGACTGTCGGACGTGTCCGTGAGGCGAGCTACGAGCCTGAGATTCTCGAAACCGGAGAGAAATGGGTAGAACGTCGGGTTCTCGATGATCGCCGACGTCTTGGAGAGAATGCGCGGCAACTCTCTGGCGACATCCAGGCCCAGCATCCTCGCACCGCCGGACGTGGGCTTGACGAGCCCGAGCAGCATCCGCATGGTGGTCGTCTTTCCGGCTCCATTCGGGCCTAGGAAGCCGAATATCTCGCCACGCTCGACCTCGATGGTCAGACGGTCGACGGCGACGATTCGCCCGTACCTCTTGGTGAGATCGGAAGTGACGATGGCCGGGTCCATGGCTTTGGCTCCAGAAGGTATAGTCACTCGCTTCTTCCCAGGGTGTGTGAGACGGCAGACCGTGGTCCGCTCAGGGCTGCATCCTCATAGCAAAGTGCAGCTTTGTGTGGTGTGGGCGGGCCTTGATCACTGCCACATCGTAGCCCACGGACCCGACAATGCCTTTTGCCCTGTGAGTTTGAAGCGGCCCTTGGCCCATATTGCCGTTGTGGCAGAGGTCACTGGTATGTTGAAGCAGCCGGTTCATCAGGAAGGTCTCGCGTGTCCATGGATATGCTGCAGCAAGAGTTCCAGGACATGCGCCAGACGGTTTCGCCTCGCATGGTGCAGGCAAGCTCCATCCTGGCCATGTCCTCAACGGCCTTGCAGCAGGCCATAAGTCAAGAGGCGCAGGAGAATCCCGCCCTCGAAGTGGATGAGGTCTCCATCTGCCCCCGCTGCGGTGACAAGCTCGAGGGCTCGATCTGCCTCACCTGTGGCGAAGGCACCGCCGAACGCGATCCGACCGAGCAGTTCCTCGAGGAGGAGGCGTTCCGGCAGCCGGCGCAGCTCGAGGAGGATGAGTTCGACCCACTGACCGTGGTCGCCGCCGAGGTGACGCTGGCGGAGCGGCTGCTCCAGGATTTGGGCGCAATGCTCGACCCTGAAGACATGCCCATTGCCGAGTACCTCGTCGGCGCCCTCGACGAGACCGGCTACCTTCGGACCTCCATCGACGAAGTGGTGTGGCACTTTCAAGCGGCATACGAAACCGTCGAGCGTGTCCTGGAAGCCTTGCAGTCTCTGGACCCTCCGGGTGTTGGAGCCCGCGACATCCGTGAGTGCATGCTGATCCAGGTGAAGCGCCTCTCGGAGGCCGGAGAGGACGTGAACCCGCTCGTCGAGCCCATCATCCGCGACCATCTCGAGGAGATCGGCAAGCACCGGTTCCAAGTGGTGGCTCGGCATCTGCGAGTACCGGTCACGCGGGTTGAGAAGGCATGGGAATTCATCAAGTCTCAGCTCAGCCCGTATCCCGCCTATATGTTTGAGGACCGGCTGCCGGTCGGTCGCTCAAGCCGTACCCAGTCGGGTCAGGCCATCACCCCGGACATCGTCGTCACCATAGACTCCAAGGGTGATTTGAAGGCCGAGGTCATTGAATCTAAGCGGTACCAGCTTCGCGTCAGCCGGCCGTACGAGAGTGTCCTACGCCAGGTGCGGGTAAGCTCCGGCGCCTTGACGGAGGAGGAGCGCGAGCACGTTCGAGCTTACGTGCAAAGAGCGCGCCAGTTCATCAACAGCATCCAGCAGCGGCGCCGAACGATGCAGCTTCTGGCAGACTTCCTGATCGAGCGTCAGGGGGACTTTCTCAAACAGGGCATCCGCCACCTCCGACCGCTGACCCGCGCGGAGACCGCGGCGGCCGTCGGCGTCCATGAGTCGACGGTCAGCCGGGCGGCGGCAGAGAAATTTGTGCTGGTGCCGTCGGGGAAGGTGGTTCCTCTGTCGGACTTCTTCAAGGCTGCACTTCCGGTCCAGGACGTCATGCGCGAGATCATCGAGCACGAAGGCGGGCTGCACCTCACCGACCGAGAGATCTCAGACCTGCTGGCGCAGCGTGGGTATCAGGTCGCTCGGCGCACCGTGGCGAAGTACCGGTCGCAGATGCGCATCCTCCCCTCCGAGCTTCGGACCTAAGACAGGACTAGATCAGGGTAAGAGGGGCGATCAGTCGGCCGGGTGGACCGGTGAGCTTAGGGCTGGGGAACGCGATGCGAGAGGACGTGCGCCAGTCGCTGTTCGAACTCCCGAATGTCGATATGGCCGGCGACGTAGTGGTCCGTCAGCCGGTCGACCGGCGAACGGCTCAATGCCTGCCGTACCTGCCTGCCCAGGGGAAGCACGCGCCACAGTAACCAGGCCGCTCCCAGGCCGAAGGCTATGGTGCACACAACTGCCGCCAGCACCGCTAGCGCGAAGAGCACCAGCACGAGAAACATAACTATCAGGATCGCCGCCACCAGGTAACTCATGATGGACTCCGTGGATACTTTCCTCAGGATAGCGCCGCCGGAGCGACGACTCCAGTACGATGCGCTCGCTATTGCTCTTTGGCGCCAGGTGTCAGCTTCGTGATAAAAGCCGAACGGCCAGCAGTAGGATGAGCGCGCCGACGAAGGCGACGGCGATGCTGCCCAGGAAGCCTCGGAGGTGCATTCCGAGCAATTGAATGACGATGAATCCACCCAGGATGGATCCGACCCAGCCCAGCAGGACATCGCCGCAACAGCCGTAACCGCGGCCGCGCGTCACGAGGCCCGCCAGCCAGCCGGCTAACAGGCCTACCAGCACCCACACGATGAGTGCGCCGAGCGGGCTGACGACGATCAGCCCGGCAAATGACGGGTCGACCAGATGCATCGAATGGGCTCCCCGGGCCTTCTTCCGATTCTAGAGGTCACGACACCTGCCAACCTCGGGGTCCACCCTAGTAGACTCAAGCGGGGAGGGATCTGAGCGAATATGCCCACCAAGAAAGCCCAAGCGGCGCCCGATGCAGTTGCGGAGAACGGCGATCAGCCGGAGGAGCACCAGGCCAACGGGCGCCCTCAGTCTGAGGATGCAGCTCTCTTCATCGACTGGGAGAACCTGAAATGGAGCCTGCGTGACATCGGACGGGTGCCCAACATCTCCTCGATCCTCGACGCCGCCCGTGAGCGGGGACGCGTCGTGGTGGCCCGTGCCTACGCCGATTGGCAGCAGGGTGGTCACCATCTCGACCCGCCGAACCTCTATCGCGCGGGCATCTCACCCGTGTACATCCCATCCCGCATGGGCGGGGAGGGAAAGGTGCTCAAGAACAGCGCCGACGTAAAGCTGGCCGTCGATACTATCGACTACGCCAACTCATTCCGGCATGTCAAGACCTTCGTCATCGTCTCCGGCGACGCCGACCTGGTGCACCTGGCGACCTATCTGCGCATGCAGGGCAAGTATGTGGTGGCCATCGGGATCTCAGGCGCCAGCTCGACGCACCTTGCCGACAGTGTGGACGAGTTTCTCCTGTATGACATCGACATCGAGCCTGCCAGCACGGCGCCGTCCCGTCAGCCGGCACGGCAGGGCGTCCAGGAGAAGCGGGCGATGCAGCGGATGCTCAACAACCTCGTCAGCGTCGTGAAACGCGAGTCGCGCAACGGTCAGGGCGCTCTGTTCTCGGTCATTGCCAACGAGCTGCGCCACCGCTACGACTTCCAGCCGCGGCGATTTGGAGTGTCCGGCTTCAAGCAGTTCATGCGCCAAGCGGAGAATGAGGGCGCCATCAAGATCGTCACCGAGGGCATGCAGGACTGGGCCTTCCTGCCCGAGGACGTGGAGCGGATGGAGCGGGAGGAGGAAGAGGAGGGTACGCCGCGACAGGTCGAGGAGGATGTGGACAACTCCGTCAAGCTGACCGATCTCGACCGGGACGACCTTTATGGCTTCCTACGGTACATAGCCAACCTCGAGGACAAGTCGAAGTATCTGCGCATGCCCTACGTGGTGGCAAACCTGCGCAGTCGCAGCATCCTGCCCTCGCTTTCGCGGGCACAGCTCAAGTCGCTGTTGCGCGACGCTCAGAGTCAGGGGGTCTTGAGGGAAAGCAGCCGGGAGGTCAAGCGGCACACCACGGGCGAGCCGATGGAGCTGGATACGCTGGAGCTGAACCGCCAGCACCCCCTCGTGGCCGAGGCGCTGCGCGAGACCCCGACCGAGAGCTCCGCGGGCGCTGCGTGAGGGCCCGCGCGACGACTCTGAGGCGGGTCTAGAGGCGAGTCCGGACCCTCGTCGTGGTCGACGCTCACGTCAGTCTTTCACCTGGAAATCATGTTGGATTGATATAGTGCTAATGGACGAATTGCCAAGCTCAGGCGGCAGCCTGACTGGTTAACTCGGCCAGCGGGCTCTGTCGGTCGTCTCGACTGCAGAAGCGCCGAAGGGGGGATGCTGGCCGGGTCCGTGTCGCGGGAGTCGACGTCGCGGAGGCGAGCAGACCGGCTTTACCGATCTCAAGCTAATGTGTACTGCTCTCGGTGAGAGCCGGAAAGGGGGTGAAGGAGGAGAGCAAAGATCTCAGCGACTCCATGCCCGGTGACGGGATGGGGGCCGCATTGACCCATCGCTATCTGAATATTTTCGGAGGAAACCTCGCATGAAGCGACGATTCGCCGCTGTTGCAGCTCTAGGACTCGTGTTCGCCTTCGTCATGCCCTCGGCAATGGGCGTCTCGGCCAGGTCGGCCGCGGGCCACGCAACCAAGATTGGGACGCGAGCGAGCCTGCCGGCCGGTCCGGCCGATCCGTTCGCAAAGCAGGACAGGAAGTATAGGGGCCAGACCATTACGTACTACGGTGGCTCGGTCGGAACGGACCACCTCGCCGATGTTCCACTGGCCAAGGCTTTCACAAAGAGCACCGGCATCAAGATCAACATCGTCGAGCAGCCGTCGGGCTCGACCGACACCATCGCCCACCTACAGCAGGTGTTTGGCTCGAAATCGAGCTCTATCGACGTAACTCGGCTCGACGTGGTCTGGCCGGGCGTGTTCGGCCGCTATCTGGTCAATGTAAAGAAGTCGCTCGCGGCGGATGCCAAACTCGAGTACAAGACGCTGTTGAAGAACGATACCGTCGGCGGCAAGCTGATCGCCATGCCCTACCAGGGCGACTTCGGGATGCTGTACTACCGTAAGGATCTGCTGAAGAAGTACAAGATCTCCAAGCCTCCGACAACCTGGTCGCAGCTCACCTCGGATGCCAAGAAGATCCAGAAGGGCGAACGAAAGAAGAACAAGAACTTCTGGGGTTTCGTCTTCCAGGGCAAGTCTTACGAGGGCCTGACCTGTGATGGGCTGGAGTGGCTGCAGTCCTTCGGTGGCGGGTCGTTCATCAGCTCCAAGGGAAAGGTGACGGTCGATAACGGCAACGCCAAGGCCGCCTTCACTCAGGCTCAGAAGTGGGTCGGAAGCATCTCGCCCAGAGGCGTGACGTCATACGATGAAGGCGCCGTGGCCAATTCCTTCACCGGTGGGAACTCCGCCTTCGCCCGCAACTGGCCGTACATGGATAGCCAGGCCATCCTCAAGGGCACCAAGGTCGACGGCAAGGTCGGCGTGGCGCCTCTACCTCACGGCCCTCACGGGAAGTCCTCGGCGACGGTCGGTGGTTGGCAGGTCGGCGTCAGCAAGTTCAGCAAGCACAAGGGTGCAGCGGAGGCTTGGGCGCGCTACTATGCCAGCAAGGCCGTGCAGATCTGGCGTGCCACGTACGCCGGCATCGTTCCCACGATGCCCAGCGTAGCCTCGGTTGGCTCGGTCAAGAGGGCGCAGCCC
>DASRCF010000079.1:0-5931 GCA_035653255.1 Chloroflexota bacterium
CGCTACCCTCAGAGCATTCCTCACGGCCATAGCTCACCGCGGTCAGCATCTGAAGTGGGTTGACCTCAGGTCCCGATCACCCTATGCCTCATTCTCGTAGTCCTCTGACGAACCGAGGGAGATAGCGATGCCGAGGGAACAGGCGACAATCGCCCTGGATGTCGGAACGACCAAGATCTGCACCTTGATCGGCGAGATTGAGCCCGGACGGCCACTCAACATCGTGGGTGTAGGCACGGCGGAGTCCCGCGGGATGCGTAAGGGGGTGGTGGTCAACATCGACGAGGTCGCAGGCGCGATCTCCGAAGCCGTCGAGCAATGTGCCAGGCTGTCTGGATACCGAATCGGATCCGCCTTTGTGGGGGTCACCGGGGCGCATATTCAAGGTCTGAACACCAGGGGGGTGGTGGCAGTTTCGTCCACCGCCAACGAGATCGCTCATGCCGATGTCGACCGGGCAATGGAGGCGGCACGCGTGCAGGCCGTGAGCCACGACCGCGAGGTTCTCCACGTGCTGCCACGCGGCTACACGCTCGACGGCCAAGAGGGTGTGCGGGATCCCATCGGCATGTCGGGACATCGCCTGGAAGCCGAGATGCATATCGTCACCGCCGCCACCACCTCGGTTCACAACCTGGTGCGGGCGGTCAAGCGAGCCAATATCGATATCGACGACCTGGTTTTGCAGCCACTCGCCTCCGCAGAGGCCGTGCTTACGCCGGCCGAGCGAGATCTGGGCGTGGCGCTCGTCGATATCGGTGGGGGCACGACCGATATCGCCATCTTTCACGAGCAAGGCGTGTCCCATAGCGCTTCCATCGCGGTGGGAGGCAATCACATCACCAACGATCTCGCCCTGGGTCTCCGTGCGCCCTTCGCCCTGGCCGAGGACGTCAAGCTCCGGTACGGAACCGCGCTCGCAGGCGACATCGACCCTGGGGAAGCCGTCGAGCTGAAGACCTTCGACAACGAGGAGGGTGAGCAGGTATCCAAGCGATTGATAGCTGAGATCATCGAATCGCGGATGCAGGAGATCTTTGCCCTCATCCGGCGAGAGATAGATCGCGCCGGATATCTCAGGCTCCTTCCCGCCGGCGTGGTGTTGACCGGTGGGACCGCGGAGCTACGCGACATCCGGCAGCTTGGACGTGACGTTCTGTCGATGCCGGTTCGGGTCGGCCGTCCCGGACACGTGGTTGGGTTGACGGAAACTGTTACCCGTCCGGCGTTCGCTACCAGCGTTGGGTTACTCTTATGGGCGGGAGGGCGAGACGCCGAGCCGGTATCGTCCGCCTCCCTTGCCGGCGCAGGTGCACAGTGGCGGCCCAATGGTAGGGGCGTGGGTCGCTGGCTGCGTGAATTTCTGCCATGATTGCTATATTGCTGCATGACCGGCGGCAGCATTAAGAAATCGTAAGCGCCGCGCGGGCACGGCGGGTGCCCCGGAGGGAATGATGGACAACATGAGGCAATTCGGCCGAGGGAATGACGGAACGGAAGCTCCCGAGCAGGCTGTGATCAAGGTCGTCGGAGTCGGCGGAGGCGGCAGCAACGCCGTCAACCGTATGACACGGTCGGGCGTGAGCAACGTCGAGCTGATCGCTGTTAACACCGACAGTCAGGCGCTGCTCCAGTCTCCTGCTCCGATGCGGATCCACATTGGGGAGAAGCTGACTCGCGGTCTGGGAGCCGGCGGGAATCCCGGTATTGGCCAGAAAGCGGCCGAGGAGAGCGGCGAGGAGCTGTACGAAGCGCTTCGCGGGGCCGACATGATCTTCATCACCGCCGGCATGGGCGGCGGTACGGGAACCGGCGCGGCACCCATCATCGCTCAGATCGCCAAGGAGGTCGGCGCGCTAACGGTCGGCGTCGTCACCCGGCCCTTTGCCTTTGAGGGCAGCAAGCGGCGCAACGCGGCCGAAGAGGGGATCAACAACCTCAAGGAGCGCGTCGACACCCTCATCACCATTCCGAACGACCGTCTGTTGACCCTGGCGGATCCTAAACTCTCCATGATGGAGGCCTTCGTGCTCGCCGACGAGGTGTTGCACCAGGGCATTCAGGGCATCTCCGACACCATTACTGAGACCGGCGTCGTCAACGTCGACTTCGCCGACGTGAAGGCGGTCATGTCTCACGCCGGCTCGGCCCTTATGGCCATCGGGCGTGCCGGAGGCGAGAACCGGGCTGTCGAGGCGGCACAGGCCGCCATCTCCAGCCCGCTGCTCGATGTCTCCATCACCGGAGCCAAGGGCGTGCTGCTCAACATCGGTGGTACCGACATCACCCTCCACGAGGTGGGTGAGGCTGCCAGGATCATCCAGGAGGCGGCTGATCCCGATGCCAACATCATCTTTGGTGCCTTCGTGGACGAAAGCCTCAAGGACGAGATCCAGGTTACAGTCATCGCCACCGGATTCGACACTAAGCAGCCACAGCACCAGGTCCGGAGCCAGTTTCGGACCGCCTTCGATCGCACCCGCCAACAGTCCCGAGAGACACCGCGGCAGGAGCAGCGGACAGAGCGCGTGGTCGGAGGCAGCCGGCCCCAGGAGCCGGCCGAGGAGCGTCGAGCTGCTGCCCCACGCACCAAGCCGCTGTATGAGCGGCCTGAGTCGTCGGACGACGATAATGACCTCGACATTCCGGCTTTCATCCGTCGAAAATAGCCCCGGAATGAGCTGACGGTCGCGAGCCGTCGGCTCAAGGTTCAGAATGGGAGTAGGGAGGGCGACCTAAGCAGCCGTGCGGTAGGTTAGTCCGACCACCTCTGGCCTTAAGGCTGAGGCTGTTTTGTCGCATAACGTCTGGAGGCCGCTCTTGGGGCCCGCGGCCTCGCCCATGCCGTTCATCTTCCCGGCACCTGCTGTCCCCGGCCGTTTTCCATTTTTCGCTTTACCCGACTTAGGAGTGAATCCACTTTGACCTCCAGCAGCCTAAGTACTGATCCCACCATCGACACGACCTCGACCGCCGTCACACCGGAGCTGGTATTGGCGGCGCTGCGCGAGATTCGCGATCCCGATCTCCATCAGGACATCGTTACCCTCGGAATGATCAAAGATCTCACCATCACGCCAGCCTCGGAGGGCAGTCACGTCGCCTTCACATTCGAGCTGACGACGCCGGCCTGCCCGGTGAGAAACCAGTTCGAGTCCGCGGCCCGAGAGGCAGTCATGGCCCTCCCAGGCGTCTCGAGCGTCGACGTCAACATGAGCGCCCAGGTGCGCCGTTCCGAGGGTCGCGGATCGGCCCATCAGCTCGAGCTGCCCGGCGTGAAGCATGTCATCGCGGTGGGCAGCGGAAAGGGCGGGGTCGGCAAGTCGACCGTCTCCGCGAACCTCGCCGTCGCACTGGCGCAGGCCGGTGCCTCGGTCGGGCTGCTCGACGCCGACGTTTACGGCCCGAGTGTGCCGCAGCTTATGGGCATCCATGAGGGCATTCGGGCGGAGGAGGGCAAGATGGTGCCCAACCAGGCTCACGGTGTCAGCCTGATCTCATTGGGCTTCATTGCAGGCGACAAACCGGTCATGTGGCGAGGCCCGATGATCGGTCACGCCCTGAAGCAGATGCTGGAGGATGTGAAGTGGGGCGACTTGGACTATCTCGTCGTCGACCTGCCACCGGGCACCGGAGATGCTCAGATCAGTCTGGTGCAGCTCATCCCGCTTACCGGCGTTATTATCGTCTCGACGCCTCAGCATGTCGCGCTGGGAATCGCAACCAAGGCCCTGCAGATGTTCCGGCAGCTTCACGTTCCCATCCTGGGCATGGTCGAGAACATGTCATCGTTCTGCTGCCCCAACTGCGGACACGAGCTCGAGGTGTTTGGTGACGGTGGCGTGAGGCTGGCGTCGGAGTCGATGAAGGTGCCCTTCCTGGGTGCTATACCGCTGAACCCGGCACTTCGGGAGAGTGGCGATGCCGGCGTTCCCGTTGCTTCATTCGCTCCCGACTCGGTAGAGGCGGCGGCTTTCGATTCAGTGGCAAGAAAGGTCGCCGCTCAAATCAGCATCCGCACCCAAAGAACCATTCCTCTGGTAATGCAGTAGCCGACAGCAGACTACCTGACGCCTTCTGAGAGGTGACCGACACCCGGAGTCGGCACGTCTCCCCGACGGCTGGTGCGGGCGAAGGGGATCTCGCGGAGAGGCCCAGGCGAGTCTTTATCTGTCTTGAGATCCCGCCGGATCGACAGCAACAGATCGAAGCTCTCACCAGCTCTTTGCTACTGAGAACGCCGGCCATCCGAAGGGTCCAGGCACACCTCCTCCACATCACCATGTTTTTCTGTGGGAACCTTGATTGGGCTGACATCGACAGAGTCGATCGCGCTGCCGCTACGGCAGCAGGCGGGGCAGGCCCCTTTGTCCTCACCACCGATATCCTGGGGGCGTTTCCGCCTCATGGGCCTGCACGCGTGGTCTGGCTTGGACTGCACGACGGCGTCGACGAAGCCGGACGCCTTCACCGTTCCCTAATTGGAGCGCTGCGAGCGGAGGGCTTTGAAGTTGGAGGGCGGGCGGATTTCTCGCCTCACATCACGCTTGGCCGTGTGAGACAGGGAGTGAGAGGAGACGACCTTTTCCGCATCACGGCTTCGATCGCTCGAGCCCGGAGGATCGGTCCGGTGCGAATCCCGGTCAATCATCTAACGGTTATGGAGAGCCTTTCCGGCCAGAGCGGCCCTACCTACCTGCCGATCTCCCGCTACCCGCTTACCTAAGCTGAAGATAGCCGGGATGTGGGCCTGGAGACGCAAACCCGGCGGTTCCCTGTCCCTCGTCTTTTCGTTGAAACCGCCTGCGGTTCTGGTCGACGATGGATCGTACCGTTTGGCAACAGAGACGCGAGAGGCTGGGCGGGCCGGCACCTACCGCCGGCGCCGCATCTCTACTCCCGAGGCGGCAACGCCCGGCAGGGGCGGTAGCAGTTTGCGGAGCCTCACAGTCACTGCTTCCGCTCCCGTTACTCTGAGTACCGACTGTGCCACGCGTTCGGTCGCCGTCTCCAGGAGGTGGAAGTCGGCTGCCGTCATCGCCTGCCGTACGGCGGCGTCGATGTCCACGTAGCTCACCGCGTCCTCAAGCCGGTCGGTGCGGGCGACCGTGTCCAGGTCGAGCTCGAGCGTGACGTCGATCCGATAGTGCTGTCCGATGGCGCGCTCGCCCTCCGAGATGCCGCCGTGGGCAAAGACCTCGATGCCTTCGAGAAACAGCTTATCGGTCATGCGTGTCGAAGCAAAGCCGGCGGCTACGTTGTCGAGTGCAGCCGAGGTCGACGACAGGCAGCCTCGCTACCGAGGCCTTTGCTTGGAGAGGTGATGATGGTGGGCGGCGTGATGGTAGGCGGCGTGATGGTGGGCGGCCGGATGCGCCGCGAGTGTGCCCACGGCTCCAAACCCGGCCGACAACGTGGCCACGGCAAAGGTGGCCACCAGAACCAGGCGCGTTCGTCGAGTCGGCCGCCGGTGAACGATGCTGAGCATCCGTCCGATTTCAACCGGATCGCCGAAGCGACGCAGACTCTCGCGCTCCGCCTCCGCCGTGGGTTGGCCGGCCGCCTCCAGCTCCATGCGAGCATCGTCGAGATGGGTCCGCAGCTCGCGCAGCACCTGGTCGCGCGTCTTCGGTCGCATCCGCAGGCGCCCCGACAATGCCTCGAACACATCCTGAGCCATTCCGTTAGGCTCCCACGCCTGCGGTGACGCGCGCAACTGCCTGGGAGAAGCCCTGCCACTCGTCCAGGCGGGCGGAGAGCGCACTCGCACCTTCATCCGTGAGTGCATAGTAGCGGCGTTCCATGCCGTTGGGCATCTGCTCCCACCGAGCGCCAAGCAATCCTTGGCGCTCCAAACGGTGAAGGATGGGATAGACTGTGCCCTCCTTGAAACGGAAGAATCCCTGGCTCCGCCGCTCGATCTCCTTGACG
>DASRCF010000080.1:0-8290 GCA_035653255.1 Chloroflexota bacterium
GGCCCCGTCGTCTAGCGGCCTAGGACATCGCCCTTTCAAGGCGAAGATCGCCGGTTCGAATCCGGTCGGGGCTACCAAGGACGAGACCGGAGCTCAGGATCTCCGTCAGCGAAGCCCATCCGCGCGTCTCCGCTCCATGGGTGAATTCATCGACGACTGGCATGGGGGACCTTTAGCTACCCCGTCGCGCCCGTCTCCATCTCCGCCGCCGCTCCGGTCTGACCCGCTTGTTTCTGCCCCTGTCTTGGCGAGCCGGGCTAGCATGAGCCGTGATGGCCGATCTGAGCGGGTGGTTCGAGCCCTGCCGGGTTTCCGGGGCCATTGTCGAGGCGGACGGCGTGTGTCGGGCCTACTCCAGGGTCCCAGTGCTGTACCCGCTATCCCTGGAGCTGGAAGGCGGCGAGGCCCTGGCCGTCCTCGGTCCCAACGGGTCTGGTAAGACGACCCTGTTGCGCATCCTTGCCGGCGCGACCCGGCCGTCGGCCGGATCGGTGACCATCTGTGGACAGCCGCGACAGGACGACAGGCGGGCGACGGCCTCGCTGGTGGGCTTCGCCGGTCATGACACCTATCTCTACGATGACCTCACCGGCATCGAGAACCTGCGCTTCTTCTGCGTGCTGGCAGGGCTCAAGGCCGGAGATATAGAAGTGGGCCAGGCGCTGGAGCTGGTCGGCATGACGGCGGCGGCAGGCAAGCGGGTCCGAGCCTATTCGGCGGGTATGAAGCGCCGGCTCTGTCTGGCCCGGATTCTCCTGCTCCAGCCGGCCCTGCTGCTGCTCGACGAGCCACACGCTTCACTCGACGCCGAAGGACAGTCACTGGTGGACGGCATCGTCGAAGCGGCCTTGGCCACTCACCGGGCCGTGGGCATCGCGTCCCACGAGGAGGCCAGGGTTCTTCGCCTCTCGCGACGGGTCCTGGTCCTCGACCGTGGGCGGGAAGTTTTCGCGGGAGGCGTCGACGAGTGGAAGAGCACACGACCCATCTGGTTTCAGGAGGGCAGGCAGGCATGACTCGGGTGATGCTGGGAGTCTTGTCGAAGGATCTCCTGATCGAGCGACGGAGCAAGGCCGGCTTCAACGCGCTTATCTTCCTGGCCGCCCTGATCCTGGTCATCATCAGCTTCTCTCTCGGACCTTCCAGCTCCCGTCTCCAGTCGGTCGCGGGCGGGGTCCTCTGGATCGCCTTCGCCTTTGCCGCGGTGCTGGCCTTTGGTCGCGCGTTCCAGAGCGAGACGGAGAACCGCAGCTTTGAGGGCATGCTGCTTACCGGCGCCGACCCCAAGGCGATCTACCTGGGAAAGGTGCTTGCCGCCACAGTCCTCATGCTGGTGGTCGAGATCGTCGTAGGTCTCGCCATGTCATTGCTGTACGGGCTAGACCTTTGGGCCAGGGCGCCGGCCCTCTTCCTGGTCGCGGTGCTGGGAACGATCGGCCTCACGGCCATCGGCATCCTGTATGGGCGGCTCACGATGTCGCTGCGAGCGCGCGAGGTCATGCTGCCGCTGCTCGTGCTTCCGGTGGTAGTTCCGGTCATTCTCGCCGCCGTGGAAGCATCGCAGACCCTCACCGTCAACGGCTCGACCTCCGGGCTGTGGCTATGGCTGGAGCTCCTGGCGGTCTTCGACACCGTCTTCTTAACGGCCGGATTGCTGACGTTCGAGTCCCTGTGTGAGGAATAGCGCGGCCAAACCTGTCCAACCATTCCCGACGCCGGGCTCAGAAGAGCCTCAGACCTCGCGGGTCATAATGAGACAGAGCGGACTTTCTGATGGCCGGCCGCCTGATGCGGCAGGCCGCAGGGGCCAAGTGCGGGTCTCCCCGCAACTCTGGCGCATACAGAGGACAGCCGGAACATGGGCTGGTTGGAGAGAAACGGTAACCGGATTGGGCTCGTTAGCCTTCCGGTGCTTGGACTCGGAGTCTACATGGGACTGGTATGGTCCCCGCCCGACGTGCACATGGGCCAGGACCTCAGGCTGATGTACGTGCACGTGCCGTCGATCTGGGCCGCCTACCTGGCATTGACCGTCTCGCTGGGGGCCAGTTTGATGGTCCTGTGGAAGCGGAACCTGCGCTGGGATCAGCTGGCGGTCGCCACCACCGAGGTCGGAGTCGTCCTCACGGCGCTGGCCATTGCCGCCGGATCAATCTGGGGGAAGCTGACGTGGGGCGTCTGGTGGACGTGGGATCCGCGGCTCACGACCACCGCGGTGCTGCTGGTGGTGTTCGTCGGCTATCTGCTTTTGCGTCAAATGTTTGAGGACCCCTGGACTCGCGCCAAGTACTCGGCCGTGGTCGCCATCATCGGTTTCCTCGACATCCCGGTGGTCCACTTCTCGGTCCTCTGGTGGCGGAGTCTTCATCAGGGTCCCACCTTTCTGCGACCGAACCTGGGTGACCCAACTATGGACGATCGCATGGAGATCACCCTGATCGTGAATACGGTGGCCTTCACCCTGCTCTACCTGTTCCTGCTTTCCAAGCGTCTGCGCCTGGCACGCCTCACGCACGCTGCGGAAGCCGTGGACTGGGGCATTCCGCGAGCCGAGTCTCGTCCAGCCACGGAGCCGGCGCATGCTCGCTGATTGGAGCTCGATCTTCGCGGGCTTCGCGGTGGTCTTCGGCGGCCTGGCACTATACGGGGTGAGCATAGGCTGGAGATTGCGGGCGGCGGAACGGCACTGCCTAGACGATGGCCCAGACTGAGGTCGCAGCCGGGAATGTCGCCCGAGCCGTCCCGCCCGCGTCAGGCCGGGCTGCCGTCCGCCCGCGCCCCATGCGGCGGCCTGTCGCCCTCTTGGCAACGGGGATGGCCGTCATCGTGGCGGCGCTCGCATTTCTGGCTTACCAAGGCCTCACCAACAATCTGGTCTACTACATCACTCCCAGTGAGCTGCTGGCCAAGGGATCGAGCGCCTACGGGCAGCAGCTGCGAGTCGGAGGGCAGGTCCGGCCGGGCTCACAGCAGTGGGACCGAAGGACCCGCGTCTTCACCTTCGTCATCCAGGATCCCAGAGCCCACATCGCCGTCACGAGTCGGGGGCTGCCACCGGCACTATTCGCGTCGGGCATCGGAGTTGTGGTGCAGGGCAGCTTCAACGGAGCCGTCTTCCACGCGAGTCAGCTCATGGTCAAGCATTCGTCCAACTACGTGGCGCCGAAGCCGGGACATCTTCCGAAGCCGGATAACTACGTCAACAAGTAGGCCATGACCAGCGCCATCGGCCACTTCACCATCCTCACGGCACTATGCGTTGGGCTCACAGGCGCGGGTGCTTCCTTCTATGGTGGCTGGCACAATCGATCCGACCTGGTCGCGGCCGGCAGGGCAGCGGTCTTCCTGGTCTTCGGCCTGCTGACCTTCGCCTGCGCGGTGATGATCTATGCGCTGGTCACCCATGACTTCTCAGTCAAGTACGTGGCCGACGTCGGCAGTCGCGAGACGCCGCTGTACTACACGGTCATCTCGCTCTGGGCGGCGTTGGAAGGCTCGATCTTGTTCTGGGGATTCATCCTGGCCGGATACGCCACGCTGGTGATCGCCCTACACCGCTTCCGCTATCGAGAGATCATGCCCTATATCGCCGGCGTTCTTCTCCTGATCCTGGCGTTCTTTTTGTTTGTGATGTCAGGACCCGGAAACCCCTTTGTCTACGTGCCGCATCCGCTCCCCGACGGACCCGGTCCGAACCCTCTTCTCCAGAATCACCCGATGATGGGGCTTCACCCTCCCCTCCTCTACCTCGGGTACGTAGGACTCTCGGTTCCCTTTGCCATCGTCATGGGCGCACTGATTGCCGGCGACGCCCGCCAGTCCTGGCTGCAGCTGGCCCGCCGGTGGGCGTTGGTGTCCTGGTGCTTTCTCACGTTAGGCATCATTGCCGGAATGTGGTGGTCATACGATGTGCTGGGCTGGGGTGGTTATTGGAGCTGGGACCCGGTGGAGAACGCGGTGCTGATGCCGTGGCTCGTCACCACTGCCTTTCTGCATTCACTGCAGGTCCAGGAACGCCGCCTGATGCTCAAGACGTGGACGCTGAGCCTGGTCGTGGCAGCGTTCCTTCTCAGCATCATGGGCACCTTTTTGGCGCGAAGCGGCGTCCTGGAATCGGTGCACTCCTTCACTCAGTCGGCCATCGGGCCCGTGTTCCTCGTGTTTCTGGGTATCTGCCTTGTCTGTTCGATGGCGCTGCTGCTGATGCGCTCTCAGCAGCTCGAGGCGCCCGGGTCTATCGACTCGTTGGTCAGCCGTGAATCGGCATTCCTGCTCAACAACCTGCTCCTGGTCAGCCTGACGTTCACAATCCTGCTGGGCACACTTTTTCCGCTTCTCGCCGAGGCCACAACAGGTCAACGGCTCTCGGTCGGCGCTCCGTACTTCAACCGCATAGCCGTGCCCATAGCCCTGGGGCTGCTTTTTCTCATGGGTGTCGGCCCGCTGCTGCCATGGGGCGCCACTCGTTTGGATGAGACTGTGCGAAGGTTGGTGATTCCCGCACTCGCCGGCTTGCTGACGGTGATCGTGCTGCTCTCGTTGGGGATACGAGGGACCCCTCTCCTGCTGGTCTTCGCCTTGGTGGCATTCGTCGCGGCGTCGACCGTCGGCGCCGTCGTGCACGACGTCAACAGCCGGCGCCGGAATACGGCTGAGGACTTTCTTCCCGCTGCCGCTCACCTCTTCCGGGCAAACCCGCGCCGGTATGCGGGCTACCTGGCGCACATCGGGGTGCTGTTTGCCGTGGTGGGTATCGCCGCCTCTCAGAGCTTCAGCTCCACGGCCTCGGCAACACTAAATGTCGGTCAGCGTATGCACTTATCCGGGTACACCCTCGATCTGGCAGCCATCCGCTCCGATCCTCAACCGAACCGGACGGTGGTGGATTCGATCCTGAATGTGAGCACCGGCGGTAGGACGGTGGGGTCAATGAGCCCTTCGATCAACTACTATCCAAACTCTGACCAACCGGTGATCACTCCAGCGGTACATATCGCCGCCACCCAGGATCTGTACGTGGTCGTTCGGGCGATCGACAGACGGCTGCACTGGGTGAGCGTGCAGGTCTACGTCAAACCCTTGGTGAGCTGGATCTGGTTCGGGGGAACCATCGTCGGCCTGGGAGCAATCATGGCACTCATGCCTCGACGGCGGAGGCAAACGGCGGAGGAGCGAGTCGCCCAGGTTGCTCTCCCGGAGCCTGTGGAGGTGCCGGGATGAGGCGCATGCTGGCCATCCCTCCGGTGGCCGTCGGGATTCTCCTGTTGCTGGCCTACGGGTTCGGCCGTGATCCGGCGTTCATTCCCTCTCCGCTCATCGGACACAAGGCGCCCGCTTTTGTTCTGCCCTCGACTAGGGGGCGGCGGGTCAGCCTGAACTCCTTCCGCGGCCGGCCGTTGGTGGTCAACTTCTGGGCGTCCTGGTGTGTCCCCTGTAAGGAGGAAGCCGGCGCCTTTGTCAACGCATACCGAAGATTCCACGGTCGGGTGGAGTTCGTCGGCATATCCTACGAGGACTCGTCGAATGCCGCGCGTTCATTCATGAAGGCACATGGCATGACATGGCCCGTTCTCAGCGATCCCGGACAGAACGTGGCCATCAGCTACGGTGTCACGGGAATTCCCGAGACGTTCTTCATCAACCGGCGTGGGGTGATCGTGGAGAAACGGTGGTCGGTGGATCAGCAGAGCCTGGTCAACGGCATCGCCGGGATCACGGGCGGCTCGGGCTGATGGGATTCCGATCGAGAGGAGGCCTGAGCCCGGCAATTGCGGCGGCGCTCGTCGCTGGATCGTTGCTCGTGATCCTTGTCCTCAGCGTGCTCGCCGGATCTTCGGGCGGGACTCCTTCCCTGGCCAGTCGAACTCAGCAGGTGGCATCCCAGCTACGTTGCCCCATTTGTCAGGGTGAGTCGGTCTATGACTCGCCCTCATCTCTGGCGACAGCCATGAGGTCGATCATCCGGCGCCAGCTGGCAGCAGGGCGTTCCGTCAATCAGGTGAAGAGTTACTTCGTTAGCAGGTATGGGGCGTGGATTTTGCTGGCGCCCCCCGACTCCGGCATCGGACGGCTGGCATGGCTGGCGCCACCGCTGGCCGTACTCGGGGGCCTGGTTTCGCTCGCCTTCGCACTCCGACGTTGGCGGCGGGCGCCTGCGCGGGCCGCCTCCGAGGATCCCGCAGCAATAGAGGACGTGACCGCCCTGCGCCAAGAGCTGGACCTACGCCTCGACGACGGCCTAGTCGATCCGGTCACGTACCAGGAGGAGCGCGGCCGGCTCAGATCCCTGGAGGAACAGCTAGCGACCCCGGTCTCACCCAACCCGCGGTCCCGGCGTGGCGCTCGCCTCCAGGTGATCGCGATGTGCGGCGCCGCGGTGGTCATCGCGGCATCCATCTCACTTGCCGTTCAGAACCGCGGTACCGGGCCGATCACCGGAACCATCGGTTCCGGCGCTCCCGCTCAGGCGTCGTCAACCAGACAGGTCAAGCTGCCGGTGGCTCTGGTCCGGCCGGTGGGAGAAGTCGAAGCCCATCCACATCGAGCCTCGGCCTGGCTCGACCTGGCCGCGGCGCTGTTGGGACGGCGCCAGTATCTCCAGGCGGCGGCGGCGTATCGCGAGGCACTGAAGCTGAAGCCCTCTTCGCCGCCGGCCATGGTCGGCCTGGCCTTTGTCGACATTCTCCAGGGGCACGACCACGTGGCACTGGCTTTACTGCGGCCCGTGGCAAAGAACGCACCTGCTTCGGCTAGAGTTTGGATGCTGGAGGGTCTAGCTCTCGGGCACCAACGTGCGACAATGCGGGCTGCGCTCGTGGATCTGGAGCGGGCCAGCTCGCTCAAGCCCTCGCAAGCCATAGCATTGGAGCTACGATATTGGATCGGGCAGCTGCGACAGGGAAGTCTCATACCCTGAGCCGTCCGACGCGTTTGACATGAGTATCGGAAACCCGCTGTTCTGGCCTCTCGCCTTCCTGGCCGGCACGCTCTCCTTCACCTCACCCTGCTGCCTGCCGCTGTTGCCGGGCTACCTCTCGTACATCTCAGGAGTAGGCGGAGAGGAGCTGGCTGAGAACCGGGGCCGCCTGACGACGGCCTCCCTGCTGTTCGTCGCCGGCTTCGCTCTGGTGTTCACGGCTCTGGGAGCCAGTGCCAGTGCCCTGGGGTCCCTCCTGCTCAGCGAGCGCTCGATCCTGCTGCGGCTCTCGGGTTTCTTCATCATCTTCATGGGACTTTTCACGCTCGGTGTCTTCAAGATTCCGGCGCTCTATATGGAGCGCCGCTTCCACCTCAACCCGGCGATGGGAGTCTGGGGAGCGCTACCACTCGGAATGGCCTTCGGCTTCGCCTGGACACCCTGCGTGGGGCCGGTTTTGGCGGCCATTCTCACGGCTGCCAGTGCCACCGGCTCCGTCCGAGCAGGTGCCGCCCTGCTACTGGTGTATGCGCTCGGGCTGGGGCTGCCGTTCGTCGTTACAAGCCTCTTTGTCGAGCGGGGCCTTCATGCCGCCCGATGGCTCCAACGACATCACAGGGCGCTTAACTACACCGGTGGCTCGGTCTTGATCGCGATGGGCGTGCTGCTGATTACGGACCAGTGGCTTCAGCTCCTCGGCCCGGCACTGCGCTTGTACTCTCGCCTCAACTGGCCGCCGGTGTAAGGGGAGTTTCGGGTTTCGAGTTTCGGGTTTCGAGTTTCGGCACAGCCTCACCCCATCCGTTATGGCTCGACCCGAGCTCAGTCTGCAGAAGCTGCTTTAGATTGAGTTCTCAGCGAAGCTAGCAAGCCATTCAACAATCGCAAAACGCTTGCTGCTTTTGAATCCAGTTTCTGAAAAGTCTCCAGGTTCAGATAACCAAGTTCCACCGCGATTTCCAACTGTGTAAGGAGTTCGAGGAGAGAACCTCGAGCTTGGCCCAGGAACTGGATGAATTCGCCTTTCGTAAGCCGGCCCTGACCTTCAGCAATATTCGAGGGGACTGAGGTCGCACAACGTCGCAGTTGAGCAATCAGGCCGTATCTCTCAGCTTTCGGAAACTGCTCGGAAACACGATATACGTCAACGGCAAGATTCTTCGCCTCCTGCCAAACAACGAGATCTCGATAGGAATGGGACATGCTCTGCGACTGGCTTTACCGAAACCCGAAACCTGAAACCCGAAACCGCTTTCTTCTGCTTTGCCGAAACCTGAAACTCGAAACCCGAAACCGCCTTTTTCACATTCCGTCGTAGTTCGGGCCACCTCCGCCTTCCGGTGGCACCCAGGTGATGATCTGATACGGATCCAT
>DASRCF010000081.1:0-6449 GCA_035653255.1 Chloroflexota bacterium
CGTCCAGCTCGAGGAGCCGCTTGGCCAGTCTGGCGGGCACATCCAGGAACGTCATGTCCTGCACGAGGCTGTCCTGAGCGCGAAGCCGTCGTGCCAGCATCTCCAAGCACCGGAGGGCAATGGACGGTGTGCTCTGCACGAGATCATAGAAGGCCTTTCGCCCGAGAGACGCGAGCACGCATGACTCCACGGCCGTCACGGTACCGCTGCGCGGCTCGTCCGTAAAGATCGAAAGCTCGCCGAAGATGCTGCCCGGGCCAAAGACGTCGATGAGAATCTCGTCGCCCGAGTCGTTCTGCTGGGTGATCTTCACCCAACCTTCCTGCACGAAGTACAAGCGGCCGCTGGGATCTCCCTGATAGAAGACGACCTGGCCTCGTCGGTACGTCTGGCGCGTCATCTTCTGCTGCAGCTCCTGTAGCTCGGCCTCGCTGAGCTGCGAGAAGAGGGATGCCCGCCGGAGGTCGACCGCCGGCGGGCTCATCCTATCGTCCGGGCTCTCGCAGACGGTGGGAGAGCGTTTTGAGCAAGTTCAGCGCGATCTCGGGAGATTCCTTGATCTGTGCCCGGAACTCCCAGGCCGACAGCTCGGCCGCCTCAGTCGGCTCGTCGGCGATCACCGTGGCCGAGCGAGGGCGATCGTCAATGAGAGACATTTCGCCGAAGACCTGACCTGGGCCAATGTGGCCTATCACCTGGTCCTGGTCCCGAACCACACGGCAGGAGCCCTGAAGGACGACGCCCATGCCGCCGTAGCCTCCGCTGCCCTGCTCGATGACGACGTGCTCGGGATTGTACTTGACCACCCTCATTCGCTTTGAGAGCTTACGCAGGTCCTTTCGGTCGAGCCCTTGAAAGAGGGCGACGTTAGCCAGGGCGTCTTCCAAGTTCATCGTGACTCCTCGGTTCTCATCCGCCCCTAGTTCTACTCCTCCGTGGGAAGGTGATAGTACATGGTCTGCAGGCCAAGCCTACCGGGGCCCGTGAAGCGGTTCCATACCAAGCTGGCGCCGCCGCCGAATAGCCCGGTCTTCATCCCCTGCATCCGAGAGGCCAGATTGACGGTCGCGTCCTTATAGAGGAAGCCGCCCGGCTCGATGTCGAGGAACTCGCCCTGTCCCAGGTTGGCTTCCAAGACGTTGCCGTACCCATGCAACCACAGGATCCCCGGGCCACCCTGGCAGGTGAACTTATCGAGGAAGAACCCGGTGCCGCCGAATAATGCGCTGCCGATGCCCTTGACACGGGAGAAGCTGTATTCCACGTTTGACGTCGCGGCCAGGTACTGGTGCTCGCGGGTCTCGATCACCTGTCCCGGCTCCATATGGATCGCGAACACGTGCCCGACGCCGTCTCGTGAGAAGGCGATTTGCCCGCTCCCCTTGGCCTCGGTCATCAGCACCTGCATGCCGGCGATCTTGCGCTTGAGGGCGCCGCCCAGCCCGCCCACCCGGAGGCCGACCTCGACTCCCTCAGTCTTCCAAAGAATGACGTGATGCTCGAAGAAGACGGATTGGCTGCCATTGAGCTGAATGGCCAGCTCCGGCACCAGTTCCCCGCGGATGTGATAGGTCACCCCGGCGTAGGTCTCGTCCTCCGCCTTGGTCTGCAGTAACTGCGGAATCTCCACCTATTCCTCCAATCCCGTTGTGGCCGTTTGGCCCTGAAAGCATATCATGTCGCGTTCACGATAGGCCCGCCTCGTAACGCGGGAAAGCCTAACGTGCCGGCGAGGGCCCGGCTCAGTCGGCCTCGAAGTCCGCCACCAGCCGGTGCTCGGACAGAGCGTCAAGACGTCGGACCAGATCAAGATGGCGTGGGTCGCTCAAGTAGCGATCGAGGGCTTCGCGATCAGACAGGCGGAGGACGGCGACGAGGCTGTATGGGCGGCAGCGACCGCTGAAGTCGAAGCCTGCACGGGCCTCGACCACGCCGCCGACGTGACGCTGCATGTCACGGAATGCCTGTGCCAGCGACTCTGCTTCGGATTCCGCCGTCGAATCTCGCAGCTGCACGAGAACCAGATGCTGTATCAATCAGTCCAACCGCAGAACCAGGAGTTTCAGCTCAGTGAGCTCCTCGATAGCGTAGCGCAGCCCCTCGCGTCCCAGGCCCGAATCTTTGACGCCTCCATACGGCATCGGGTCGACCCTAAATGTCGGCACATCGTTGACGACGACTCCGCCCACGTCGAGGCGTTCGAACGCCGCCATGGCGTGATCCAGGCGGCGAGTAAAGATACCTGCCTGGAGTCCGAAGCGTGAGTTGTTCACCGAATCCAAAGCCTCGGAGAAGTCCGAGAAGGGAAACAAGGAGATGACCGGCGCGAAGGCTTCGTCGCCACAAACCCTGGCCGTCGGCGGAGCGCCCGACAGGACCGTGGGTTCGAAGATTGAGCCGCGCGCATGACCTCCCGCCAGCACCTCGGCTCCCTGTGTCATCGCTTCGTTGATCCACGATTCGATGCGCTCCGTCGCCTCAGGGTTGATCATCGGTCCCAGCTCTGTGTCTTCGTCCAGCGGATTGCCAAGCTTCAGCCTGCCGGCGAGCGATGCCAGGCGGTCCGCAAACTCTCCAAAAACGGCCTTGTGTACATATGTCCTCTGGACGGAAATGCAGCTCTGCCCGGCGTAACCGAACCCGCCGGCCGCAACTCGCTGCGCGGCCAGCTCAACGTCGGCAGAGTCGTCTGCGATAACGCCCGCGTTTCCCCCGAGCTCGAGGATGACTCGCTTTTTGCCGGCGAGGCTCTTTAGCCGCCAGCCGACGATGTCGGAGCCGGTGAACGACAGAGCCTTGAACCGTTCGTCGGCCACCAGCTTCTGGGCATCTGCATTGCTGGAAAGTATGACCGACAGACCCTCTGGCGGCAACCCTGAGTCGTAGGCGATCTGAGCCAGTGCGAGGGCGCTCAATGGAGTCTTCGGTGCGGGCTTGATCAGCATCGAGTCTCCGGCGGCGATAGCGGGTCCCAGCTTGTGACAGACGAGATTCAACGGAAAGTTGAAGGGCGTTATTGCGAGAACGGGACCGAGGGGAAAGCGTCGTGTGATGCCCACCCGGCCTCGGGCCGAAGGAAGGACGTCAAGCGGAATCGTGTCCCCATAGAGGCGAACTGACTCGCCCGCTGCTGTCGTCATGGTCAGGACGGCGCGATCCACCTCCAACCGGGCATCTCGGATGGGCTTTCCAGACTCCAGAGCCATCGTGCGAGCCAGATCCTCGCGCTGCTCTTGGATTCGGCCGGCGATGCCCTGGAGTATCTCCGCCCTTCGATACGAGGGCAAGGTCCGCATAGTCTCGAAGCCTCGGTCCACGCTGCAAACGGCTGCTTCCACATCTTCGCCCGCAGCTTCATACGTCCGTCCCACGACGGCATCGTCGTATGGACTCCGCACGTCTACGCGTTGCGGCGTGATGACCGGCTCTCCGCCTATGAGCAGCGGACGCTCGATCAAGGCTGAAGCACGGTTGAGGTGGCCGAAAGGGGCACGCCCAGGACCCCGGCGATGTGGAGGATGGCTCCTGGGGCCTCCCGATCCAAGGGATTCGTCTCTGCCGCGACAGCGAGACGTCGCAGCAGGTCGACCACAGCCGGAGTATCCAGGTCATTCCTTAAGAGATCCGACGCCTCTTGCGCGGCGGGGGAGGCGGCCTGAGCAAGCGAACCCTCCGGGTTGCCGGCAAGCCTGGAGAGCCGAACGTCCAGTTCAACCATCGCCGCCAAATCGGTCTCGAAGAACTCGAAATCGGACCGGTAGTGATGGGAGAGCAGGTAGAGTCGCACCACCGACGGCGAGTAGCGCTCCAGGAGGTCGCGCACGAGGACGAGGTTGCGCAGACTCTTGCTCATCTTTTCGCCTTCAAACCGAACCATTCCTGTGTGCATCCAGTGCCGCACAAACGGCGAGGGATGGACCGATTCGACCTGGGCGATTTCGCTCTCGTGGTGTGGAAAGACGAGGTCCCGGCCGCCTCCATGGATGTCGACCGGCAGTCCGAGGACGGAGGCGGCGATCGTACTGCACTCGATATGCCATCCCGGCCGTCCTTCACCGAAGGGGGCGGGCCAGCTAGGCTCACCTGCCTGCTCTGCCTGCCAGAGAAGAAAATCGAGCGGATCTCGCTTTCGAGGGTCGTCCGGGAAGCCCCCGTGGGTAGCCGCCAGCTCGATCATCTGCTCACGAGGCGCCCAACTCAACTCGCCATACCTGGGGAAGCGTCGCCTATCAAAGTAGATGTTGCCCTTGGATTGATAGGCATATCCCTGCTCGAGGAGCTCGGAAACGGCCTCGACAATGTCCGGGATGATGCGGGTCGCGCAGATGAAGTGGTCCGGCTCCGGGACGTTGAGGGACGCCATGTCCGTGAGGTACCTGCTGGTCTCGTCTCGAGCCAGCTGATCATAGGGAATGGCCAGCTCGGCAGACTTCCGCAGGATGTCGTCGTCGATGTCGGTGACGTTCTGAGCGTAGTCGACCGTCAGACCGAAAGAGGTCAGGGACCGGCGCAACGTGTCGAAGGCGACATAGGTGAACGCGTGCCCCAGGTGCGTGGTGTCGTAGGGGGTTACACCGCACACGTAGAGGGACACGCGGCTGTCGTCGTACTGCAGAGGCTCGACCCGGCGCGTGGCAGTATTGTAGAGATTTATCGCGGGCCGCAACACATATCAGCCTAACAAGCAGCCTCCCGCTCAACCACGTGCCCATGCGCGTCCGGACCAACCAGACGGACCTGAACGGTGCTATGTACCACGGCGCCTATCTCGACTGCTTCGAGGCGGCGCGGGTAGACGTGTTTCGCCGGTTGGGCTATAGCTACGCCAGAACGCTGGCCGAAGGGTTCGTCCCGGTCATCCGCCGGATCGAGTGCGAGTACCTACACCCGGCATTCATGGATCAGGAGATCGTCGTGGTCGTCATAGCCTTGGGTCAGGCTGTGTTTGCCTTCCTCGACAGGTCGGGCAAGCCTCTCCGTGTCCCTCGTGACCTGCGCATCTGCGTCGAGGAGAACATGCTGCTCAATCCCAGGTAATGGACGACCAGTTGTCATTGGCCGGCTCGAGGCCGATGGGAGTGGGCGTCAACCCATGGAGGCGTGGGGCTATCAGGTAGCCCTGTTTCTCTATAGCGAGGGGGACGACGAAGCTGTGCTGCAAGAGGTAGCCCTCGGCAGAGTTGAGGAGCGAGTCCTGAGCGATCGGATTGGCTGATCCATCGACGGCATCGCCCGATTGAACCAACTGGTCGAAGGCAGCCTTTGAAGATTCCCCCTGCAGGTTTCGCCCGACGCGTGACAGCCACAACCCGGCATCCGGAAGCAGGATATCGTCCTGGAATACCGAGACCGTGCCCCCTGACGCCTGTCTGATGTGAATCCGCGCGCCGGCCCGCCTCCACGACTGCAGCAACCAGCCAACGACTTGAGGCGGAGCCATTGCTGAGCCGGTCAGGTGAAATTTGGTCCCGCGAAGGATGCCTGCAGCGGCAATTGGGTCGTAGGAATAGGGATCGCTGATCGCCGGATAGTCGGGAACCGTCGGCGGAACGATCGTCGTTGAAGGGTCTACATTCGCCCCCAGCAGCGAGATCCGGGATCGATCGAGCGCCTGGTCGAGGGCAGTGCGCTCGTCACCGGAGGGTAGTGCGCTCAGGTTGAGATAGAAGACACGCGTGGTATCGGTCCATGAAAACTCGGGATTGGCGGAGAGCTTGGCGTAGCTTGCCGCTCGAACCGGAGTCGCATCCAGCCGGTCACTACCTGACAGCCGGGTAGCCCCAGAGGCGGAGCGCGTCGGCAACAGCTCGATTCCGGAGATGCGCATCTGGCCATCAAAATAGTGCGGGTTCGCCGTTAGCCAGATATCTCGGTCCACCTTGTGGAGCACGAAGCCTCCAGTCCCGGCGCCCCGCAGCCACCAGCGGCCGCCCGCTCTCACGGCCGTCCGGTCAAGTACTGAGGACGCCGGAAGGGCAAGCTTGGCCAGAAATGCCGAGTCAGGCCGGCTCAGCCGAATCCGAATCCCGTACAAGCCTGTGGATCGCACCGAAAGAACTTCGGACATTGAGGGCGCCCTGTCCAGAAGGGCGCCGGACTGCACACCAGTACTCCCGGAGCTCTCCGAGCCCCCCACGGTGAGCAGTGCTCGGTTGAGGGAGAAAACCACATCGGCTGCACTTAGAGCACGGCCGTCGGCAAACCTCACACCGCTGCGAATGGTGAAGTCGTACTCCGTTCCATCATTCGAGATCGAAGGCAGTGCGACCGCGAGGTCCGGCACGACGTGCATCGACGGGTCGAACTTGACCAGGCCGTCATAAAGAAGCGAGTCGACCCACACTTGCGGGATCGTTCGGGCCTGGGTCGGGTCTGGATTGAAGGCGCCCTCAAGAGGGAGACGAATGACGGCGCGAGAGGTGGAGGCGGGCCCACATCCAGCTAAGAGG
>DASRCF010000082.1:0-3919 GCA_035653255.1 Chloroflexota bacterium
GAGGAGTACCGAGAAGGCCCTGGGGCTAGGCTTCCAGGCGTCGGGCCCAAGCTCATCGGTGAACATCACTGCGTCGAAGTAGCGGCCGAGGCCCAATGCTTCGAATTTGAGCTTCTGGACAGCAAGATAGCCGTCCGACAGTATGCCGAGCTTGTAGTGCGGCCTCAGGACTTCCAGCACTGACTCGGTCTCCGGAAACGGCTGGATCTCGGGCCGGTGCTCCCGATACACCGTTACCATGTCGCCGACCAAACCCAGGTCGTAGCCGTGCCGCAGCAGCCAGGTATCGAACGTCGCACCCCTGGAGACGGACTCGGAGATCGCCACCATCTCTTGCGCCGTCGCTTCCGCCTCGCCCCCGTGACGCCTCTCAAGCCAGCGTCCAACGGCTCTGAACCCACTGAGCACATACTGTCGCTCAGGATAGAGGGTGTCGTCGAGATCAAAGACGACAGCGCGAAACCGCGACACGATCCTCCTCGGATATGAAGAATCCGTCGTCGAACCTTGTGACGTAGACTCCCTCACGGTAGCTACCGTCACCGAGGTCCCCCTCCAAACCAAGCGCCTTCGTCATCAGCCACTCCGGAAACGGAACTCCGGACGCCAGCGCCAAAGGAATCCCGCCTCCCATGCGCCCATTGATCTCCGTAAAGTGCGGCATGCCATCTTTCATGAGGCACTGCACGGTGACCGGCCCCGAAACGGGTAGGGCCCCGGCGATGGCGACGCAGGCTTCGGCGACCGCCGGATGGTTGACGGTAACACCCTTCGTCACCTCGCCGCCGCGCACGCTGATGCGCTGTCGCTGGATGACCGAGAAGACGTCGCCCGTCCAATCGGCCACGACGTCGCAGGTGATCTCGGGTCCCGGTAACAGCTCCTGCACGATGGGGTCGTCCACCCGCCGCAGCAGAAAACGGAGCTCATCCGAATCCCGAACGGCGGATGCGCCCTCCCCGGCGCTCCCCCGGCGCGGCTTGATGAACAACGGGTAGGACATCGCCTCCGGATTGAGGTCTGCACCACGCCAGGATGTCGGCGTGTGCAGCCCCAGCCTCTCGAAAAATTGCCGCGCCTGCCACTTGTCCTCGACGATCTCCACTCCCTGGGGGAGCACCGAGCAGACCTGAACGCCCTCCTCCGCCAGCGCGGCTCGATGCCGGTTGAGGAACGGGACATCGGGATCGATGAGCGGGAATATGTGGCTGACGGCTTCCCGCCGGCAGATTCCGAGAATGGTCTCGAGGTATGAAGGGTGATCGAGGCGGGGCACCAGATACCGCCGCACCCCCAGGTGCAGGGTCGGGGCCAGCGCGTCGCAGTCTGCCACCACCACTCCAACTCTTCCGCCGAGCTTCTCCGAAGCCGCGGCGAAGGCTCGGATCAGCTCGACTCGCCTTCCGGCGCTGGTGAACAGAAAGCTAGGCGCGACGGGCGACGACGTAGTACCCTCCCGGGATCCGGTGCCGCTGTGGGCTGGCATTCGCCAGGCGGTCAGCGTACTTCAGTGGAAACAAGCCCAGCGCCAATAACCCCTTGATGGGAATGTAGGCTCTCTCGCTCATGGCCGAGACCAGAGTCGCCCCGAACTCGACCGCGATTCGATAGAAGCCGGTGCCGGCGCCGACGGCGATTCCCACCTCGCTCACCTCGAGCCCCGCCTGCTCCACCAAGGCCTGTATGCCTTCGACGGTGAACCGCCAGTAGTCCGAGGGTTCGGGGTGGAAGCCGATGACGAACGGCGTCTGACAGTACAGCAAGCCGCCCGGTTTCATCACTCGCCGCATCTCCGCCACAGCCCGAAACGGCTCGCGCACATGCTCGATCACCTCCTGAGACATGACGAAGTCGAACGAAGCGTCGTCGAAGGGCAGGTGCTCGACCGTCCCGCACACGTCGATCTCGGGACCGGGCTGCAGGTCAAGATTAACGATCCGGGAATGCACCCTCGTATTCCCGGAACCCACATTGAGGCCTCTCCATTCGTCGGGCAGCCGTTCTATGCACCCGGCCAGCGCCTGGCGAACCGCCGGCGAGTCATTGTGAGTGGCGTACACGGTCCGCACGAACCGGCGGCGCCAGGATGGTATCTCCCTCACTGCGACGTCGGACGGTTACCCAAGAACTCCTCCATGGTTGCCTGGCCCGGCTGGCTCACGCCATGCCTTCTCGCGATGGCCAGCAGCGTCCGCATCAGGATACGGGCGTCCAGCCAGGGGCTGATGTGGTTGACATACCAGACGTCAAGCTTGAACTTCTCCTCCCAAGAGATGGCGTTTCGGCCGCTGACCTGACTGAGGCCGGTGATGCCGGGCCGGGCATGGTGGCGGCGCATCTGCTCACTCGAATACCGGTCCAGATACCTGATGACCAGTGGCCTGGGACCGACCAGGCTCATGTCGCCGCGGAGCACGTTGACCAGCTCGGGCAGCTCGTCCAGGCTCCAGGCCCTGAGCCGACGTCCGAGTCGAGTCAGCCGGCGGTCGTCAGGCAGCGGCCGGCCTTCCTCGTCGAAGGCCTCGGTCATGCTGCGGAACTTGAGCAGCTGAAACGGGCGGCCGAAAGCGCCGGCGCGCGTTTGCCGGTAGATGACCGGCCTCCCTATGAACAGCCACACCGAGGCCGCCGTCAGAACCAGAAGTGGGCTGCAGAGGATGAGAGCCACCGTGGCCAGGAGGACATCCGTCGACCGCTTTCCCGGATAGCCCCGAATCTTCTCCGGCCGAGCCGCCCCCGGGGCCAGCTCCTGCAGCAGGCGTTCCAGCATCTCCCCCTGTAAGCGGCGGTCAAAGTATTGCGCCACGTAGCCGCGGCCGCTCGCTCCCATGTGCTGCCGCAGTTCACCATCATCAGCCAGCCTGGCGATGGTGGCCGCCAGCGCCTCGGCATCGCCGGGTGGGGAGAATACTCCTCCTCCGGCCGCCTCAACCACCTCGCGAATAGCCCCGTCGATCGCCAGCACCACCGGCTTCCCGGCCGCCATGTAGTCGAAGACCTTGTTTGGATAGGGCGTGGCGAACAGCGGAATATCGCGCAGGGTGGCCACACAGATGTCAACCGAGGCGAGAATCGGCGCCATCTCCGACTTCGGTCGGGCGGAGGCGAACACGACATTGCTCAGGCCCATGTCCTCCGCCTGCCGCTGCAGACGATGTCGTTCCTTGCCGTCGCCGAGAATCACGACGGCGATGTCGCGACGCGAAACGAGCTGTTTGGACGCCTCCAAGAGCGTCTCCAGGTCGTTGGCATAGCCCAGGGCACCCGAGTAGAGGGCGATGATCTTGTTCTCGAGGCCGAGACGATGGCGAAATCCGGGGTCGGGCGGGACGTCGAAGGCTCTCACGTCCACGCCGTTCGGCACCACCTGGATCCGAGCCTCGTCCCCACCACGCTGAACGATATGGGGAACGTATCCCGGCGAATTCGGCATCACCAGGTCGGCCGAACGGTAGAGCAGCCGCTCGAGCCAGTGGCCGAAGCGGATGCCGGCGGGGTGCTTCAGCACTCCCAGCTGGATGGCGAAGTCGGGCCAGAGGTCGCGCACCTCGAAGACAAAGGGCACCCGCTTGAGCCTCGCCACAGCCAGCGCGGATCCGGCCTGGAACAGGGGAGGCGACGTTCCCCACACCACGTCGACGTTACGAATCCAGAGGGATACGAGGAATGACCCCAGGACGAAGGTGAAGAAAGCCGCCAGGCGGTCCGCAAAACTGCGATGGATCTTCGAATGGGTGGCACAGCGGATGATCTCGAAGCCGCCCTGCGTCCGTTCTTTCGATACCATACCGGCCGGCCCCATCTTGCGTCCGGTGAGATAGGATGTCTGTCCGGCGACGACCACTACCTGATGGCCCCGAGCCGTCAGATACCGGGCCAGCTCCTCATGTCTCGTGCCTCCCGACTCGCCCGAAGAAAG
>DASRCF010000083.1:0-2138 GCA_035653255.1 Chloroflexota bacterium
GCGGCTCCTTCCGGTGAGGACCCCGCGACCCCAGCGTCCCAGGTTCCCGTGCTGGTCTGGTCCGGCGTCAAGGCAACCTTCGGCTTCGGCCTTGACGCCGGAGGCCAGCACGGGGCGGTCCGCGCATCGGAGCCGACCACGGCTCCAATCAGCGGAGACACGACGATGCTTTTTCGCGGTGCCCACACCCGGAGATTCTCACGGCGGCGCCCTTGTGTCCGATCTGAGGGCCTGACCGGCGGTTGCGGAGCACGAGCTCGGACAACCAGCCATGCCCAGGCACCCACGACCCCCCTCAGGAGGATCCCATGCCCGCCTGCTCGGGCAAGAGCGCCCCACCCGATCACCTCCCTATCCGGTCCACCGGTCGAGGCCCGAGGGCGCGATGACGTACGCCCGGCGCCGTTTCACACGAGCCAACGGCCGCTTACCGCGCTGTCGGCGAGGTCGCCCGTGACACCGCTTCTCACCGTGACAGAGGCGGCCGAGCGACTCCGCGTGAGCCGGAGCCTGCTCTACCTTGAGATGAACCGCGGCCGCCTGAAAGTCGTCAAAATAGGACACTTGACGCGCATCAGAGAGGAAGAGTTGGAGCGCTATGTCCGTGCCAATGAGTCCGAAGGGCTTTCGTGATGCGGCCTGATGACCTGCCCCGACAGAAGAAGCGCGGCAATGGCGACGGCAGCATCTTCTGGTGGGAGGGCCGCCAGCGCTGGGTCGTTGACGTCACACTTCTCGATGGGAAGCGGCATCGCACCTACTGCCGAACCGAGACCGAGGCCAAGCGGGTACTCCGCAACGCGCTCGCCCAGATGGACCGCGGGGAGCTGCCGGCGCGGAACGACCTGACGCTCGCGCGCTTCCTCACGCAAATGTATCTGCCGGTCGACGAGCGCCGCCACCCCAAGGAGGGCGCGCTGCTTACCGGCAAGCCTTCCCACATTTCGCGCACGGAAGAGATCATCCGGCTTCACATCGCCCCGACGCCGCTCGGCCGCATGCGGCTGGGGAGGATAGGCCCACTCGATGTGCGTCGGTGGCGCGACACGAAGCTCGCCGAGACAAGTGCAAAGACGCGAGAACTTCATTCACCGACACACGTGCGCCTCATGCAGGTCACGCTGAGCAGGGCGCTGAGCGAGGCCGCGCGGATGGAGTTGATCACGCGCAACCCGGCAGCACTTGTCCCGCTACCGCAGAAGGCCGATTTCGAAGGCGATGCCTGGGATCCCGACGAGGCCGTTCGCTTCCTAGACGCGGCCGCCGGACATCGACTCGAGCTCTTATTCGTCGTTGCACTTACCACCGGGATGCGCGAGGGCGAGCTGCTGGGGCTGCGCTGGTCTGACGTTCATGCGGATCGCCAGGTGATTACGGTCCTGTCCAATGTCGTGTGGGTCCACGGACGCGCTATCCACGGTGACCCGAAGACACAGCGTTCCAGGCGCACCCTCCCGCTCATACCCATGGCACGGGAGGCTCTCCAGCGCCAGCGCCGGCGCCAGGCTGCGGAACGGATCGCCGCCGGCCCGGAGTGGTCGGACCTGGACCTGGTGTTCCCCAACACCGTGGGAAAGCCTATCAACGCTTCGACGTTTCGGACGCGCGTCTACCACAAGCTCGTCGATGCGGCCCAAGTCAAGCGCATCCGCTTCCAGGATATTCGGGGCACAACCGCCACCCTACTGCGCTACCTCGGCGAGGACGACGACATCATCAAGCAACTCCTGGGCCATGCACTTGTCGAGACCAGCCGGAAGCACTACATCCATCTCGAAGAAAACCCGCGCCTCCGTGCCGCCCTCAACCGCTTGGGCCAGCTCCTGACCTCCGTCGGCCGGGAAGATGGGACCAGCAGCGCTGGTTGATGCGCGATCCTGGCCCTCGCCGATAGGACTGGCCGCGCACTAGAGAGCCGAAGCCGAAGGTCGCAGAGACGTGATCTCGACCACTGGGTGAAGACAGCCGGCGAAACTCCTACGGCGTGCGTGATAGCAACCGGGATAGCAACCACACGGGATCGAGATGGCGATGGAGGGACGCTCCTGGACGTCGGTGGAGCTCAGGCCAGGCAGCGGAGCTCACCCAGTACGGACTACGGATCCGCGTGCGGGGGTTCAAATCCTCCTGGGCGCGCC
>DASRCF010000084.1:0-2727 GCA_035653255.1 Chloroflexota bacterium
TTCTTGTACCCGGACAAACCGGTTGCAGACCAAGAAGGGAGACCAGGGATGACCGGCTCACGCGGAAGCGCCACCGACGGCCAGATGACGTTCGAGGACCTGTACCAGTCCACTCACGACCAGATACTCAGGTTTGTGCGCGCGCGGATGCAGGACGAGGCCGACGCTGAGGACGTGACCTCCCAGACTTTTCTGCAGGCCCTGCCGGCCTACGACGCCGACCGCTCGCCGGCCGAAGTGCTGGGCTGGCTGTTTCAGATCGCCCGCAACGTCATGGGTGACCACTGGCGGCACCATTATCGATCCGTCCCCACCCTCCCGCTCACGGAGCCGATGGTCGAGAGCAAGCCTGATGCGCAGGTCAGGCATGAGAACCCGGTGGCGGAGCGGCGGGTCCAGGAGACGCTGGCCCGGCTGCCCTATCGGTACGGGAGGGTGCTGGAGCTGCGCTTTCTCAACGGCGCCTCACTTCACGAGATCGCCGGTGACTTGGAAACCAGCGTCGCCAACGCCAAGGTGCTCCAGCACCGAGCGCTCAGGAAGGCCGCGGCCTTCGAGGATCTCATTCCCTACCAGCCCTGTGTAGATTGCGCCGCCTAGTAGTTGATCGTCGGCGGTGCCGGGCTGTTGCCGTTCTTCCGGCCTTTGAGCGGCTTTAACTTTCCCTGCTCTCTGATGTCGAGGATAGAGCGTTCACGCAGCGCATTCGCGGCCGGGAGCAGATACGTCGCGCGCGAGCGCTGGGTTGAGGCTTCCAGCTTGGTCGGCTTGACGAAAGCGTCCGCCAGGGCGATGCCGTCCATGCCCGGATAGTCGACGCCGAGGATCCGCAGAGCAGTCGGGGCGACATCCACCAGGCGGGCCGGGAAGGCCGACTTGTGGCCTTTCCGGACTCCTGGCCCGGACAGAATCATGGGAATGTGCTGCGAGCTCCAGTTGATGCCGCCATGGTCTCCGTTCCAGTTCTTCGTCGTCGGCACGTCGGAACCCGTCCGCTCCTCATAGACCAGGACGATGTGCGGCGCGGTGGCGCCGACCATGGTGTTCAGAAGATAGCGGTAGGCGGCGTCGAGTGGGGGCGGCGTTGACCGGGCCGTCTCGGGGCTGGGAAGGTAGCCGCCCTTCGACCCAAAATCGGACAGGAAGTAGATGCCTGCAACCCCGGGAATGTGGGACTGGTCCAGCAGCTCGGCCGCCTTGCCGGCCTTGTCCGGGTTCCAGACCCAGATGAAGCCCCCGGTATGGTAGTCGTGCGTGAGGTATGGGAACCCACCCGCGTAGCCCGTTCCGGCGTTGTACAGCGCACGCGGAACGACCTCCTTGTACTCCACCAAACGCTCCAAGGGCGTGCAGCCGTGATCGCCGACGAGCACCCACAGCGTTTGGTCATAGATCCCGAGGTTCCGGTAGTGGTCCATGAGCTGGCCGATCTTGCGGTCGGCGTTCTCCATGACGTGAGTGACCTTATTCGGGCTCAGGGGGCCGCCGTCGAGGTGCAGCACGGGGTAATCCATCTCCGGCAGGTTGAGCATGACCACCCTTGGGCGCTCCTGTTCGGTGACCTTCTTGGTTAGGTCGATCACCATGGCGTCTTGCAGACCGAGATGATCGTTGATCATCGAGTACCAGCCGCCCGAGCTGTCGGGGCTCATCCCGTTGGCGATGGCCGGCCCGGGATTGTTGGGGCCGTAATAGAAGGCCGGATCGTTGAGGATGTCGGCCGGCAGATCGTGGGGTGAGATGGAGAGCGGCCGGTAGCCGTTGTTGGCGTCGACCCAGAAGTAGGCGGTGTAATCCGAGTCGGGCCCTCCGGCGGCGTCGGCGGCGTAGAACTTTGGACCGCTGGCGGCGTACACCTTCGCCGTAGGGTCCGCCTGCTTCAGGAGTCCGGCCAGCGTGGGCGAGCCTGACCGCTTGATGATCGTCTCCAGAGTGGCCGGATTCGTGGCGCCCGAGGGGAAGTTGTTGGCCGTGTTGGCCGCGTTGAAGTCGTGATGGTTCGAGGGGTTTTCCCACCAGAACCCCACGATGCCGCCGTCGTGCTGCGGAAATGAACCCGTGCCCAATGACGCGTGGCAGGCGGGAGTGATGGATTCCATCATTCCGCACCAGGCGTTCTGATACGTCGTGCCGTTGCTGATCAGGGTGTCCAGGTTTGGCAGGTGGCCGTAGGACAGATAGTCGGCGCGGCAGCCGTCGATGACGATGATGACGACGTACTTGCCATCGGCAGGCGGCACGTTGTCCCAGGCGCCGTTGGTCGTGACGCCGACGATGGGCACGCACGACGCCAGCATGCCGGCGCCGATCACCCCGAAACCGACGCCCGCTCCATAGCGAAAGACGTCCCGCCGGCTGAGAGGCCGATCCCAATCGATCGGGGTATGGTGAGCGTGCTCGTGCTGGTGGCTACTTGACATTCCGAAGTCCGACAAATTCTAGCGGACGGAAGTTTGGAGTTTGGTGTTTAGAGTGTCGAGAACCGACGCACACACCGACGTCGGCGATTGTAGCCTCTCCTAGGCCTCGAGGGCATAGTCGACCCGAGCGGCGAGAGCGGAGCGGATCGCCGACATGGGAATGGAGCCGCGGCGACGAATGAGCGCGGGCGAGGTGGTCAGGTCGAGGACGGTGCTGGCAGTACCTGAAGCAGGACTATCACCGCCGTCGACGATGAGATCGACTTCCGCGCCCAGCTGCGCAGCCGCCTCGGGGCCGCTCGTCGCC
>DASRCF010000085.1:0-4515 GCA_035653255.1 Chloroflexota bacterium
CTTCTGATTCGTGGCCCGGACATGCCGGCGTACAGCATCCCCCGTCGGAACAACCTCCTGGGACGATGGATGAAGGCCGGCGGTTGGTGGCCGGACCGCCAGGTACGGCTCATCAACCGGCTCGACGGATGGTACACGGGCCGGATCCACGAGCGCGTCGAGCTGCCGGATGGTCGCATCGGGCGACTGAGATCCCGGCTCCTCCATCGCAGCCATTCCTCATACGCCGACGTGCTCGAGCGCATCGAGCGGTACTCCAAGCTCGAGGCCGTGGATGCGGCCGAGGAGCACCGGACGGCCACGCGGGCGGATATCCTCGCCGCACCGGCGTTCCACTTTCTCTCGCGCTACCTGGTGAAGGCCGGCTTCCGTGACGGGCGGACGGGGCTGATAGAGGCGCGCCTGCAGGCGTACTATCGTTACCTCAGCCTGACCCGAATCCGGTATGGTCCGGAAGCGACGTCCGGAGGGCTGGGGCGATGGCTTCTCCCCCGAAACCCTGGTTCCTTGGGCGAAAACGACATTGCGCCGGAGGAGCCATCTCGATATGCTCCCGCTGTGCCGCGCGACGTCATGTCTCTGGCGCTGCTGGCACTGTTGGTCCTATTGCCGTTCTATCTGCCTCTTAAAGAGGTGATTCCCGGATCGGTGGGAGTCGGTTGGAAGGAAACCCTGGTCGGCGGCCTCTCGGTGGCGGCAGTCATCCGGCTTCGCGGTGAGCTGCTGACCATCTTCCGCACCTCCTGGCTGGTGCGGTTGATGCTCGGGTTCGGCTTGCTCGTGATCCTGCGCGCGCTGCTCACGTCACATCTGGCCACGGGGTTGGACGGCGTGCAGATCGACCTCACCTATATGCCGCTGGCGCTTGTGTTCCTGGCAATACCGGCAGTTGAGCGTCTACCGGTCCTGCTGTTCAGCACCCTCTCAGTCGGTCTGGTCTGTGCGATGGGAGCAATAGCGGAGACAGCAAGCGGACGAGCACTCGTTCCCTCGCAGATGCTCATGCAGCAGTACGGGCGGCCAGAGGTCTACATATCGGCCACGCATATCCTCAGGCCTTACTTCGTGTTCGACTTCCCCACGGGGCTGGGAGCTTACCTTGCGGTGGCGACGGTGCTGGCGATAGGGCTCTACCTCGCCGGACGGGTGGTCTGGGCATTGCCGCTGGCGGGACTGACGGTGGTCGGCTTGCTGCTGACATTCAGTCGTGGCCCATGGGTTGCCTGCCTCGCAGGACTGGTCGTCATCGCGGTGCTGGCCTCGAAGGCTCCGCCGACGGTACGGATCGGGCTCGTCGCCGTCATGGTGGCCCTCCTTATCGGCTCGGCGCTCTACACCGGTCAGGGCAGCAAGCTCGCTCGGGCAATCACCCTCGTGAGCAGCCGCCGCCTCCACACGGTGGCAGGCCGCACCGGAGGCGAAAGATCGCTCTCTTCCTTTCTCTCGGGGCCGAAGCCGGTTGCCCGCGCCGGGCTCCCGCCCCCTTCCCGTCACAGCCACGCGGTTCACTGGCGACTGGGTGGGAGGAGGTATACCGTGCTGGCCGAGCCGGCACCGACGAAGGGCCAGGCCCTGCTTGGCTATCGCCTGCATGTCCCCAATGGTGCTGTTCTCGCCTGGGGAATCGCCCTCGATCCTCGGGTGTGGCGGGTCAACAAGGGTGATGGGGTGCGGTTCAGCATCGCCATCGGCGATGCTGGGCAGCGGAGGGTCGTGTTCGATCGGTACATCGATCCAAAGCAGAACAGCCGTGACCGTCGCGCGTTCCTCTATCGGCTCCCGCTCTCTGGCTACGCCGGGCACACCATCCGGATCGACTTTATCACCGATTCCGGCCCGCTGCACGATGCCGACTACGACTGGTCGGCGTGGCTGAATCCAGGTCTTGTACGGCTGGCCGCCGGCATGAGCCTGCTCAGATCCCCGTACGCCTCGGTGAATCCCATCTCGGTTGAGCGCGTCTCCCGCCTTCCCGGAGGTTATCTGGCCTCCGTTTCCAATTGGGAGGGTGATCAGAGCAATTCCGACCGGCTGGCGGCGTGGCATCGAACAGTGAGTGCGTGGATGGGAGCGGCGGTACTCGGCCTCGGACCCGGTGCCGTCGACGAGGCTGCACTGCGCGCCCACGCCAGCGCTCCTCTGATCACCGAGAGTCAGGTGCTCAAGGTTCTTGCGGAGACGGGCGTCGTCGGCCTGCTGATCTGGCTGGGCCTCTCACTGCTGTCGATGTACTTCTCGAGTCTCGAGTACAGGCGCGACGACCGGATCGAAGGTCTGATCACGGCGGCCGTGCTGACGACCATCTTCGTCGCCGGCATCGCCTTTCAGGTACTCGAGGTCAAGCAGATGGCAGCCTTGTTCTGGTCCCTGACGGGCTTCGCGGTGGTGGCCGAGCTGCTGGTTGCCGGAGTGGTTGTCGACCCGTCTCCAATACCGCTCCCGACCCTCACGCTGCCCGAGCTTCCATGGGACCGCCGGATGCCCGAGCTCGTACCAGCAGCGGTGCCGCTGTCCTCCCCCTCAGGACAAGGGCCGCCGGCGGCGGCGCCGGGGCCGGTCTCGGCCGCTGCCTACGCGGACTCCTCGTACCGGCCAAATGGGCACAGCAGACTGCCAGAGCCGTTCCCGCTGACAGGAATGGAGCAGGTTATCGTCACCGAAGATCCCGAGCGCGTCAACGAACATCTGCGGCGCGGGTGGCGGCTGATCGCCACCGGCGTGGTGGCCTCGGGGCCGCAGTTCGTGCTCGGAAAAGAGAAGCCGGAGAGCTAAACCGCCGTCTGATGCTCATCGGCCGCGGCGACCAGTGCGGTCAGGCCGTCTCGCAGCAGAACCTCGACTCGAGCCCCTTCCGGAAGGGTCTCGTCGGGGTTGAAGGGTCGCGCAGACCAGAACTCTCCCTGCCCGATGCGGATCTGGCCGCCGTCGGAGGAAACCGTCTGCGTGACGATGGCCCTGCGACCCACGATTCCCGAGGCGCCGTGGTGGCTGCCAAGGAAGCCACCCTGACTCTGCCCGGATATCAAGCGCAGCACAGGGGGTCGCAACGCCAAGAGATAGAAGACGGCCACTGCCGCGAAGGCGGCAGCCGAGCCGACCGCCACGAGGGTAGAGGAGCCGAAGATGGCGGCCACGATCGCCGCCACCACAGCAGCGCCGGCCACTCCCAGGAAGACCAGCCCCGAGCCCACGATCTCCACGACGGCCGCAATGAGCGCGATGACGATCCAGATCAACCACAACATGGCGGCTGCGCTCACACTCCAGACTTCTGCACCTTCATTATCCCTGAGGGCAGGCCGGTGCAGGAGTTTCGGGTTTCGGGTTTCGAGTCGTTAGTCGCGGCCGTAGATTGGAACGTGTAAGGGCCGCCGACGAAGGAGGCCGGCCGCTCGGATCTCTGCGTGAACGCTACAGCCGTGGCACACGCGGGCGCACTCGTTACCTCGCACGCCCCTACCGGCGGGACGACCCAGATCCCGGTGCCTAAGGCACGGACGCCCGCCAACTCGAAACGCGAAACCCGAAACTCGAAACTCGAGATTCGAACGGCTTACAGGGGCCTCCGACGAAGGAGGCCGCCCGCTCGGATCTCTGCGGTGAACGGTACAGTCGTGGCGCACGCGGGCGCACTCGTTACCTCGCACGCCCCTACCGGCGGACGACCCAGATCCCGGTGCCTAAGGCACGGACGCCCACCAACTCGAAACTCGAAACGCGAAACCCGAAACTCGAAACCCGAAACCCGAAACTCCCGCCGAGTATGATGTCAGTACAGGGTCGGTTACGTCAACTTCGACGGAATCCGGGTATATGAAGACCGGTAGGTGAAGCGCGGCCGGCCAGGAGGTAAAGCACCATGATCGCCCTCATCATCGCCGCCGTAATTGTTGTCCTCGCCCTGCTGACGTTGATCAGGTCGGTTCGAGTCGTGCCGCAGGCGCGCGTAGCTCTCGTCCAGCGTCTGGGCCGTTACTTGAAGACTGCCCAGAGCGGACCCTTGCTGGTCGTGCCCTACATGGACAAAGTTCTGCCGATGGTCGACATGCGCGAGCAGGTAATCGCGTTCAACCGGCAGGCAGTCATCACCGCCGACAACGTCGGCATTCAGATCGACACCGTCGTCTATTACCAGATCATCGACGCGCAGAAGGCGGTCTACGCCGTGGCCAACCTGCTCTCGGCCATGGAGCAGATCACCATCACCACACTGCGTAACGTTATCGGCAGCTTGACCCTGGACAAGACCTTGACCAGCCGCGAGGAGATCAACTCCAAGATGCGGGCAACCCTGGACGAGGTGACCGAGAGCTGGGGCACGCGCGTCAACCGCGTGGAGCTACGGGACATCCTGCCTCCGCCCGACGTTCAGCACGCCATGGAAAAGCAGATGCAGGCCGAGCGCGAAAAGCGCGCCACGATTCTCACCGCCGAAGGGCAGCAGCAGTCCGCTGTGCTGCGCGCCCAGGGAGAAAAGCAGGCGGTTGTTCTCAAGGCCGAGGGCGACAAGCAGGC
>DASRCF010000086.1:0-46364 GCA_035653255.1 Chloroflexota bacterium
GAGCTCCAGCTCGCCAGAAGGTTTCGGCTGCACTCCCGGTATGGGAATCAGCTTCGTCTCCTTCATGCAGTCCCGACACTTGCCCAGCCCTCGCACCACCTCCGGGACGGCGACGTCGTCGTCAAGGCGGACGTCGACGGGGGTGACGTGGGTGCAGTCGAACCGCGTGCTCACCGACCGCTTCATTCGGCGAGCCCCGGCGCAATGACGCGACGTCTCTGGCCGACGTGCGTCTCGGCTATCAATGGGGCGTCACACTGACATCGTCGAACCATACCGTGCCGCGTCCAAAGAGGCCTGCCGTCACCTCCAGCCCGATGGCTCCGGGCGGCACAGTGAGGGTATAGGTCTGATGGGTCCAGCCGGTGGTTCCCTGCATCGAAGGGAGCGCAATCTGAGGCGGGCCCGTGCGGTAATCGTCGTTGATGAATTTGAGAACGAAGTTGGCGCTCGCGCCCGGGTTGGTTCCCGGTCCAAGGTCACAGGTATCGCAGGGCGCGACGTTCTTGGTCCTGATCCAGCCGGAGAAGGTGTAGCTCTTCCCGGGAGTCACTTTCAGATCTTGCTCCCAACGGATGAAGAGATGGGCCCTATTTGCCGGCCAGCTGATCATTCCGCTGCTCTTGCCGGAGTGTTTGACCGAGGAGTCGAAGGTCATGTCGGCCCGCTGACCGGGGTGAAGCGTCTCATTGAGGAGGTCGCCCCTCATCCAACCCTGCGGGCCGCCGGTCTCGAATCCACCATTGATGATCGAGGTGTGGAGAGCGCCGGGCGGCCAGGATGTCTTCCACTGCCGTACCAGCGACCCGGCCGGCGAAAGCTCTATCGCCCCGTGAATACCGGAGTCACCCAGCAGCAGATCTTGGTTCTTGAGCACCTCGATGTAGTAAGGCTGAGGAATGTCGGCGAAGGTGTGGAGGATTTTCCCGGCATGATTGATCTCGAGGATCCGATTATCCTCGGTATCCGAGATGAGGTAATTGCTGCCGTAGGGGTTGAAGCTGCGCGGCCAGACGACCTTGGGGTTACCGTTGGCATCGAAGCCACCGTACTCGAACAGAATTCGGTTGCAGGCGTGGTTGATGATCAACGTCCGCCCGTTGTCCGAGTCGGCAACCATGAGATCGCCGTTGGGGAGCAGGCGCGGACGGTGCTGGCGCAGCATGAAGCGGCTGCACTTCCACACCACGTGTCCGCTGCGTGTAATCTCCCACACGGTGCTGTTGAACCGTGACGACAGGAGGATGTCGCCGTTGGTCATCATGTAGGCATCATTTGGATAGACGAGGTGGCCACCATCACTGAAGCGGCCGGCGCCGGCGAAGCCTTTGCCGCCGCCGAGATTGTCGGTCGTCCAGATCGTCTTCCCTTGACGATTGATGATGAAGGCTCGGTCGTTGTTGGTGTCGCTGATCAGAATATCGTTCGAGCCGATGACGTAGGCCGAATGGGGAAAGTCGAGTCCACCTGTATACACCCAATCCGGCTTGCCGGAGGGCGTGAGCTCGACGATCTTGGCCCCGGTGCGGTCCCAGTTGCCGCCATCGGTGATAAGAAGGTCGCCGTTGGACTCCATCTCCGCCGTCTGCGGAAGGTAGATGAAGGACTGCGCGGCGGTGGGGTGGAGAATGACGTGACCGGGCGCTGGTTTAAACTGCCCATGCTTGGCCGGAGGCGATGTGTTCTTGCCGCACGCAACCGCTGTCGCCGCCAGGACGACGATGATCAAGAGCCGCGCGAGGCGTGAGACTCCAATGGGCATAGACAAGTACTCCATAAACGACTGCGCCGCAGCCCTGTTCGCTCCCGGTGGTGGGCGTGCCGAAGCGCGCCTCACGATTCTACCGGCACACGAACCCGCGGACTCGGGCTCAATGCGATCGGTGCGTGTCCGAGGGGAGGTGGATGCTGCGGGTAAAGAGGATTGAGACGTGAGTCATCCGGCGGTACGCCAATCGATACAGTCGCCGCGTTGACAGTTGGAGACGCGCACTTGGATGATCTCGTAACCTCGCGAGATCGCGACCGGATCGCGGCTATGTTCGACCGCATCTCCGACCGCTACGATCTCATGAACCGAATCATGACCCTGGGACAGGATCGCCGTTGGCGGCGGCTGGCGATCGAGGTAGCCGCCCCGCGGCCGGGAGATCGTGTCCTGGACGTGGCCACGGGGACGGGTGACATGGCGGTCGCACTGGCTCGCCAGGTTGGGCCGGCGGGATCCGTCCTGGGGGTCGACATCTCAGACTCCATGCTGAGGGTGGCGCGGCATAAGGCAGCCGGCTTGGCGGTCCAGCTTCGGCGCTCCGATGTCCTGGAGCTGACGGCACAGGGGGAGTTTGATGTGGCTTCGGTGGCGTTCGGACTGCGAAATTTCTCCAGTCGCGAGCTGGGGATCGAGCGTATGGCGGCGGCGCTCAAGTCGGGCGGCAGACTGGTGGTGCTCGAGCTGACCCCGAGCGACAGCCGGCTGCAGGCACCCATAGGGTTCTATGAACGGCGGCTGATTCCCTTCATCGCGCGGTTCGTCGCCGGGGATCCCTCGGCCTATAGCTACCTGCCCGAGTCCGTGGCGCGCTCGCTTAGCCGCGAACAGATCGAGGTGCTGCTGCGGAACGCGGGGTTGTGCGAGATTCGCAGTGTGCGCCTAAATTTCGGCACCGTGGCAATCGTGTCCGGCACCAAACCCACGACCCGGATGAGGTCACCGGTAAAGAGCTGAGGCGGCGAGGCCAGGCGAGGGACAGGTAACGGCAGCGGCACGCAGAGACGTGGAACGGCAGCAGCCTGAGACCTGATTGCGGAGCGCCCACCGCCGCTAATCACTGACCGCGGATAGTAGGTGCTCCTCGAGGCGTTGAACGGTCCAGGCTGCACTGTGCCTGCGGGCCGCACCGAGGCATCGCGGCGCAATCGAGCCTCGACATCCGGGTCTAGGTAACGGACTGATCCGCCGCGAACTCGGAGGTTTGGCCCGTGGTGGTGTTCGTGACAGTGGCCGTGACTCGCGAGCCGGCAGTGGGTGCCTTGGCCGGCGTCACCGTCCAGGCCCCGGTCGCATTCGTGGTGCCGCTACCAAGGAACGTCTGCGCCTGCCCATGCCCACTCTTGTCGGGAGTGCTAGGGACGGCGAAGAGCTCGACCGTGCAGGAGCTGACACAGGATGACGTGCCGGTGACGAGGGTGGGCAGGGCGCTTGTGATTGCCGGGCAGGCAAGGTAGCCGTTGGGGCTGCCGCTGAGGCCGGAAGCGCAGCTGGCCGGAGCCAGACCAGCGAGGTAGATGCCGTTGCCGTTGCCGTACATGCGATTGCGACTGATCACCGCCGCGACCGCATCGCTCGTCGAGGCACCGACGACGACGCTGTAGCCGGAGTTGTTGATGATGGTATTCGGACCCGTACCGCCGATCATCACACCGGTCGCCTTGCTGGTGATGTCGACGCCGGGACCGGCAAAGTTCTCGATCGTCATCCCCCTAACAGTCGTGTGAGAGGCCACGTCTCTGAGACCCACGGCCACACTCTTGTGACCGTTGAGGGTGGTGTATCCTCCGCCGTAAATGGCAAGACCCGATGCCGAAAGCCACGGAAGTGGCGCCTGCAGGCTTATGGCGCAAGGCTTTGGGCAGCCTGCAAAGGTGATGAGATGGTTGACAGTGCCGGCCAGCGCGTCGTTGTTGGCGTCGTCTACGGCACAGCGGAGCAGGTAACTGGAGGTGCTCCCACTGTCACCGCCCGGGGTATTTGGGCACAGTGGAGTGGTGCCTCCCGGTGAAGCGTCGGCGGCTGAATTCACTGGGAGCGAGGCCGCACGGTGATAGGCCATAAGGCAGTTGGCTGCAGTTTGGCCGGGGCCGACGGCGTTGCTCCACTCCTCTTGGATCAGATACTGGTGGCCGTGAAGGGTGACGTCACCGTTCTGCGTGGAAAGCGGCGCGAAGACGTAGGCGCAGATGTCGCCGATCTCATACCCGTCCGACGAGTCCACCCACCCGGAGTTCGGCATTGGGTCCGTAATCGTCTCCGACATCTCATGAGACATCGGGCTGATCTCGTAATCGGCCACGGGGTCTCCATTCGGTCCAGGCCCGTCGATCGGCGGGTAGTGAGTTCCATTGACGGTCCAGTTTGGGCCACCGCAGGCGGTTGAGTAGCCGGCGTCGAACATGTTGGCATACAGGACCGGAGTCGCACCGGAGTTGTAGAACGCGCTGTGGTAGGCGCAGTATGCGTCGGCCGGATAGGGAAATTCCGCGTCGCAGTAGGTGAGAGCACTGGTAGTGCAACTTTGAACTCCACCGGGTGTGAAGACAAAGAACTCGACGCCCATCCCGCCGGTGGGCCAGGTCGAGTTCTTGGCGACCGCGTTTTCGACCTCTGCCTGGATGTCAGAGTTCAGCAGCGGATGTTTCTGGGTGCCGTCGACGCTCGTGTTGAACTGGTTGAGCGCGCCCGTGTCGACCCACATGCCTCCGAAGCTCAAGGCGTTGTGAACCACATCGCTCGTATCGGAGTACTGGGTCAGGATGTTGTAGTAGGGTGTGGCGCCGGCATGCTGGAAGAAGCCGTCGATGAGCGTCTCATACGAGGTGTCATGCGAGTCGGGGACAGACCCCTTCTTGAAGGCCTCTTCAAAGTGGTAGCCCGGCGGCTGCCAGAAGATGGCATAGGCCTTCAAGGTGTGGACGACCGGACCACCGCCATAGCTGACATGGGAGCCGGCGGGAGGAGCCGGGGGCGGCTCTGCGCCACGCCCTGCCAGGGGCGGAGGCATCAGATGAATGGCCTGGCCGTGGCCGCCGCTGACGGTCAAACGCGTGAAGGCTGGTCCTTGGCGTGGCGACGGTCCCGCGACGGCCGGCGTGGCCGAGAGGAGCGGCAGAATGACCAAAGCCGAGAGGATCGACGAGGCTCGAAGGGCGGGCGGCATGTGAACCTCCAGGGTCACTTGACGAGTGTGGCCGAATTTGCAACTTGGTCATCCTATCCAAGCTCCGGCGTCGCGACAATAGGAGCATGGGATTGTGGAGGCCGAACAAGCTCGACTCGTTCGCCGGGTGACAGTATGAGGAAAGACCCAAGGAGCACCTCATGACACAGGACATTCACGCATGGCACGAGCTGGCCCAGCAGCTGCGAGTGGATAGCATCCGCTCGACAACCCAGGCGGGTTCCGGACACCCCACGTCATCCATGTCCGCGGCCGACCTCATGGCCGTGCTGATGAGCAAGTACCTGAAGTACGACTTTGATGATCCCAAGAATCCCAACAACGATCACTTCATACTGTCCAAGGGCCACGCCTCACCGCTGCTCTATGCGATGTACAAGGCGGCGGGCGCCATCTCCGACGAGGAGATGATGACCCTACGCGAGTTCGGCAGCCCGATCGAAGGGCATCCGGTTCCGGTTCTGCCATATGTCGACGTGGCTACGGGATCCCTGGGTCAGGGGTTGCCCATCGGGGTCGGAATCGGGCTCGCCGGCAAGTACCTCGACAAGCTGCCGTATCGTGTCTGGATCCTCTTGGGCGACAGCGAGACGGCCGAAGGCTCTGTGTGGGAAGCCTTCGACAAGGCCTCCCATTACTCACTGGCCAACGTCACCGCGATCATCGACGTCAACCGGCTGGGCCAGCGGGGTCAGACCGAGCTGGGCTGGAACACGAAGGCCTACGCGGACCGCGCGCGTGCGTTTGGATGGCGGCCTCTGGAGATCGACGGGCACGATCTCGAGGAGATCGATCATGCCTTTGGCGAGGCCACAACCACCACCGACGTGCCGGTGGTCATCGTGGCCAGGACGATGAAGGGGCGGGGCGTCTCGTTCCTCGAGAATCAGGACGGCTGGCATGGCAAGGCGCTGAAGCCGGAGCAGGCCGGCGATGCCATCCAGGAGCTGGGCGGCGAGCGCCACATCGTTGTTCAGGTGCAGAAGCCGGATGAGTCCCACCGTCCGGCGATCGAGCAGGACGGAAATCGCAATCCGCAGCTGCCGACGTACGACTTGGGCTCAAAGGTGGCCACGAGGAAGGCCTATGGGGACGCGCTAAAGGCTCTGGGTTCACATCCTGAGGTCGTGGCGCTGGACGGTGAGGTCAGCAACTCCACCTACGCCGACGAGTTCGCCCATGCGTTCCCGGACCGCTATTTCGAGATGTACATTGCCGAACAGCAGCTGGTGGGCGCGGCAGTTGGACTTCAGGTGCGCGGCTACAAACCGTTTGCCTCGACGTTCGCCGCATTCTTTAGCCGCGCCTATGATTTCGTCCGCATGGCCGCCGTCTCTCGAGCCAACATCAAGCTGGCCGGCAGCCACGCCGGCATCTCGATTGGACAGGACGGACCATCGCAGATGGCCCTGGAGGATATCGCCTCCTTCCGGGCCGTGTGCGGCAGCACTGTGCTCTATCCGTCAGACGCCAATCAGACCGCCTCGCTCTGCGGGCAGATGGTGGACCGCGAGGGGGTGGTTTTCCTGAGAACAACCCGTGAAGCCACCGACGTGATATACAAGCCCCTGGAAGACTTCCCCATCGGGGGCAGCGTAGTCGTCCGACGGTCGGACAGAGACCGTGCAACTGTTATTGGGGCAGGCATCACCCTCCATGAGGCCCTCAAAGCTTGCGACCGGCTGGCTGAGGAGGGAATGGGCGTGCGCGTCATCGACCTCTTCTCCGTCAAGCCCATCGACGTGGCGACCCTCCACGAGGCGGCGCGCGACACCAATGGCAAACTGGTGGTCGTGGAGGACCACTGGATCGAAGGTGGCCTCGGCGATGCTGTGGCCGCGGCATTCGCCGGCGATCGAGAAGCGCCGACATATGACGGGCCTCAGCTCAGGCTGATCAAGCTGGCGGTGACGGAGATGCCTGGCTCAGGTACGCCGGAGGAGCTCATGCACTGGGCCGGGATCGACGCTGATGCTATCGTCGAGGCCGTGAAAGCCTTGGTAGGCAGCCGGGAGCCGGCCGGAGTTCGATAGCCGCTTGAGATGCATCCAGCAACCTCGCTCCGCAGTCGACCCGGTGAATTGCCCGGTCTCCTGTCGCTGCTCGGGAACTTAGTCTGAGGACTTCGAGCCCTTGAGGAACTCGGCCACCACCTGATTGAATCGGGCGGGGTTGAGCGCTTGAGGCCAGTGCCAGTCGTAGGGCTCGATTCCCGCCGGGTTTCCGTCGATCACCTCCAGAGTGGAGCCGTCTATGGCCGCCTGCAGCTTCGGCGCGTGCTCATCCAGCGGCAGCAGCCGGTCCTCCTTCTGCCACACGATGAGTGTCGGAACGGTTATCCCTTGCCACCGCTCCGTCTGCTGACTGCCGGCTGAGTCGACGAGAATTAGCCGGGCCACGTCCTTGGGCCATTCGGACGCCAGCAGGAGCGAGGCAGCGCCTCCCGCCGAGAGGCCACAGAGGGTCACCGGTCCGAGGTCCAATCCATGGATCAGGTCGTGTACGGCCCGCGCGTTGATCCAGAACCATTCGCCGAAATCGGATGGGATGCCGCCTTCCGGACCGCTCGACTCTCCGTAACCGGGAAGATCGACGGCGATGATCCGGTTGTTTGTTGACAGCTCGTCGATGTTGGCGTTCCAGACTCTCCAGGAGCTGATGGGGGCGTATCCGTGGATCATGACCACGGGGTCGCCTGTCCCCTTCTCCACGTAGTGCATCCTGCCCCCGCGCACGTCGATGTCGTTTCGCTTCAGGCTTCTTGCTTCTGTCGTCACGGCAGCCTCCCACGCTTGGTCTCTTCGATTCTCCACCTTGGGGGGAAGTGAAAGAAGGTGATCGAGTTGGAGTTCACGTTTAGAGTTTGGAGTGCCTCTACTCGAGGCCAAGCGTGCTCGAGAGCGGCCAGGTTGGAGATGAGGACCGAACTGCGTCCACCGTGAACGTTGAACATGCAACTTACTGCGGAGGGCGGCTCATCTCCAACATGCGGTTGACGGTGCGCCAGTTGCGCGTCGTTGCCCTGGCCCGCAGCTGTCGCTCCCAGAACGGATTAACGAGCATGGACCTTCCGTAGCCCTCTGGACAGTGGAGATAGATCTCACGTCCTGAGACTGCGAACTCATCAGGAAGAGCTGATGTTCGATCGATGGTCGCCACGGCAGTGGATGCGGCTTCGGAAGAGAGGAACGTCACGTGCAGGGTCTTCGGGTCGATGCCCGGCTTGTCGAAGGGGTTAGCCTGCACTATCGAATCAAGCTCCTCGGGCGTACGTGCCATAACCGTGACCGACAAGCCGAACTCATGTGAAATCACGTGCTCGACGTCCCTGCACAGGGCCTCCTCGTCTCCCTGCTCGCTCAGGAGTACCACGTTTCCGCTTTGGATGTATGTGGCCACGTCCTGATACCCACGATCGACCAATGCGCCGCTGAGCTGCTTCATGCTCAATATTTTGCCGCCGACGTTCACGCCCCTGAGCAGGACAGCCCAGGTGTTCACGTGGAACCCTGCCGGCTCAGCAGCGCCGTGAGCATCCCGTAGTACACGTCAACCTCATAGGCAAGGACCTCGCTCTCGAAGTTCAGCTCCTCAACCGCACCTCCCAGGATCACGATCGAGCGGAGTCCATCCTGTGCCGCCTCCTTGGCCCAATTGAGGTCGAGGTCGAGAAGCGAGCGTAAGTTGCCGGAGCGCACCGCTCGCTCGATTACGGAGTCGAACTCGGCGGCTATCGGTTTGAACCCGTAGGGGCCCTTGGCGCTGTGTACATGTGAGAGATCGGAGCTGGCGACGAGGGCCGCCCGACGGCCGGCGCGAACGACGCCACTGGCTATGACTTGGCCAAACTGCCACTCGGTCTCAAGCGCGCGACCTGAAAAGGTAACCGGCAGTAGACTGCCTTCGAATCCGGCTTGCAACAGGTACTGCATAGGCCCGGTTATGCCCCAGTCCATTGGATAACTCGGCTCGCTGGTGGCTCCGTAAATCAGGCCGATGGCCTCGACGCCCAGCTCCGCGGCGGCATCGAGGATGAGCTGTGCCAGCTCCGGATCACTTTCGACGGAAAGCTCGTCCTGGCGCCAGGCATACCAGGTCGAGAGCTGAACCTGGTTGTGTCGGCACAGCGACACGGTGTTGGCGCCGGCGGCGCGGAAGCCATGCGGAGTGACCAGCACAACCACGTCGGGGTTGGACTCGACGACCCGTGAGGCCGCAGAGCGCATGGCCGCATCTGTCTGTGGCACACGTTGCCGCTGCTCGTCCGGCATGTCGGGCACCACGCCGTGTGGAGCGATCCAACCCGAAACTAGCTGTCCCTGTCCCATCTCCTGCTTCTCCTGTCAAGAGCATGCACCTGATCCTACTCGGGAAGCTGCCCGGGCCAGCCTCGGCCTTACCCGTTGCGGAAGTGGCTGGTATCCACGACCTGGAAGTCCGAACCATTTATGCGGTCGATCAGGTGGAGCGTGTCGTCATTCCAGCGATTGTCGGGTGCGCCACTGATGAACCACGGACTGCCGTTGTCGGCCAGGATCATTCCGTAGGTCTTGAGTGCGGTGAGCAGTATCCTGTCAGTTCGATCGAAGCCCTTGAGTGAAACCGACGCCTTGAGCCGGACTCGCAACCCCATCGGTGGAAGGGCAGGATCATTACCAGATCCGGCGTCGTGCCTGGCCGGGTAGATGTGCATGCTGCGAGTGGGCATGGCGGTGAAGCGGAGCGCGTGGTTGATCACGCCGCGCTGGATATCAGAGTATCGAACCAGCCCGGGCAGAATCGGCAGCCCGGCGGCGTCGGCGCTAGTCCAGCCGTCCGGGCGCAGGGCATTCGAGTCGAGATTCCAGATTGCTCCGGAGCCGGCGTGCCAGCCATGCTTGTTGTGCTCTACGGCAAACAGCTCGTAGAGGTGGCAGTTGGCTTTGTCTAACACCAGCAGGTGATGATCGCTTCCGGCCTCGATCTTGGGATGTGCGGGGATCGGATAGGGTCCCTGATCTGACTGATCGGCGTAGTCGAAGGTGAAGCGCACCTTCTTGGCCTTCTTGCCGACGAGGTTGTACGGGATACCGTTCGAAGGGTCGGAGCCGAAATCCGGATGGAGCCCGGTCTCCGTGCCGATGGAGCTGATGAGCTGCTTCGAGTTCTTGGCCACCGGCAGCTTCGTCACCGGCCGGTTCCATACGTTGGTGTTTGGGAAGATGGCGCATTTGCCCGCACCGGGCACGGTCACGCCCGTGGCACCTTTTGGTGGGCCGGCCGCACTGACCGTCACGCCGAGCAGTGCCGTTATCAACGTGCCCAGGACGAACCTACGAATCATGACCGCCTCTTTGCTGAAGGATGGGAGCTGGAGGGATGGCCCCTGCTCCAGGATGGCCTCCTCTCATGCCGGTTGGTCATAGGCATTGGATGCTAGCCCAATCTAGCGGTCTTACCGGCCGGTGCTCGCCGTCATCCGGTGGCCACAGCGCGAACGTTGCCGATGCCGAGGTTATGCAGAATCGCACTGCCGTTCGGTCTGAGTGGGATGAGCTGGGTGCCGTTAAGGCGGTAGTAGCGGCGGTGCGGATAGAGGCGCATGAGCCGCCGGTCGCGGTTGCGCTCATCTCTGGCCCAGATGATGTTTCCATCGAGCAAGGGCGAGTTTTGGTTGAAAACGCCGCCATAGGGCCACCAAGCCTGACGCGAGGGCTGCACCTGAAACACCAGCGCGTCATGGAGGTGGTGGCGTGCAGCTGTGTCAATAGCCACCGTGGCACCGGAGTCGAAACGGGTCAACAGAGAAATCGTGCCGGGCACATAGTTGACCATGCTGTTGATGGCGAGGACGACAGCAAGGCCGGCGGGCAGAAGCGCCGCCGCGACCGGCCTCGGCTCGCCTTCAAGCCTCACGCGTAGAGGTAGCCGGTACAGCTCCTGGAAGCCGCGCATAGTCAGGAGGCACAGCCACGGAATGATGACGTACCAGTATCGCGGGTAGGTGTACCAGACGCCGTCGGCGAAGTAGAAGATGTAGGCGATCACCACGCTCAGGCTCGAGGCTGCGAACAGCCAGTCCCAACGGGTGGCTCGGGCGAGCAGGAAGGGCACTGCGGCGATTGCCAGGGTAACGTAGAAGGGCCAGCCGAAGAGGCCGATCTGCAGGTGCTGCAAGTCGTAGACGATATTCCAGAGCGCACGGGCAAAGTTATAGTTGGATTCATAGTGGCCGGGACCGCCGACGGTCCGCCCAAAGCCGAGGCGATCGTATGGGCGGCCGATAACGTAGGCATTGCCCAGAATTGACCCGGTGAGCACCTGGTTATAGGCGAAGTAGACAATGGCCGGAACTATGCCTCCGATCCCTATCCAGACGACGGACAACGGCCGCTTCCAAAGAACCAACAGGAACGGCAGACACAGCACAATGGCGTCGAGCTGCCTGGTCATCACCGCCGCGCCGAATATCAATCCGGCCCCGGTGAGGTACTTCCAGCCTTCGCCGCTCAAGCGAAACCTCACGCGATCCCGATCGTGCGGCTGCGTGCGCTCCCACTGGAGCAGTAGGAGAATCGCCGAGCCGGCGAACAACCAGACGGTGGCGTGCGGGTAGAAGGAAGCGCCGACGAAGAGCAGGAACGGCGACGTCCCCGCCAGAAGCGCCGCGCCAAGCGCCAGCTTCCACCCGTAGGCCAGGCGGGCAATCAGATACAGGACCACGATTCCGGCGCCGGCCACGACTGGCCCGATCAGCCAGGGCACATGCGCAAGCACGCCCAGTGTGAGCAGGGCCGGCCAGCCCGGGGGATACTTGCCGAAGCGGTGTCCATGTTCGATGACGACGAACAGTTGATAGAAGAACGAAGGCAATCGGGGTACGGGCGCCCACAACCGTCCCAGAGCCATGGTCTGGGCCTGGAACAGATAGGCGACCGCGTCCTGGACGTTGGGCAGGCCATGGTAGAGAACCTGCGCGATCAGGCTCATGGGCACAATTGCAATGACGCCGATGGCAACGCCGGCGAAGTCGGGCCAGCGGTCCGAGAACTTCACGCGCAGCCTAAAATCCGGCTTCCCGGTTGAAGGGAGCAGCTCTGCAACGGCCGAGGCCAAAAAGCCGAGCAGTCGATACACGGCGATGGCCATGGCGATCAGAACGAGAGCCACCAGCTCCGACGGCAGGCTGTAGCGGAGCAGCCTCTTCGCCATCTCGTCAGTCGCTGCCTGAAAGGTAGCCGTACCGTGCCCCTGCGGGGAGCGCGGACCGTGGTTCCAATAAAGCCACCAAGCGAAGCGGCGATCCATCCGTATGGCCATGATGTAGCCGCGATCATGGGAGCCGACCCCGACAAGAACACCCTGCAGGCCGTCGGGCCGCATCAGATCGGCCGAAAGCACGAAGGTGCCATGTGGGGTGACGGGCAGGAAGCCGGCGGAGCCCGGGCTTCCCTGTAACTCGCCCCGAGGGTTGACGGCCCACGTGCCTTTCGTTTCTATGAGCCTGCCTATGTTGAGAATCGTCGGCCCGCGATGCCGGTGATGAAGTGCCAGCGTAATGTGAGTCCAGGCAGGCCCAGGCGAGATGAATCGCATGAGGCTGTCGAAGTCCGTCAGGAGGTTCGACACAATGGGCGCACCGTAGGCGCCGCTGGCCTGGACGTCGTAGGTGTCGGCCGCACCGGTGTACAGGCCGACGCGACCATGCCGGTGGTTGCTGACGTTTAGAGGGCCGCTGTTGTTGCCGACGATGGCCAGATAGCCTTGATGAGTGCTCTGAACGACGACGTGGAGCGTGTCTCCGAGTGACCAGGTATAGGCCAGAAGCACGATGACCTGAGCGGCAAAGGAGATCCTCAGGGCCGGTCGCCACGACGCCGATAGGAGAACCACCGCCGAGGAGAGGATCAGGACGGCGATAAGGACCGGATTCAGCTGCTCCTGCAGAATGAGAAGCCAGGCAGACAGCAGCACCAGCGCCGCTGCCGTCCAGTGAATCGACCCCTTTACCAATCGGCGGCGCCGTCTCCGAGCAGCCAGACGCTCCCGTAACGGCTCTGGTCGGTGCTTCGGAGAGGGGGTAACCGTGGTCGCAACGGGCGCCACGAGCCTTCCAACAAGGCGCCTCGATAGATTAGTCACGGCCGCCTTAGCTCGATCGCGCCGACCTTAAAGGAACCGGCATCTCAAGAGCACTGATACGGCCTTCAGCCCGTCTCTCCAAGTGATCTTCTTCCCCTCGTCGTAGGTCCGCCCATAGTAGGAGATGGGCAGCTCATACACTCTGAGGTTCGGATTCTTCAGGACCTGAGCGGTCATCTCGGGCTCGATGCGAAAGTCGTTCTCGCGCAGACGGAACCCCTGCACAACCTCCCGACGAAAAACCTTGTAGCCGGTCTCCATGTCCGTAAGCGTGGAGTTGAAGAGGAGATTCGTGAGCAGGGTCAGCAGCCGATTTCCAACCAGGTGCCAGAACATATAGACCCGCTGAGGCCGACCGCCCGAGAGTCGAGAGCCATAGACGACGTCTGCATGGCCGGCCACGATTGGCTCGAGCAGCTGGGGGTACTCAACTGGGTCATACTCGAGGTCGGCGTCCTGAATGATGAAGATATCGCCCGTCGCCACCGAGAAGCCGGTGCGCACCGCGGCGCCCTTCCCCCGGTTGCGTTCGTGGTGGATGATCTTGAATTCGGGGTAGGACTCAAACTCGCCCAGCACCTCCGCCGTTCGGTCCCGTGAGCCGTCGTCGACGACGACGATCTCCTTGTCGAGCCCATTCAGCTCCACGCTACGCACGGCGTGCAGAACCTGAGCGAGGGTGGCCTGCTCGTTGTAGGTGGGAACGACGACACTGAGCTTCATGCGTTGTCACGGCCTCGTCTCAGAATGTTGACAAAGGAGATCATGGGATTGACGGGTGCGTCGCACTGAGAAAGTGTATCGCCTGCCGACCAGGCGTGAGCGCAGTAACGAGCGGTACTCCGAGCGTGGCGCCGGTTTAGCTGAGCCGGCCGTAAATCTCGCCGAACTTGCCTCTCAGGTAGCGGATGTACGGCTCGGTAGAGATGGGCTTGCCGGTCACCCGCTCCATCAGCTCCTTGGTCTCAAACTTCCGTCCATGGACATAGAGGTTGTCCTGCAGCCAATGGAGCAGCGTCTCGAACTGGCCCTGGCCGATCTCATCAGGGATACCTGGGTTGTCGCCGACAGCCTTCTCCCAAATTTGTGCGCCAAAAACATTGCCGAGTGCGTAATTGGGGAATCCTCCCAGCCCCGTCGCCCAGTGGGTGTCCTGGAGGATGCCCAGGCGGTCATTGGGCGGGGTCACGCCCAGGTACTCATCCATCTTGCGTCGCCAGGCCTCCGGCGCATCCTGTACTGACAGTCGCTCCTCCAAGAGCTCGTTCTCCAGCTCAAACCGCAGCATGATGTGCATGTTGTACGTCAGCTCGTCGGCCTCCACCCGAATGAGCGATGGATAGACCTTGTTGACCGCGCGGTAAAAGGTGTCGAGTGATGCGCCTCCGAGCTGTTCGGGAAACGTCTTCTGCAGCTCGGGATAGAAGGCCTCCCAGAAGGGCCGGCTTCGCCCCACCAGGTTCTCCCAGAGACGGGATTGACTTTCATGGAAGCCTCCCGATGCTCCTCGTGCCACGGGCGTGCCCTCCAATCCGCGGCCGACACCCTGCTCGTACATCCCGTGTCCTGATTCGTGCATAGTGCCGAACAGGGACATAGAGAGGAAGTTGGGGTCATAGCGTGTCGTCAGGCGCACATCGTCGATGGCCAGCGCGATCTCGAACGGATGCGTCGTGCGATCGAGCCTCCCCCGGTTGAAGTCGTACCCATAGCGCTCGACCACCATCCGTCCGAATGCCTCCTGTTTGGCCTCGTCGAATGGTTGGTGCAAGACCGAGTCATCCACTTGCTCACGTTCCGCGATCTCCTTGATCAGCGGCGTCTGCTCGCGCTTTAGGTCCCCGAAGATGCGCTCCAGGTCGGTGGTCTTGAGGCCTGGCTCGGCCACGTTGATCAGTGCGTCGTAGGGGCGCTCCTCGTAGCCGTAGTATCCGGCCAGCTCCCTGCTCAACCGAACCGTGTTTTGGAGAAAGGGCTTGAAGGAGGGAAAGTCATCTGTACGCCGGGCCTCGACCCAAACCTGTCGTGACTCCGAGCCATGTCGTCGCATCTCTGCCACGAAGGGCGCCGGCACCCGCTGCTGACGCTCATAATCTCTCCGGGTGATGCGGATGATGCTGGCATCATCGCTGTCGTAGGGCAGGTCCGAAAGTTCCTCCGCCGCCGCGTTTAGCAGCTCACCGGTTTCCGCCGCCGTGAACATCTCATGGCCGAGCCGCGCCAGTGTTGCCATCTGCTCACCGCGAGCATGAACGCCCTCGGGGGGCATGTAGGTGTTTTGGTCCCATCCGAGAACAGCGCCGGCCTTGCCGATGTTGCTGATGGTGCGCAGCCGCTCACGCAGCGCCTCGTAGGCTCCAGCCATAACTCTCCCCCTGCTCGTTGAAGTTTCCAGGCTTCCAAGTCTACTAAGCAGTATCGGTCGACTTCAGATATGAAACCCGCCGTTTGGCACCCACCCACTGCGTTACACGCCGACGCAATACAGGGCTTCAGCCCCTCGATGTCCCGATTGTGCATGTTGTGGGTACCGAGGCGGAGTGACCCAAACCCGCCCCGCCTCTGGCCGTATCGTTCACGACGGAACCCGGGGCTGACTACAGGATCTGCCCGGACTGAATCACCATGGCAGCCTGGTTGGCGCCCGTCCGGTACGGCAGCATCGCCAACTCGTAGGCTTGCCAGACGACGACGTCTCCGGCCTTGCCCGGCTCGAGGGAGCCGACCTCGGATTCAAGGGCAATGGCCCGAGCCGCATTGATGGTCATGCCCGCGAGGATCTCCTCCGGCGTCAGCCGCATCTCCAGAGCGGCCACGTTCATCACCAGCTGCGACGATTCCGTGGGACTAGTTCCAGGATTGGCATCCGTCGAAAGCGCCACCGGTAGATCGAATTCGTCGATCATCCGTCGCGCCGGGGCGAAGCGGTGATCGCGCAGGTTGAAGGAGGTCGCCGGCAGCAGGACGGGAGTGACGCCGGCACTGGCCATGCTCCCGAGACCGGCGTCGGACGACGCGCGGAGATGTTCGGCCGATACTGCCCTCACATCCGCCGCAAGCTCGGCGCCACCGATGGGCTCGATCTCGTCGGCATGGACCTTCGGCCGCAGTCCCCTGGCCGAACCGGCCAGCAGTATCCTCCGCGACTGTCCGACAGAGAACACGCCGTGCTCACAAAAGACGTCGCAGAAGTCTGCCAGGCCCGCCTCGGCGACGGCCGGCAGCATGCGCTCGATCACCTCGTCGACATATCCATCCGCGTCGGACGCGAAGTCGGGGGGAATGGCGTGCGCTCCCATGAAGGTGGGGACTACGCGTAGAGGCATGCCTCGCCCAAGCGCCTGAATGATGCGGAGCAGTCGCAGCTCCTGGGCCGTGTCCAAGCCGTAGCCGCTCTTTATTTCGACGGTGGTCACCCCATGCCTTGACAGCTCACGCAAGCGGATCTCAGCCGACTCAACCAGCTCCTCGTCGGACGCGACCCGCGTAGCCCGCACCGTGGACAGGATGCCGCCGCCCTTGGCAAGAATCTCCAAGTAGGGGACGCCACGGAGCTTGAGGCCCAACTCATGGGAGCGGTCACCACCGTAGACGATGTGCGTGTGTGGCTCGACCAGGCCGGGGGTGACCAGGGCCTGCCGGGCATCGATCACCGTGAGGTCCTGCTCCGAGCGGGTCACCAGAGGGGGCGGCGGGTAGGGATTGAGATGCCGGGCCGGTTCGGCGAGCGGGATGTCCGGTGGGTCCGGTTGTCGCCGTGGGCCGGCATAGACCACCCGGCCGTCCTCCACCAACACCTCGCCATCCTCTACCGGCTGGATCGCCGCTGCGTCTCCGCCGCGCGTCCCCGTCATGCCCACAAGGGAGTAAAGCGCGCCGATGTTCTTGATCAGCAGTCGTGACATGGATCCATCAGCCCGCGTACTCGAGTCCTCTCGCGTAACCGTCACAAGCATTAGCGCAGCGCGCCACTGTGCTGGCCTGAAACTCTCGAAGTGGGAGCGAGGTGTTTCTCGTCCAAGCAATTCTGACGGAAATTGAAATGACGTCGGGCCGTGCTGTGGCTATCGCCTCTCCGCCTTCCCTCCGTAGCTCTAGGTCGTCCCCGTCACGCCACCCATTCTCGATACCGCGGCTCGCATCTGTGCCACGCAAGGTCTCCGGGCCAACGATGCAGTTCAGCTATTCAGTGCACTCGCGACGCGGCTCGCCGATCCGACCTGCCGCAGCTTTGCTGCCTTCGACGGCTATTTGCGGCCGGCCACCGCCACCGAAGCCTTCGAACTCATCCCTCCTGAGGGTTAGTCAGGCGCCTTGCACCGCTCCTATAATCGTCACGACTCTGCAGGCGAAAGAGAAGGAATCATGACGGTGGGACCAACGCGAGGCTTTCCGAAGGGCGTCTCCGCTCCCGCGATTCGGGCGCTGGAATCGGGGGGCTATCACGATCTCTCTGACCTCGCAAACGTACCGATTGCTGACCTTAAGAACCTCCACGGGATGGGGCCGAAGGCTGTGCGCGTGATTCAGGCGGCGCTGGCCGAGCGCGGGTTGTCTCTCCGGGGAGGAGAGGAAGCAGATGAGTTTGGTGGTGAGGCTCGGTAAGGCTCTGACGAATTTCGCAAGGCTGAGCCGAACTCCATACGAAAAAGAGGAGGACGCATTCGATCATCAGACGGGACGTCCTTCTCGCTGAGCTTACGAATCTGGGGGCCCCGAAATGGGGCGCGGCGATAATCGCTCCTACCGGCGCCGTCGAGTGCTGTAGGAACGAAGGTATCGTGTCCTCAGTCGCCGCCTTCCATGGGCATGCGGACATTGTGGCGGCGTGCTGTGGCGATGGCCTCGTCGTAGCCGGCGTCCGCGTGCCGCACCACACCGATGCCTGGATCCGTCGTCAGCACCCGGCGGATGCGGGCCTGGGCTTCGTCGGTACCGTCCGCCACGGTCACCTGACCGGCGTGGATGGCATAGCCGATGCCGACGCCGCCGCCGTGATGAACTGAGACCCAGCTGGCGCCGCCGACCGCATTGAGAAGTGCATTGAGGATAGGCCAATCGGCGATGGCATCGCTCCCGTCCTTCATCGCTTCTGTTTCGCGGTTGGGCGAGGCTACGGAGCCGGTATCGAGGTGGTCCCGGCCGATGGCCACCGGGGCTTTCAGCTCCCCGCGTCTCACCAGCTCGTTGAGTGCTACGCCGAATCTCGCCCGGTCGCCGAGTCCGAGCCAGCAGATACGGGCCGGTAGTCCTTGAAAGGCCACCTTCTCCCTGGCCAGGGTGATCCAGCGCCGAAGATGCTCGTCGTCGGGAAACAGATCCAGCACCAGCTGGTCGGTGCGGTAGATATCCTCGGGGTCTCCGGAGAGAGCCACCCAACGAAACGGGCCCTTGCCTTCACAGAACAGCGGCCGGATGAATGCCGGAGTAAATCCCGGAAAGTCGAAGGCGTCGGCGACGCCGGCAATCAACGCTTGCTGTCGGATATTGTTGCCGTAGTCAAAGACGACGGCACCCAGTCGCTGCATCTCCAGCATCGCCTCGACCTGCCGGCCCATGCTCTGTCGCGCCTGCTGGATGTAGCTTTCTGGGTTTGCCCGCCTCAGCTCCGCCGCCTCTTTGAGAGAGCAGCCTGAAGGGATGTAGCCGTTGAGCGGGTCGTGCGCCGAGGTCTGATCGGTGACGACATCCGGAAGCCGCCGGCCCAGGATTTCCGGGAAGATGTCGGCCGCGTTGGCAACCAGACCGATCGAGAGTGGCGTTCCCGCGGCAAGCGACTCGTCGGCCCACCTCAGCGCCTCGTCGAGCGATGCCGTCTGGCGGTCGCAGTACCGGGTGGCAATGCGACGTTCTATGCGCGCGGGATCGACCTCGACGTCGATGACGACGCCCCCGTTCATGGTGACGGCAAGCGGCTGCGCTCCTCCCATGCCGCCCATCCCACCCGTGAGGACCAGCCGGCCGGCGAGCGAACCGCCGAAGTGTTGTGCGGCCAGAGCCGAAAGGGTTTCGTATGTTCCCTGCAGGATGCCCTGCGTGCCGATGTAGATCCACGACCCGGCGGTCATCTGCCCATACATCGTGAGGCCTCGAGCCTCGAGGTCCCAGAAGTTCTCCCAGGTCGCCCATGCCGGTACCAGCATGGCGTTGGATATCAGAACTCGGGGCGCCAGCTCGTGCGTCCTAAAGATTGCAACCGGCTTGCCGGACTGGATCAGGAGGGTTTCGTCATTCTCCAGATCTTTGAGCGAGCGGACGATGGCGTCGAAGCATTCCCAGTTGCGAGCCGCCTTGCCGCTGCCCCCGTAGACGATCAGCTCCTCCGGCTTCTCGGCCACCTCAGGATCGAGGTTGTTCATGAGCAGCCTCAGCGCGGCCTCCTGCTGCCATCCCTTGCAGCTCAGCTCTGTACCTCGTGGCGCGCGGACGACTCGCGGCTGATGGAGCTGCTCAGTCGCCATTCTTATCCTCCCGGCCCGGATGTTGGCTTGTCTCCAGTGAGAGCTTGCAATGGACGCCAGCAGATTCTAGAAAGTGCCGGGAGGGCAGGCTAGGCGATGGCGACCTGATGCTGACGAAGCGAGAGCTGCTCCGGCTCAATGGCCAGCATATCGTCCAGCGGCTCGCCTTCCGCGACTCGTCTGAACAGCTCGGCGTAGCGCTGCCCGACCAGTGGCCACCCGTCCAGACGCCCGTAGGCCGCAGTTCTGCTCTCATAGATTTTTCGTAGCTCAGGGTTGTCCAGAAGTAGGAGGAGGCAATGAGCCAGGGACTCCGAGCTTCGCAGCTCCATGAGCAGGCCTCGGCCTTCGGCCAGCGCTTCGGTGGCATGCGGATAGGGAGTCGAGACGATCGCCTTGGCCGAGCCTACCGCGAATGCAAGCGTGCCGCTGGTGATCTGAGTCCGGTCGAGGTATGGAGTGACGTAGATATCAGATGCTTGGAGGTAGTCGACCACCTCGCGGTCTGACAGGTACTGGTTGACGAACCGAACATGGTTTGAAACTCCAAGATCTCGGGCCAGTTGACGGAGATCATTCCGGTAGCCTTCCCCGGCGAACTTTCGGAACTCCGGATGGGTCTCGCCCACGATCATGTACAGCACCTCGGGATGCCGTTCCACGACCTCGGGCAGCGCGCCGATGGCATATTCGATCCCCTTGCGTGGATCGAGCAGACCCATGGTGCTGATGATCGTGCGTCCCTCGAGGCCCAGGCGCCGTTTAAAGTAGCGCCGCGGAGCCTGCTCGACCACCGGCACGCCGTGAGGAATACGCACGACGTTGTTTGGAGTGATCCCATACTCGTCCATGAGAATCATGGCGGCCATCCGTACCATCACCACCGTGGCGGCGGAGGAGTCGACGATCCCGGCCATCGTCTGGCGTTCGAACTCATCCGGGTAGGGGCGGACGGTGTGAAGCGTGCTGACGACTGGAACTCGAGGCACGAGATCTCCCGCCGCCTGAATGAGCGGAACGGCGTAGTCCTCCTCCAGACCATCGCTGCCCCAGATGCCCCAAAGGCCGTACTCGTGTTGAATGCAGATGAGATCGGCCCGGCTGCGCCGGACGGACTCCATAGCACGGAGGTAGCTCTCGAGGCCGTCCTGCGCTATCCTTCCGACGACGGGGCGGCCGTAGGGATACGATTCGTCGCGTGGCTCAAGTGCCAAGACGTGCAGCTTGATCCCGGGTTGAGAGGACAGCGCCCTGGCCAGGTCGGCGGTGAAGGTTGCTATGCCGCAGCGGCGGGGAGGGTAGCTGCCGACCAGGACGACATTGAGGTCAGACATGGCGGTGCCGGTCCTCATTGCCGTCCTTTCGGAGCGAAGTGTTCCAAAATGCAGCAAGTTTCGCGCCATGCCGGAGCTCGCCGACCCCAATTAGGAAGAGATCACCCGGGCATCGACTGACCGGGACCCGGTCGCCTCAGCAGACAGTGCGCGAGATGGTGCCGGCCTTCGTAGCCCGGCCCTTCTGTGGCCGGGTGTCGCATGGTCTGCCGTCGCCCGCACCCTCACAACGGGTCGAGAGCCGCCGAACGCGGATAGTGCCGGGCCTTCGTAAACCTTCGTAGCCCGGCCCTTCTGTGGCCGGGCGTCGCATGGCCTACCGTCGGCCGCACCCTCAAAACGGGTCGAGAGCCGCCGAATGCGGAAAGAGCCCCCCTCGTGCGTTGATCTCTTTTCGGCGGTTGAGCGAGCCGTTCTGAACTCCCGTGTCCTGAGAACGGAGCATCACGCCCGGCCACAGGAGCCGGGCTACGTTCTCACCGGGACCTGGTCACCACGCCCGGCCACAGGAGCCGGGCTACGTTGGGATGACTCCCTAACTCGCCTTTTCAAGCCCATCGTTGCGGCGGACCGAGGCTCGCGTGGGTGGGAGACTCTAGCCCTCTACGACCTCAGGCTTATCCGTGGGTAGGCGGCTTTCGATCAGATCCCTATACTGGCGCGCCCGTTCCCGGAGATAGGGCAGGCTGTGACGGCGGCAATAGAATCCGCCCTCCCACTCCTCGAACTCGTCGCCGCCGAAAATGTCGCCACGGCATACGACACAACGTGCCACGATCTTCGCTTCAGCCACCCCCGACCCCCATCTACGCTTTGGGGTATTGTAGCGCCGGAGCCAAGGGCGAGGCAAAGCTCCGACTGCAGAATGAGAATCGGCCGCCACCAGCCCGCCCCGGCTCCGTTGTCGTGTACCTCGACCCAGTGCAGTGTCAGGCAAAGGAGCTGCAGCCGAAGGGAGCCGGCAGGCCTAGGCCACAGCCTCTGCGTGTTTCTCGGCCTCGCGGGTATCCCGTGCTTCCGGCACGAGGAGCGACGATACCTGGCTCATCAATCCCGCGAAGTAGACCGGCCGGTCCAGACGCTCCTCGAGATCGCTTCGTTCCATATTGTCAAGCAGCCGCTGCCCGGCCTTGTCGAGCATGACCTCCGGCAGCACGACCACTTCTCCACGCAGGCGACTCCGGGCTTTGAGCACGTCGCCCCCGGTGAGCAAACCGGACACCTTGACTCGGCGGCCAAAGAAGGAGTTCTCCAGTACAAGCATCTCGCTCTCGATTCCGACCAGATTCGACCACTCGGCTACCATCGGAGTCAGAATGGGGGCCGCCATCTCGGCCGAGACGAACGTGACCGAAGCGGGCAGTCCACATGTGTCTCTCCTGCTCCGCAGTCTCCGCCTGGTCCGGGACCAGTCATCCATGAGATCGCGCACCATGCCGATTCCGTTCTCGTACTGCGGGTACCTGTCATAAAACCGTGCCCCGGGTACCTCGGCCCCCGCCAGCAGATAGAACTCGTCCGACACATAGGCCAGTGTCCGACCGGTGCTACTCCGAAAGCCGTGCTGGAGCGGACGTAGCAAACGGATCACTTCCATGGCCTCCGCCGGCGTGAACTGGCGGAGATCCAGGTCAGCGGCACTCGGAAGTATGCGACTGCAAGAGGCGCCTGGACCCGCCAGAATCTCCGCGGGTGTTCTGGTCAAACCGACAGGCACGACCCCGATCGAGAGGACGTCAGGGTGAAGCTCTGCCAGATCAGAGACGGTTTTGACCAAGGCTTCACCATCGTTCAGACCTGGACACACCACAACTTGCGTATGTGTCCGGATGCCCAGCTCCGCCAGCCGTCTGAGCTGGGGCAGAACGTCGGGAGCGCGGGGATTTCCGAGCAGCAGCCTGCGCAGCTCCACGTCCGTGGCGTGAACGGAGACGTAGAGCGGGCTCAAATGCTGCTCCCGAAGCCGCTTCCAATCCCGCTTGTTGAGATTGGTGAGCGTCACGAAATTGCCGTACAGGAATGAGTAGCGATAGTCGTCGTCACGGATGTACAGGCTCGTGCGCATCTCGCCCGGGAGTTGATCGATAAAGCAGAAGGGACAGTGGTTGTTGCACTCCCGTATGGGAGTGAACGTCGGTTGGCTGAAGGTGATGCCCAAGGATTGGCCCTGATCTTTAACCAGCCGTAGTTGTCGTGGGCCCTCCCCGGTCTTCGGACGCTGCAGCTCTAAACTGAGGACCGAATCGGCCGCATAGAACTGGTAATCCACCGCATCGCGAAGGTGATGGCCATTGATGCTCAAGAGGATGTCACCCGGAGTGATCCCGAGACGATCAGCCGGGCTGCCCCGCTCGACGTCCTCGATCACGCCGCCGGGGTGTGTCCTCTGACGTGTGCGTCCGTCGACTCGCTCCAGAGTGCCTATGAGATCTCCCGGCGCACCGATGGGGCGGGATCCGGTCGTGGGGACTGACGTACTTGAGGGGGGCATTCGGGCCTTCCAGCTTGAGCACAGCCATGACAAGCTGGGCCAGGGTGAGGAGGAGCTGTCTCGAGTGTTGACAGAGGGGGTGCTTCCTATTTTGCCAGCCTCATGTCTCGCCTTCGCCAGCGATGCCTCTACGACAGGAGCCTGCCGTTTGATACCAGCTTCTCCCGGCGACGATTCGACGGCTTGGTCACGTATCCTGATGTGTCAGGTGCAAAGCCAAGCGGCGGAGTGGAGGACCACGTGGAATTCGAAAATACTTTCACCGTCGACGCTCCCATAGAGCGTGTCTGGACTCATCTGCTCGATGTTCAGGCCGTCGCTCCCTGTGTTCCCGGTGCCGAGCTGACCGAGGTCGTCGGCGACCGCGAGTTCAAGGGCACCGTCAAGATCAAGCTGGGTGCCGTTCAGGTCGCCTACAAGGGCAGCCTGGTCATGACTGACGTCGACGAGGCAGCGCGCCGGGTGGTGCTGGTAGCCTCTGGAAGCGAGACTCGAGGATCCGGAAGCGCCTCCGGAACGGTGACATCGACCCTGACCGAGGATGCCCCAGGTCGAACCACTGTACTCATCGTGTCTGAAGTCAACGTCACCGGACGCGTGGCGCAGTTCGGCCGAAACATCATGCAGGATGTGTCCACCCGGCTTACCAAGCAGTTTGCCGACTGTCTGCAAGCCTCACTGGAGACGCAGCCCGAAGGCGAGACGAACGAGCCCACGGAGCTGACATCGAAAGCTGAGCTTGCCGTGCAGATCCCTCCCGCGGTACGATCGGAGCCTGCCAGTCAAGTTCAAGGCGGTGAACTGAAGATCCTTCCCGTTCTTGTCGACGTGGCGCGATCGCGGACGGCCGAGGGACTTCGGGCTCTGGCGCGGATTATTCAGCCCGAGGAATAGCCTCGACTCAGGCGTTCGAGGATCGCCTGCTAACGCTTGTACAGCCCCATCAACGTGGCTTTCTCAAGTGTGCTGAAGTGTAGGTTGAAGCCCACCACCGCGGCCGGCGTATCCTCGGCGACCGGCAGGCTATCCTGCGAGACGGCGAAAACGGTGAACACATAGCGGTGCGGATGGTCCCCCTCAGGAGGACAGGGGCCCGCGTAGCCGGAGCGGCCGGCGTCGGTTCGTGTCTGGAGAGCTCCCGCAGGTAGGTTGCCGCCGGGATTGCCCGCGCCCTCCTGCAGCTGGGTCACTGTCGGCGGGATGTTCACGATGACCCAGTGCCAGAAGCCGCTTCCGGTTGGGGCATCGGGATCGTAGCAGGTGACGGCGAAGCTCTTCGTCCCCGCGGGAGCACCTTCCCATCTCAGGTGAGGCGAGATGTTGCCGCCTGCACACCCGAAGCCGAACTCGGACGACAGAACCTGTTCCCGGCTGAGATAGTCGCCATCTTCAAAGGTGTCACTGCTGAGTTTCAGTGTCATAGCCTCTCCGTCATCTGATCCGGACGTCGCGGCGCACGCTGCCGGCGTCTGGAAGCGGAAGTCTCCAACCATTATCGGTCGGTATCCATCATCGGCAGCCGATGTGCCAACGCGGCCGCCGCCGCTAGAGGCGCTTCGTCACCCGTTTGTCGAGATAGTCGAGCAGCACCCGCTCACCCAGGTGGTACGGTCCGGTGAGGAACGCACGTCCCTGGTTGACGGCGGTCATGCGCTCCACGAAGGAAACCAGCTCCGGCGCATCGTCGAGCATGAACGTGTTGACGACGATGCCTTCGCGGTGACATCGTGCAGCTTCAGCCAGAGCAGCCCGGCGAACGAAACCCGGCGCCGGGTAGTGGACAAAGATGCCGTCCGGGAGCGCGCAGGCGGTGGGTTCGCCGTCGGTAACGAAGAGCACCTGGCGGTTGCCTCCTCGATGGCGGGCGAGCAGGCGGCGGGAGAGTGCCAGCGCCATCTCGTAGTTGGTGCCTTGAACCATGTAATTCTCCGCCAGCGCCGGTAGCGCATCTCGGCTCAGCTCAAAGGCGACGTCGGCAAAGCCGATCAGGTACAGAGTGTCATGCGGGAACTGTCCGCGAATGAGGCTGTCGAGCGCCAATGCCGTTTTCTTGGCCTCGAGAAAGAGTCCCCGGAGGAACATCGAGCGCGAGGTGTCAATGGCCAGGACGGTGGCGTGGCGTACGGCGCGCTCGGTCTCGAATACCTCGAAGTCGTGCGGGTTCAACCGGACGGGGGATCTGGCTCCTCGCCGGACCCCGTTCATTAGGGTGCTCCGAAGATCGACGTGGAACGCATCGCCGAATTGGTAGGGCCGACTGTGGGGGGCGAGGTCCCCACCCTCGCCACGGCGATGCGTCTGGTGACCGCCCTGGCGGTCGTCCCTCAGCTTCTGAAAGATCTCCCGCAGGGCGCTGTCGCCCAGTCTACGGATGGCTCGGGGAGTGAGTTCCAGGCGGTCTCCGTTGCGCTTGAGGTAGCCCGAATCCATCAGGGATTGGGCCATATAGCGCACGGCTCCGATCTGGGCGCCCATCCGACGGCCAAACAGGGAGGTCGGATCACCAAGGGACTCGGCGACGTCCGAGAGAGCGGCGAGGGGATCCCGAGCCAATGCGTCCTCCAGCTGCTCCATCGATTGCAGACGTCGCATCATGTCGAGGGACTGTCCGAAGCCCGGAGCATCCTCGCCCTCGAACTCGAAGCCGCCGCCACCAATCGGGTAGCCCATCATCTGGAGGTTCTCGGCCAGCCGTGCCATGTCCAGCTGTAGGCGGTCATCCCGCAGCAGCTCGGCCATCATGTCCAGCAGCTCCTGACGTGCCTGGGGATCCATGCTGTCGAGCAGGTCCTGAACCTGTGAGGCCTGGCGCTGGAGATGTGCCAGCAGGTCGTCGAGGTTTTCGATTCCGGGCGGCAGGTTCTGACCCCAGCGATCCATGAATTGCTCGAAAGCCTGCCGGTCGCCCTGACGGCTGGCCTCGATCATCTCATTCAGCTCTTGGATCATCTGCCGGGCGGCGGCCAGCTGCTCCGGAGTCATTTGGCCGATAGACTCCTTCAGACCTTGCGCATACTGCTGCAGCAAGCGTTTCTGCATCGAGCCGATCAGCTCGTCGAACGCTTCTCGTGCCTCACTCGAGATGAAGTCGTACTCGCGCAGTCCCCGAATACGGCCGGCGTTGTCGGGAGGCAGCTGCTCGAGCTGAGACTCCTTCCGCTCCAGCATGCGCTCCAGCATCTCCTGCAGCTCCCGCTCGTTCTCGCTGGCCGGCACATTGGGGGTCCTAACGTCCGAAGCCTCAGAAGTTGGGCCGGAGGCGCCTGTCTGGCGGTGCGGCCGGTCTGCCCCGGACTCGGACCCACCCTCATCTGCGCCGGGTGCAGCCGACTGATCCGGCTGGTCCGCTGCGCCCTCAGCCGCTTGTGCCTTGCGCGATTCCCGACGTTCGGTGATACCCTGCTGTTCGAGATCGATGATTCGATCGAGCTGTTCCTTGATGCGGTCGATCATATTTGAGGGATCATAGCGCTGCAGCATGGAGTCCCGCTCCCGGCGCATCTGCTGAAGGAGGCGTCGTAGCCCGTCGAAGCGGCGGCCATCCGGCAAGGTGAAACCGCGCTGCAGCAGATTCCTCAGGGCCTTCCGGGGATCCCCGGCGCGCAGCAGGTCATCCGCAAGCTGGTCCAGGATCTCGTCGGCAGAGAAGTCGGCGATCTCCTGGCTTCCGTCCCAGGCAGAATATTGATAGGGCTGGCTGGCGTTGATGTCGTCCTCTACCGGCTGTAAGGGTAGTCAATTCTACGGCTGAGCCTGCTCGGCCCCGAGGGTATCGCTAGTCGGGTGGGCACGTCGCAGCCAGGCGCCTACCCCGCCAATCGTTCCTGCCTTGGCCCTCCAGCAGGTCTCGCAGTGGCTTTGCTACCCCGCTCGGTCCTGATACCCCTCGCCAGTGAGGCCGACGAAGTGCAGCAGCGTCGCCAGCGTGAACGGCTTCGGCAGCCAGCCCTCAAAGCAGGCCTGAGAGCGGCCTCGATCGACCATGGGGTCCACTTCGCTCATGGCGATGATCGGCACCTCCCGACAGGAGTCGGACTTGAGCCGTTCGGCCAGGTCGATCCCCGCGCACACGGTCGGCATCAGTTCCATGAGCACCAGGTCCGGAGCCTGCTCTTCAACCAGTCCAAGGGCCTCTTCGCCGCTTGGCGCCACGCGCACGGTGTAGCCTTCCTCGCTCAGCGCCGCGCTCATCACCCGCGTAAGCGAGAGGTCGGCGTCGACGATGAGGACGTCGATTCCCAACCCATCCTCCGTCCGTTCTGCTTGAAGCGTACCACCAGGAGCCGCCCTCCTTCACCTCTGAGTCCGACCTCAACAGCGACACGGAAACGATTGGATTGGTTCCGTCTGGAATCGAACTTATCCTTGAGAGAAAGGCGGGAGACGCCCATGAAGATCACCGTGACGGGAGCCACCGGCTTCATCGGACGCCACCTCGTGACCGCCCTGGTGGACCGAGGCGATGAGGTGATCGCCCTAAGCCGGCGACCCGATAGGGCGGAAAGCGCTCTTCCCCCTTCGGTCACAACTGCCGGCTGGGCGCCCCCGCTCGTCGAGCCCGGCTGGTTGACCCTGATCGACGGCTCTGACGCTGTCGTCAACCTGGCTGGAGAGTCGGTGGGCGATCGCAGATGGACGGCGGAAGAGATGGAGCGGATCGCGTCCAGTAGGAGAGACGTAACCAATGCGATAGTGGCTGCGATTGGTCAGGCCGCGAAACGACCTGACGTCATGGTCCAGGCATCCGCCATCGGATACTATGGGCCTCGCGGCAGCGAGCGACTCGACGAGGAGAGCCCTCCCGGGTCGGACTTCCTGGCTCGAGTGGAGGCGGATGCGGAGGCGGCGGCGGCCAGAGCGGAAGAGTTGGGGCTGCGGGTGGTCTACCTGCGAACGGGCATCGTGCTGGGTCTCGACGGTGGCGCACTTCCGAGAATGGCCATGCCTTTTAAGCTGTTTGCGGGCGGAGTCATGGGGCCGCCCGACCAGATGATTTCCTGGATCCACATCGACGACGAGGTGGGTTTGATCCTATTCGCGCTTGATGGCGAACTCTCCGGGCCGGTGAACGCGACTGCTCCCGGTTCCGTCTCGATGGCGGAGTTCTCGAGTGCGCTTGGTGCGGCGTTACGCCGTCCGGTTTGGGTGCCAGCCTTGCCGGTACTGATGAAGCTGGCTTTGGGCAAAAGGGCCGAAGCCGTCTTCGCCAGCATCGACGTGGTGCCCAAGCGGGCACTCGAGCATGGTTACCAGTTCAAATACACCCAGCTATCGGAGGCGCTGGCGGCCGCTACTCAAACACGATGACCGAGCGCAGCGTCTCGCCGTCATGCATGGCCCGAAAGGCCTCGGCCGTATCCTCCAGCGATATCGTGCGAGTGACGACGTCGTCGAGGTTGAGTCTGCCTTTCAGATACAGGTCCGTGAGCAGAGGGAAGTCGCGCGAGGGGAGGCAGTCGCCGTACCAGCTGACGCGCAGCGACCCTCCGAGGCCAAAGAATCGGGCCAGGGGGAGTTGAATCGAAGCCGCCGGCCCGTGAACGCCGATCATCACGCACGTTCCTGCCAGGTCGCGGCACCAGAGCGCCTGCTCGAGGGTTTGCGCACGTCCCGCGGCCTCAAAGGAGTAGTTGACGCCATTACCGCTGGTGATGGCTTTGATCTGGTCCACCGGGTCGCCGTCTTTGGGGTTAACGGTATGAGTGGCGCCGAAGCCGCGCGCCCAGCTCAACTTGTTGGAAGCGATGTCGACGCCAATGATAGTTTGGGCCTGGGCCAGCGCCGCCCCCTGGATCACGCTGACACCTACCCCACCACAGCCGAAGACGGCCACGCTGCTGCCCGCCCGGACACCGGCCGCGTACATCGCGGCACCGACGCCGGTCATCACCCCACAGCCGATCGTCGATGCCTGAGGTGGAGGGATCTCGCGCGTGACGGGGATCGCCTGACTTGCCGCCACCACGGTGTGAGTGGTGAATGTACCCAACCCCAGCGCAGGTGTCAACGCCTTCCCATCCGACGTCGTCATGCGAGTGGTCGCATTCAAACTATCGGCGCACAGCTGCGGCGAGCCGACGAGACAGAAACGGCAGCGGCCACATGGCGCCCGCCAGGCCAGAATGACGAAATCTCCCTCAACAGGCTGCTCGACACCGGGCCCTACCTTCTCGACCACCCCGGAACCCTCATGACCGAGTAGGTACGGGAAGTCATCGCCGACCTCGCCGTCGAGGTACATCAAGTCGGTGTGGCAGACGCCGCTGGCAAGAATTCGAACCAGGACCTCCCCAGGGCCCGGCTCCCCGACGGTGATGGTTTCGACCTCTCCCGGACCACCGGGTCGGCGAACGACGACTCCCCTGGCGCTTGTTGCCATGCCTTCTCCACGCTCGAATCTGAGTGGCCCGATTCTACAATTGGACACTCCAAATGTTGAAATGTGCTCACCCTCGACCTTCAAGCAAGCCAACACCCCGGGTTCAGCCGGCTGAGGCTACTACAGGAGGTTGCGTTTCACCGACTGGGTTGGCTCCTCTGAGCACGAGGCGAGCCGGCGGGGGAAGGCGGAGATGACTACCGTCGAGGAGAAAGCTGTCGAGTCCCGGTCTCGGTCCGCCATGCCGGTGGTGTTCTCCGGCATCCAGCCCTCCGGCTACCTCACTCTGGGCAATTACCTGGGAGCGATCCGGAACTGGGTCGAAGAGCAGGACCGGTTCGACAACATCTTTTCCATCGTCGACATGCACGCCATCACTGTCCCTCAGGTCCCGGCCGAGCTTCGGTCGAGCATTCTTTCACTGGCAACGGTATTCATGGCGGCCGGCATCGACCCGGCGCGATCCACCATCTTCGTTCAGTCCGACATAGGCGAGCACGCGATTCTTGCGTGGCTGCTCAACGGAGTGACACCCGTCGGCTGGCTGAACCGGATGACGCAGTACAAGTCCAAATCGGCCAAGCAGAAGGAGCAGACGAGCGCCGGCCTCTTCGACTACCCGGTCCTCATGGCGGCCGACATCCTCATGTACGGGGCGAACTATGTGCCTGTCGGTGAGGACCAGAAACAGCACGTCGAGCTCACAAGAGACATCGCGGAGCGCTTCAACGCCGAGTATGGTGAGACATTTGTGGTTCCGCGACCGCTGATCCGAGAGGTTGGCGCTCGCATCATGAGCCTCACCGATCCCTCCTCAAAGATGAGCAAGAGCGAGCCTCAGGGTGCCATCGGGCTACTGGATCCTCCCGAGGTGATCAGCAGGAAGATCATGCGTGCTCAGACCGATTCCTTCACCGATGTCGTGTTTGATCGCTCCCGCCTGGGATTGCACAACCTGCTGACCATCTATCAGCTGCTCTCCGGGGAGGATGCCGGGTCGGTGGAGCGGCAATTTGCCGGCAAGGGATACGGCGACCTCAAGCGCAGCCTGTCAGAGCTGGTGGTCGAGTCGCTGCGGCCGCTGCAGGAGCGCTATCGAGAGTTGGAAGCCGAGTCTGGGTACGTGGCCGGCATCCTTCGGAGCGGTGCCGAAAAGATGGAGCCTAAAGCGCGAGCGCAGGTCGCGCTGGTCAAGGAGCGGATGGGGCTGGGAGTTGAATAGCACGGCTCAAGTCCCAATGACGGCAGTTCGGTCGGAGGAGCTGTGCCCGAGGTACTGCCGCGCCATCGAGATTCTTGGAAAGCGCTGGACCTGCCTGATTCTGAGCATCCTTCTCCAGGGACCGCATCGGTTCTCAGAGTTGGAACACTCAGTGCCGGGAATCGGCGGACGGATGCTGACCGAACGGCTCAAGGACCTAGAGAGTCACGGTATTCTGAAGCGCGAGGCGCGTTCCGAGTCCGCAGGCAGGGTGGAGTATTCGCTAACCTCTAAAGGGTACGGCCTGCGCCGCGTGATCGCGGAGATTCAGAAGTGGGCGGACGAGTGGGACCAACCTTTAGACCATCTGCTTGAGCCCACGAAACGGTCGATCTAGTACTGCAGGTGGAGGCGGACTTGACGGGCCCAGTTCTTGCTTTGCAGTGTGACTACGAGAGAAGCCAGCTCCTGAGTTAGGCTCTAGGCGGACGAAGTGGTGCGGGGATTGAGGATGGGAGCGTGGTAAGGCCGCGCCGTGGAAAGCGCGTGGTTGACATGACCAACCAGGAGGCTGGAAGTTTCTACGTTGGCCGGGCACGCTTGGCGGAACGTGAAGGTGACATCCCACGAGCGAATCGTCTCTTCCGGACCGCAATCCTTCATGACCCCCAGAACGGCGAGGCGCGGTCAGGTGCGGAACGCACCGACCGGCTCTGCGAGCACCAGGGCAATGAGGACCCGTACTCTTCGACCGGCCACGTCCAGCGCCGCCGTCGGTACCGCAAGAAGCGCAAGCCATGGTGGAAGCGCCTCTTCGGCTAAGCCTGTCCGCCTTCGCTGCTCTCCACGCCGATAAGTCCAAGCGGGATGGCCAGCCTACGCTTAGACCGGCGACATGCTACGGGCAGCCAGTGGCACTACCATTCGGCCCCTCACTCGAAACCTCAGCTCGAAACTCGAAACTCGAAACTCGAAACTCATCATCCCCCGCTATCATGATGCTGATGCTTTTTTGACGGAGCCCGGGAAAGCGGGTACTGCGGGAGAACCTGATGCGATTGTTGGTGACGGGCGGAGCCGGCTTTATCGGCTCCAACTTCGTCCGTCTGGCCCTGGCCGGCCGCGCCGATATCTCAGTCACAGTCCTGGATAAGCTGACCTACGCCGGCAACCGTGAGAACCTTGCCGGTCTAGACGAGGACGGCCGGCTGCACTTCGTTCAGGGAGACATTTGCGATGCGTCGTTGGTCCATGACCTCATTGGGGACGTGGACGCGATCATCAACTTCGCCGCGGAGACGCATGTCGACCGCTCCATTCAGGCCTCGGGTGATTTCGTGCGCACCGATGTCGAGGGCACGCGGACACTTCTCGACGCGGCTCGGACGAAGGGAGTGCGCCACGTGCAGATCAGCACCGACGAGGTGTATGGCGACATTGCGGCGCCCCTGCGTTCCGACGAAACGGCTCCTCTCCGGCCGCGCAGTCCGTATTCCGCCTCGAAAGCGGCAGGAGACCTCATGGTGCAGGCCTACGTCCACACCTATGGACTCGACGCCATCATCACCCGCTGCTCCAACAATTACGGGCCATTTCAGTATCCTGAGAAGTTGATTCCCCTGTTCATCACCAATGCCCTCGAGGGATTACCTCTGCCCGTATATGGCGACGGAATGCAGGAGCGGGACTGGCTATTTGTGGACGATCACTGCCGGGCGCTGATGCTACTGCTCGAGAGTGGCCAGCCAGGCGAGATATACAACATCGGGTCTGAGCTGGAGCGCCCGAATCTGGAGGTCGTCAACGCGATCGTGCGACTGACAGGCGCCGATCCCGCCATCATCCGCCACGTTGTCGACCGTCTTGGCCACGACCGGAGATACGCGCTCGACTGCTCCAAGCTGCACTCGCTCGGGTGGTCGCCCGCGGTCTCGTTTGCGGATGGTTTGGGGGCCACGGTGGAGTGGTACAGGGCACACGAATCATGGTGGAGGTCCTGCCGGTCCACTGCCTTTGACACCTACTATGCCGGACAGTACGGCGAACGGCTGGAGACGGCGCGCGCATGAAGGCCCTGATCACGGGTGCAGAGGGACAGCTCGGGGTGGAGCTGGCGAGGCTGATGCCCAAGGCGATTGCCGCCGGCAAATCGACTCTGGACATCACGGACGAATCGCTGGTATGGACGCGGCTGACGCGATCCAGCCTCGATGTGGTCTTCCATTGTGCGGCCAAGACGGACGTGGATGCGTGCGAGCGGGACCCCGCCTCGGCCCGTAGGGTCAACACTATTGGAACACGGAACATAGCCACAGTCTGCGGTGCACTGGGCATCCACCTCATCGCCTTGAGCACGGACTACGTCTTCGACGGACGGACCAAGCAGGACAACGCCGAGGACGCCGCGGTCCATCCTCTTTCCGTCTACGGCAAGACCAAGCTGGATGCCGAGGAATGTGTCGAGCAGCTATGTCCGAGTCACGCCATCGTGAGGACATCATGGCTCTACGGCAGCGGACCGAACAACTTCGTCCGTCGGGTGGTCGATGGGCTCAGCCAGGGAACGCAGATGGGAATGGTGGTGGACCAAATCTCCAATCCGACCTGGGCCCGCGATCTCGCACCGGCTCTGGTCGGCCTGGCGCAGAAGCGAATGACAGGGATCTTCCACCTCATGAACGAGGGCGCCGCCTCCCGATACGAGTGGGCTCGTTGCATCGGAGAGCTTGGTGGGTTTGACCCCGGACTGGTTCATGAGGCGTCCTCTTATCCCGCCCTCGCCCGACGTCCCGGCCGCTCGGCCCTCAGGAACCTCCGTGCCAGTCATCGCGGCCTGACTCTGCGTCCATGGCAGCAGGCGCTGGCCGAGTACATGAGCTTGGACACCGGAATCCAGGACATGTTGAAAGGAAGCAGTGGCGCCGTAGCCTAGACTTCGCTTGGCGCTCGGTCACCGCTCCTCAGTCGTGACGGCTCAACGGGCTGCCGGGAGCGACACCCTATGCTTCTTCAATCACGTCCATGAGGAGGTAAGGTATGGCGACGACAACAAAGGAACTTCCGCTCCCTGAGTGGTTCCGGGATCCGGATATCAGGGAAGAGATTCGAGCGAGGCTGCGCCGCTTCCTCCAGCTTCCGGTTGCCCTGGCTTCCTTGGTGCTGCTGCTGTTCGCCGTTATGGAGCTCATGGGAAGTGTCAATCGCCAGTCAGAGTACCAGGTCACGGTTTTGGGGTGGGCTCTTTGGGCATTCATCGCCGCTGAATTCCTGACGCAGCTCCTCCTCGCCTCGGACAAGCTCAGGTTTCTTAAGGCGAATTGGCTGCTGGCGGTAGTGGTGGTCATTCCGGTTTTGCGCGTGCTGACCGCCCTCCGCTTGATATCCCTGACCCGCGGCCTTCTGACCGCGCGGCTGGCCCTGAGCGGGGGACGCAACTCAACCGCGTTTATCAGAATCCTGCGGCGCCGGCATCTGGGGCAGCTCTCCCTGGTCAGCGTGGGCGTGGTCCTGATGGCCGCGGAGCTAGTGGGGATAAGCGAGATCGGCGTGCATGGCGCCAACATCGGAAATTTCGGCAACGCACTGTATTGGGCGGCGGCAACACTGACCACTGTTGGGTCCAACTTCTACCCGACGACCACCGGCGGAAAGGTCGTCGCCATTCTACTGGACATGTATGGAGTGGCTGCCTTCACCTATCTGGCCGCGTCGTTGGCCTCCGTTCTGGTTGGGTCAGATCGGGCGACCGGTGCAGCTGCTCAACCCTCTCCGTCACCGCCCGAGGCTGCCGGCAAGGAGCCGGCAAGTGCCGAGCCTCAGGAGACGCCCCTCTCTATGATGTCCCTGGCCGAGGAGATCCGGTCTTTGAGCCGGGCTCTGAATGAGCTGCGGGCCACCCTCCAGGCTCACCCGGCGTGGCCCGACGCTCGAGGGGAGAATCCGCCCCCACCGTCAGGGAGCTGACGCCCTGATTCGTTGCTTGGGCGCTAATGTGAGGTGGGAGGCGCCATGAACGAGAAGCCGTTGGTCAACCGGGTCCGCTCCACCTCAACGCGAGTGCCGCTGAGGGCTCTCAACCAGGTGAGAAGTCACCACTTCGTCATCGACAGCGCACACGGACCCGACGAGGAGATAACTCCGATCGACGCCTTCCTGTCCGGCATCTCGTCCTGTGCCGTACATCAGATGGAGATGTTCGCCGAGCAACAGGGTGTGAAGCTCGAGCAGGCGGTAGCCACAATCGAAGCCTTCCGCAGGCCTGAAGACCCGACCTTCTTCGACCGTGTCGACCTCCACCTCGAGCTTTTCGGGCCCGACCAGGAGCAGGCGGAGCAACTGGTGGAGGCCTTCAAAGGCCGCTGACCGCTGTATCGTACGGTCGCCGTGGCGACCGCGGTTCACGTGGACGTCGTCGCCCGACCGGCCTCCTGACCTGCACTAACAGGTGGCAGGCCATCGCCCCTTAGATTGACTACCACCGTTCACGGCTGCCGCGACGGAAGGCGCCAAGCTGGACGTCTTCTCGTGGAGTTTTGCGAGCCCAAGTACCTGTTGACACTCGGGCAGCCTCATGATCGGCTTTGGGGCACGAGAGTTTCTCATGCCGATCGAGATACCGTGCTCACGTGGGCTGCAGTTGCTGCAACGAGGGAGTGGTGGGCTAAGCTTCCACCGGTTTCAGGTAGCCCTCGTCAGTGAAGAGGCGCTTGGCTTCGTCGAGCGTGATGTCCGAAGGCGGCAGGATCAGGTCCGATCCCACCACCTGCTCGTCGGGCACTTCGGTCCCGTTGTTGATGACGTAGTCCACGAGGGCACTGAGCTTGCCCGCGAAGGCTTCCGCGTCATCACCCTGAACCGCGTCGTAGAGCTGCCGGTCGAGGTCCTCGAGAATAGGCCGAGCGTCCTGGTCGAGCTCATACTGCCCTTCGCCCCCCTGGATGCGGACGATCATGCGTCGGGAGCCTTCCCTTGCGCCTGTGCCGGCTCGGGCTCACCCTCGGTCAGCTTTGGTTGGGCACCGGGCGATGGCAATCCCATCTGTTCCTTCATCTGCTCCAGCTGCAGGTCGACAGAGTTTCCCTGGTCGAGCTGCTTGAGCTTTCGATCGAGGTCGTCCTCGTTGCTGGTGTAGTCGGTCAAGGCGCCTGAATCCATCAGCTCGTCGATCGCACCGGCCCTCGCCTGGAGCTGCTGGGTCTTGTCCTGGGCGCGCTGGACGGCGAGTCCCACGTCGGCGAACTCTTCCGAGATGCCCGTCGCCGCCTCGCCGATCTTCACCTGCGCGTTGGCGGCGTTGTACTGCGCCTTGATGACCTCTTTCTGAGTGCGGAAGGACTCGATTTTGGCCTGCAAACGCTCCTGGGCATCGGTCAACTTCTGCTGCTGCTCCTCCAAGCCGGCAATCTGCTGGCTCAGACCGTTGAGCTGGTCGTCGATGACCTGCTTGCGCTGCAGCGCCTCGCGGGCGAGATCCTCTTGTCCCGCCGAGAGTGCCTGCCGTGCCTGGTCCTCACGTTTCTGCGACTCAGCCCGCAACTTGTCCGCCTCGAGCTGGGTGCGACGTTTGGAGGTCACGAGCTCGGCCAAGCCCCGCTTGACGTTCTGAAGCAGCTCCAGCTGCTTCTGGTAGGAGTAGTCCAACGTCTCGTTGGGATTTTCGGCTCTATCCAGGACCTTGTTCATCTTGGCCCCGAATATGGTGTTCATTCGTCGGAAAACGCTCATATGCTATCGATCACCTATCCTATGGAATCGCCGTTGAAGCAGGCAAGGCTTCTGAGATAGACTAGTTGTTACCGGCTGACCTGTCAACCTGGCGACTGCGTCCCGGCAAGGGGCGGGCGGCGACTCATTCCGGCACGGAGCCAGCTGGCCGAGCGACGTCCGGCCGCCAGGATGCCTGCACTGACGGCCACCACGACCACCGCACCGGCGGCATCGAGTATCCAGTGATTGGCCGAGATGAGGATCACGGCCAGCATCACCGCCGGGTAGACAGCGCCGATCGCCCTGATCCACCACCGACGTCCCACGACCACCAGCGAGAGGCCGACGATGAGGGCGTAGACCAGGTGAAGACTGGGCATGGCGGCGAATGGATTGTACGTGTAGGAGGTGAGCTGCGCCCCGCCGGCAGCCGTGAAGCCGAGAGCCTGGCTGGGGTCGAGGAAGCCGTAGTTGGTAAACATGCGCGGGGGCGCAGTGGGGAAGACCATGTACACCATCAGCGCGATCGCCGTCGACAGATAGAACAGGTTGCGGACGAAGCTGAAGCTGCTGTTGCGCCGCAGGTAGAGCCAAATGAGGAACCCGAGAGTCACGAAGAGGTGGGCCAAACCGTAGAAGACGTCGACGCTGTGCATCAGAAGGCTATCGGGCCAGAAGAACCTCTCGATTCGGGCTTCCACGAAGAATCCGTGGTCGATCTCGAAGTCCAGCAGCTTGTATCCGTTCGAGTAGGCCGTCGCCGTGAGCTGGCCGACGATGATGTTGGCACGTGAGAACTCATACAGCCGCTCGAGCATGAGCGTGACCCCGATCTGTACGCACAGGCCGAAAAACCGGCTCACCCTGGGGAGCTTGCGATGGTTGAGGAAGTGGTCGTACGCCCGCCAGCACAGCCACGAGAGCAAGAGGGTCACCGCCACCACGAAGAGGATGTCGCCTTCAAGTACGTCGGCCGCCAGGGCATTTAGCCAGTTAAACATCGGGCACCATCGGTTCAGGGTTCTGACAAGTCTACCAATGTCAGGAGAGCTGCCCGGTCCATGGGTTTACGGAAACCGCGCAGCATCGGACCCTACGGTATCCATCGAGAAAAGCCCGGATTTCAGTGTTCAGAACTGCCGGACGCAGCCCAAAATGACGGCAGCCCGAGTCGCAGCGACGCACGACCCTTAAGGCCACAACACGACAGGTCCGCTCGCACCTCTGGATTCGTATGATCTGGCTCATCCAGGGTCTTGCTGCATTCGTATTCCGAGTCGCCGGCGTCGCCGTTCCTGGCCAGGTAGTCCTACTGCAACGGTTTGAGGAGCACGATTGCTGGTGCCTGCCCGGTGGAAGAGTGGAGATGCTGGAGCCGGCAGCGGAGGCGTCGCGGAGAGAGATGCAAGAGGAGACGGGCTGCTCCGTTGGTGTCGAACGTCTGGTCTGGGTGGTCGAGAACTTCTTCACGTTTGAGGGCAGAGAGCAGCACGAAGTCGGGCTCCACTTCCTCATGTCGTTAGAGCCATTCGCTCACCTGGTCCGCTGGGCGGAGTTCTATGGATGGGAGAGCGAGACGCCGATCGTGTTTCGCTGGGTCTCGCTTCCAGACCTTAGACAGCTCGACCTCTACCACACGTTCTTGCGCACGACCCTTATTGAGTTGCCTCAAGAACCGAAGCACGTGGTGCATCGAGACGCATCCTTTGTGACGCGGCCAGATCCGTCGAGGGAAAACGTCAGACCCGGAGAGGCGTGACGCCCCGGGCAAGGTGCGAGAGGCGTGCGGTGTCGACCCGGCTTGCCTCGACGGTCAAGTCCAGCGGGACTGAATGTCGCGGGAATCGAGAGTATTCCTGGGATAATCGAGAAGACTGTGAGAGGAGAGAGTAGTGGAATATCGAACTCTGGGACGTACCGGCGTGAAGGTGAGCCCGCTCTGCTTGGGAACCATGATGTTCGGACAGCGGGGCAATCCCGATCACGAAGACTCTGTCCGAATCATCCATCGGGCACTTGACGCCGGCATCAACTTCGTCGACACCGCCAACGTCTACAGCGACGGCGAGAGCGAAGAGATCGTGGGCAAGGCTCTGCGGGGCCGGCGCGATGAAGTCATTCTGGCCACCAAGGTCCACGGTGTACGGGGTCCGGGACCAAACGACCGCGGCAATAGCCGCGTCCACATCCTGAGAGAGGTCGAGAATTCCCTGCGCCGCCTCCAGACGGACTACATAGACCTCTATCAGATCCACCGCCCGGACCCAGACACATCGATTGAAGAGACGCTGCGGGCACTGGACCAGCTGGTACGCGACGGGAAGGTTCGTTACATCGGCAGTTCCACCTTTGCGGCCTGGGAGCTCGTGGAGAGCTACTGGGTTTCCGATCGCTACAATCTGGTCCGATTCGAGTGCGAGCAGCCTCCATACAGCATTTTTGTGCGGGCTATTGAGAAGGATGTCCTGCCGGTGTGCGTCAAGTACGGCACGGGCGTCATTCCATGGAGCCCGCTCAACCGTGGCTGGCTCGCCGGAAAGTACCGCCGCAATCAGCCCGTCGACCCGCAGTCTCGTGCCGGCCGCAGCGACCCTTTCATCGACAGTCCGGAGTCTGAGTCCGGCAGACGGAAGCTTGAGCTCGTCGAGCAGCTGATTCCGATGGCGGAGGAGATCGGTGTGAATCTGGCTCAATACGCGTTGGCGTGGACGCTGATGAACCCGGCCATCACGGCGCCGATCATCGGCCCTCGAATCATGTCTCAGCTAGAGGACAACTTGAAGGCCGTCGAGGTCAGAATTCCAGAGGAGCATCTGCGCCGGATAGACGAGTTGGTCCCGCCGGGAACCGACGTCTAGCTGCCACACGGACTGGGTTGTCGGCCTCCTATCTGAGGCTCCGGGCCAGAGCCGTGAGCAGGCTGGTCTTGGGATTCAGGGTATCGTCCGCAAGGTCCCACACCATGGCTCCGGCGAGGTGGTAGGACCGGATGAGCGCCACCTTGGCACGGATGGTGGATGGTGCATCGAAGCTGATGAAGATGCCACCTCGCTTTCCGGGCCGGTAGAGCCACGATTCCTGCGAGTAGCGGTCCGGCCCGTACCGACGATAACCCTCCTTGCCGATGTAATGGGCGACAAGATCTCGATACTCAAAGACGCCCGGACCGATGGTCCCGAAACTCGTCGGTCCGGAGTAGGGTTGATAGAGGCCGCGATTCCTGGGACGGACCCCGGCGTAGCCTCGCCCGTAGAAAGGAATCCCGAGCATAACCTTGCCGGGTCGCACGCCGTCGTGATGAATCAGGCGGTCCAGGTTGCCGACCACGGAGTAGCCGTGTTTGTACTCGGGATCACGCGGGTTAGCCCGGACCGGCGCCAGAAAGTCGGTGACCCTGTCCCCCCATGGGCCGTGGAAGTCGTAGGTCATGAGGTTAATCCAGCTGAGCAGCGGGCCGACGTGTTTCCAATCGATGTTGAAGTAGGTGGAAACGGCGGCGGTGACGGGAGCGGCACGACCGAGCCGTCGGCGAAAGGCCCGGATCAGGGCCGTGTACTCGCGCCTCTCACGGCTGGTGTGTGGACCTTCCCAGTCGATATCCACGCCCGAGAACACGTGGCTGGACCTGATTACCCGGTCGCAGTTCGCCACCAGGCGGTCGATGCGTCGACCTGAGGACACGGCATCGGCAAACGATGACCCGGATCCACTGCTGTTGACCGACAACAGGACCTGGAGGCGCGGGTAGCGTCGCCGGGCGCGGCGAAGGATGGGGAAGTCGCGGGTGGCGTCACCGGTCCGCAGCGCGCAGGAATCCTTGGAGGCGTCAGCAAATGCAAAGATCAGGGCTGAGAGGTGCCCAAAGGGAACCCGGGTTAGCGACAGGCAGGCGCTGCAGTAGTTGTCCCAGTCGGCGTAGTACCCGACGATCGCCTTCCCGCCCTTTGCCGGTTTGGCGGCTAGAGCCGGCGCCCCCTGATGCGGAAGCAGTCCAGCCGGGGTCAGCAGCAATAGAGCGAGTCCGGCAGCGCCACGGAGCCCGAGCCGGAGTCGCTTAGCGCCCACGATTGAGAGTTTGCCGGCGACGTGCCGACATAATGGCGACTAGGGACCGCTTCAGCTGCCAGCGGAAAAACCGCGTTCCTCCACCCCGCGTGGCTATGCTGAACCTCATCACGCCGCCTCGCCAACCCACGAACCGGCGCTCGATGTTCACCTCTATGGTGGACCCGCGGCCATTTTGAGGTTTGATGCGCATGTCGATCATCCCGCCTGGAGCCAGGACGTTGGAGTCCTGCACGACCGACCATATCCGTCCTGGGGCTGAGAAGTCGTAGCGTTCGATGGTCCAGAATGGCCCCGCTCCCTCCCTGACCACGGCTACGCCGTCATGCCGCTCCAAGACTTGGTAGGTCTTACGGCTGAGATTGGGGAAGTAGTCCGGCCTGCTGTCGCTGAAGTCGGTCAGCATGGCGAAGAGCTGATCGGCCGGCACCGGACAGTCGACGGAGAACCGATAGGCAGCCACAAGGTTACGAACGCATCAGATCGACGTAGAGGCGGCGACGCCGGGGACCGTCGAACTCGCATAGATAGATACCCTGCCACCGACCCAGCGCGACAGTTCTTCCCGAGATCGGAATCAGGAGCGAGAACCCCATCAGACTGGCCTTGACATGCGCCGCCGAGTTGCCCTCCGCGTGACGATATGCCGGATCCTCCCGGGGAACGAATCGACACAGGGCATGCAGTATGTCGCGCTTGACGTCGGGGTCGGCATTCTCGTTGATCGTGAGCCCGCAGGTGGTGTGCGAGCAGTAGACCGCGCACAGACCATCATCCAGCCCCTCATCTTGAACCAATCTGCTCACAGGGCCGGTGATGTCCCGCAGCTCCTCACGGCTTCGGGTCTCAACATCCAGTACATGGCGGCTCACGTCTCAGTCTGGCAAATGGTTGTCATGCGAGGGGCAGGAGTCCTGCCGGAAGCTCGTGTCGCGGGTCTAGCATAGACCGGTCGGACCAAGACGGCGTGGAGGCCATGGGTGTTCTTCCAGCAAATCGTTGACCAGGACCTGGGTTGCGCATCCTACATCGTGGCCTCCTCGAGTGAACAGACCTGTTTGATCGTCGACCCTCGATGGGAGATCGAGCCCTATCTCGAGGTGATTCACACGCAAGGGTTCACGGTGTCGGGTATTGTGGAGACCCACACTCATGCCGATCACGTCTCGGGGCACGGGAGACTGGCCGAGGCAACCGGCGCCCCGATCTACATTCACGAGTCCGCGGACGTCGAGTACCCCCATCGCAGCCTGAGAGATGGCGACGTCATCCGGCTGGCCGAGGTGTCACTGCACGTCCTGCACACGCCGGGACACCGACCCGAGCACATAGCGCTGGCTGTTGAGGACGGGGCAAGGGGCGCCGATCCGTGGCTCGTGATGACCGGAGATAGTCTGCTGGTGGGAGACGTCGCCCGGCCAGATCTGGCGGTTGATGGAATCCAGGGGGCCGAGCTGCTGTTTCAGAGCTTGCACGAGAAGCTGCTGACCCTGCCCGAATTCACGCAGGTCTATCCCGCACACCTCGCCGGCTCGCTCTGCGGGCGCGTCGACAGTCACGTCTCGGGCACGACATTGGGCTACGAGCGGAGATACAACGCCGCGCTTACCGTCGCCGAGCCGGAAGCCTTCGTCGCCTTCATGAACCGGGATCTTCCGCAGCGACCACCAAACATGGAACGAGTTGTGGCTCTCAATCGCGGGCCACTCAACAGCAGAGCTGACTTTCCAGCGCGCCTCTCACCGGAGGACGTATCGGCCCTGGATGACTCGATCCTCCGACTCGACGTCCGCCCATCCGACGATTACCTCTGCCTCCACATCCCGGGATCCGTCCATGTTCCGGTTTCGGGTTCTCAGTTCGGCACCCGAGCGGGTTTCGTGGTGGCGGTTGACACGGAGCTGGTGTTGGTTTCCCAGGGAGACGACGACTGCCGGGCTGCGGTGAATGGGCTGCGGGCGGTTGGGTTCGAGAAGCTGCGCGGCTTTCTGCGTTTCGAGGACTGGATCGAATCGGGACGAGAGGTCGCCTCTATTCCGACCATTTCTGCCCGGGATCTCAGCTTCCATCTGGGGCGGGACGACGTCGCGGTCCTCGACGTTCGGGAACCGTCCGAGTGGAAGCAGGGAGTCGTCGAGGGGGCGCAGCTGCTGCCGTACCATCGCATCATGGATCTAGGGGTTCCGCTTCCCCAGGCCGCATTGGTGGCAACGGTGTGCGAATCGGGCGTCCGGAGCGCCATCGCGGCCGCTCTGCTCGAACGGCGGGGACTGTCGAACGCGGCCAACGTTTCCGGAGGGATGACAGCTTGGGTGGAAGCGGGTCTTCCTGCGGTTCCACCACCCGACAGGAAGTAGGTACGCGCCTGGCGTAGCGACTATGGCCGTCAAGGTGGCCAAGCATTTCTGACTCTCGGCGCGCCGCCGAGATCAGACAACCTTTATGGTCATGGTATCAAAGTCCCTTAGCTGATAGCTACAACTTACTTGCTACTTCAAGACTAAAGGTACTTGACAAAAGTGGCAGGACATGCTATGAAGTAAGTGAAGGGTTCGAGAGAACCCGATAGACGAAGGCAAATCATGAAGCGTTCGTCGTAGCACTATCTTCATGGAGGTACGAACTATGGCAAACACTTTGACCCGCTACAGCCGACCCGACATGGTACCGACGCGTTCGCTCATCGACCAGCTTCTCGAGGGCAGTTTCTTCGCCCCCTCGGCGATGGACCACTGGTTCAATCCGACCACTGGGGTGCCCGCTAACCTGATCGAGACGGCGGACCACTACATCGTGCAGGTGGCGCTGCCGGGCCTGGATGCCGACAAGCTCGAGATCAACGCGGTGCAGCGCGATCTGCGCATCAAGGGCGTGTACGAGCAAGAGAACGTCGAGAATGCCAACTACATCTGGCACGGGCTTCCCTCGGGTGAGTTCTCGCAGACCTTCACCCTACCGGCTGAGGTCATGGGAGAGAACGCCGAGGCAACCTATACCAACGGCATCCTCAGCATCAGCATCCCCAAGGCTCAGAACGCCCGGGTCAAGACGATTCCGGTCAAGAAAACCGTCTAAGGACCCCGGGAAAGTATTCGAGGCCCTCGATTCGAGGGCCTCGTTTTGCTTTCCCGGTCAGACGAAGACCGAGCCGGGATTAATGCACGTAGTGCTGAATGAACATTACAGCCACATACGGGCCCATCCAGACCAAACCCAAGACACTGATCAGAGCGGCCCAGTGCGGATGCTTTGTCAGTGGTATCAATTGCGGCACTGCAGATCGCCGCGCCACGAGCCACTGAATGGCCCTGACGGCCAAGGCCGCGAACAGCGCCATTTCGAACATGAAGACCGCGTCGTGGGTCGCCATTCCGAGATGCCAGCCGTAGATGTACAGCTTCCCCCAGATGTGACGGCCGAAGCTCTGGCCGAAGATAGGAAGCAGCATGCCTCCGTCGAGCTGGCTCCCCGAGTTGACGATATTGTCGACGAGCAGCCACACGTTGATGCTGCTCCATAGACCGAGCAGGAGCATGTCCCCGGCCGCCAGCAAGAGCACCATCGGCACCAGCCAGACGAGCCACTGCGAGAACCAGAAGGAGAAGAGGAACACCGTGAGGAGCGTCAGCACCCATAGGGCGGCGATATCCTCCGTTTGACGCGGCTTCCGAGCTGCAATCCACGCCAGGAGGAGCAGGGCGGCGTAGGCTACCAGAAAGAGGTGCAGAGGATAGCGCTCGTATCCATTGGCGGCCAGAATCGAGGACCCATCATGGGCCTGGAGCACGCGTTGGACGAATATGGAGTTCCAAAATGGCAGCACTATGAGGACGGGAGGGAGGATGCCCGCCAGACCGAGCTTCATCACGTCGAGCGGCCTTCTGTGTGACAGCAAAAGGGCTGTCAGCGGCACGAGCAAGAGGGCGTAGTTTTTGAACGCCGCTGCCAGGCCCAGCAGCAGCATGCCCCAAATCAATCGCCGCCTTTGAAACGCGACCAGGGCGCCCAGGGTCGACACCGCCGGAAAGATGTCGTTCTGCGTCTGCATCAACACCGACACGATAACGGCCGGTGACGTAAGCCACAGGATCAAGCCCACACGGGAGGACAGCCGGTCTTTCACCAACATGAGTACCAACGGCACCGCGCCCACCAGGGTCAAAGCGAAGGGGAGCTTGATTAGGATCATACCCAGCCAGAACCTCGGTCCTCCGGAGTGGCCGAACAGGTAGTGAAACATGCGCCCGGGCGTGGGGGCGATGGGATCCAGGCGTAGCAAGAGCAGAAGCTTCAGATAAGCCCCGTCGAGCAGGTACGAGAGCGGCGGCATGGTGGTCTTTGTGCCGCGCAGGCGGTGCGTATGAGCAAAGTAGTCGTAGACCTGAATGTGTCCGAGCGCCACTTGGTTGGCGATGAAGGAGTTCTGGAGCACATCTCCCTGCTGGAAGAACATCATGGCACCGACGGCCATCGCGAGGTAGCCAAGGCAAGTCAGTCCCGTTAAGAGGCGGAGGACGATGATGTGGCGTCCTTCCCGCTCCAAACCTCCGGCCTTGGCACTCTTGGGTAGGGCTACAGCTTCGGCCATTGCTCCTCACCATCGCTCTCCAAGACATCTTGGAGTTGGCGGTTGAAGACTTGAGACGTCAGCGGCATCGAAATCTGGGGCTGCGCCGGAAAATCTCAGCGACCGGCGGACTGAAAGTATCGTATCACGGAGTGCTAAACCACATGCTACAGTTCTGTTCGCACTCTCGAACGGCGGTCCTGTACCAGGTTTCCGCTGTGCAGGATTCCTCGCATGGCGCGATCCCGCCAAGCGGCGGTCGAGTCATAGAGGTCTTGCTCCGTATCGACCTCCGATATCAGCATCCCCGTCATGTGCCGCCTGAGTCTCCCGGTAATCACCCCATCAGGTCGAACGAAGAAGCTGGGCCAACAGCTCTCTCTGGCAGAGCTGTTTGGACAGCTGATCCAGAGGTGGTTGGCGGCCGCCGCAGCCTTCATGGTTGCCGGCATCGTGATCTCGGGTAGGCTGGCCCCAGCTCCGAAGCCGCGGCTCGAGCCGACGTAGGCGCGGCCGGCCTCCGCGCTCTCAGGCGAAACGTGGGCCGCGTGGAACGAGTGAAACACGAGCTGAACACCCAGCTGCTTGTACTGGCGGTACAGCTCCGGGTATCGGTATTCGTGGCAGACCAAGGTTCCGCAACGAATGCCCTCAATTGAGAAGACAGAGGTGTGGTCACCCGGACTGTACTGGGCCAGCTCCCCGCTGTTCTCATCTGCACCGGCACAGAACCGCTTATCGTAGCGATCGATGATGGCGCCCCGGGGATCGACGATAAAGAGGCTGTTGTGCGGCCTATGCGAGCCGGACAGCCGGTGGGTCGAGCCAAAGATGACCCAGATGCCCAACTGGGACGCAGCCTCCAGCACTCGGTTTGAGGCACTACTGAGGAGATCCCAGTCGATGGCGGCCGTCGATTCGATGTCCGCCGTGGCATAGCCGGAGAGGCTGCACTCACAAAAGTGTGCCACTGTCGCCCCTCGTGCCTTCGCCGTCCGCATCAGGCGGAGCGTGTGGTCGCAGTTCCGGCCGATGTCGGCGTCCACGGGAAACTGACAGGTGGCCACGGTAAGCTTCATCGAGA